>JAVBSY010000076.1:0-10601 GCA_031556475.1 Azoarcus sp.
CGCCTATCCGCTCACCGAGCGTTTCGACACCGTCATCGGCAATCCGCCTTATGTGCGCTACCAGGACATCGCGCCGGCGACGCGGGCGCTGTTTGAGTCGTCGCTGTTCGATGCCCGTTCCAACCTGTTCCTGTTCTTCATCGAGAAAAGTGTCCGCCATTTGAACGACGGCGGCGAACTGATCTTCATCACGCCGCGCGAATTCATCAAGCTGACCGCCGCGGCCAGGCTCAACGACTGGCTGTTCGGGCAGGGTACGATCACGCACTGGATCGAGACTGGCGACACACGAATTTTCTCCGGTGCGGTGCCCAACTGCGCGATCTTTCGTTTCGTGCGCGGCGACTTCTCGCGCCGGACCCGCTACCGGCGTATTGGCGACGCCGATTGGGACGAGCGCGAAATGGTGCATATCGGCGGCCAGCTCGCCTTCACCCACGCGCATCTCACCGTGCCGCTCGCGTCGCTGTTCGACGTGCGCGTCGGCGCCGTATACGGCGCCGATACGGTGTTCACCCACCC
Organism: Azoarcus sp.; assembly: GCA_031556475.1. Lineage (GTDB taxonomy): Bacteria > Pseudomonadota > Gammaproteobacteria > Burkholderiales > Rhodocyclaceae > Azoarcus. The sequence continues at coordinate 523 of JAVBSY010000076.1, forward strand.
GGAAGGCAATCTCGAATTCGTCTGTTCGCAAACCGTTGCGACCGGAAAGACCCGGCGCATGCTCTATGACGTCCATCATCCGCATCTGGAGCCGTACAAGGACAGATTGCTGGCGCGGCGCGTGCGGGACTTCGACGAGCGCAATTGGTGGAAATGGGGGCGTGCCTATCACGTTGCGTCGGGGGTGAAGCGCATCTACGTCAATGGTAAAACCCGCCAGTCGCGTCCGTTCTTCACCCATGCGTGCGAAGCCTATGATGGTTCCGTGCTGGCGTTGTTTTCGAAAACGGAAGGTGTGGACATCGAGCGCGCGGCCGCGTTGCTCAACGACGCGGTACCGTGGGAGGAACTGGGTTTCGTCGTCGATGGACGCTATTTGTTTACCCAGCGCGCGTTGGCGACACTGTATTTGCCCGAGGTTTTCGCCAGCCTTTTGCCGGCGCGGATGGCGTAGCGAGTAAGAAGCAAGAAGGTACTGACGCCAGCATGGTTTTTGTTCGGAATCCACCCTGAATCTCTCGGCGGTTGTTAAAATCGATCTGATCGTTTTCGGCTCGAATCCGCAGAACCCGATGAATCGCTCCCGCCAACGCCTCCTAGCTTGTATCGCGACCTTTGCGATGCTGCTTGGCGCATTGGCGCCGACGATCAGCCGGATGATGAGTGCGGACGAGGGCGGGCGTTACTGGCTCGAAGTCTGCTCCGCCAACGGCGACCATTGGATCGCGCTCAGCGCCGAAGAGGCGCGCGACCTGCTCGATCAGACTGGCGTTCCGCTGCAGGAAGAAAGTGGCGGGAAAGTTTCGGCGCTCGATCATTGCCCGTATTGCAGCAGCCACTTCGCCACGGCCGATCTGCCGCCGTCGCCGTTGCCGCCTTTCGCGGCCCCTGTGGGGCCGGATATCGAACCCAGGCTTTTCCTCGTTGCCGTACGGCCGCTTTTTGCCTGGGCAACAGCACAGCCACGCGCTCCCCCTCCTGCCGTCGCTGCCTGATCCGGCGGTTCCGCCGGCGGAATTTTCCCATTCGTTTTTCCGGTTTTCCGATGGGGCCGATGCGCCGACATCGCTTGTTTGAAGCGGGTGCGGTGGCTCACCGATTCTCTCCCGGTTCGTTCGTCGCGAACCGCTTTGCAGGATTCTCGACATGAAAAAGATTCTCTTTGCTTGTTTCGTCGTTTCTCTTCCGCTGGCTGCCGCGGCTGAAACCTCCATCGCCGAGCCATGGGTTCGCGCCACCGTGTCGCAGCAAAAGGCTTCCGGTGCGTTCATGCGGCTGACTTCGGATGTCGATGCCCGCCTCGTCTCCGTCGCCTCTCCGGTAGCCGGGGTCGTCGAGATCCACGAGATGAAGATGCAGGGCGACGTGATGAAGATGAACCCGGTTTCCGGCCTCGATCTGCCCGCGGGTAAGACCGTGGAACTGAAGCCGGGGGACTATCACGTGATGCTGCTGGACCTGAAGGCGCAGTTGAAAGAAGGGGAAACAGTGCCGCTGACCCTCGTGGTCGAAAACCGTGATGGCACGAAGCAGACGATGGAAGTGACGGCGCCCGTCCGTTCGCTCAACGCCCCCGGCAACATGCAGAGGAAGAATTGGCACTAAGCTGATTCGCCGGTTTCGGCCGGCCTCCATTCGCTGATCCGTTTTTCCCGTTTCCCGTTCCCGGTCGCTTCCAGCGACCGGGAGGAGGGCGCTTGCGCCCGCGTTTTGCGCGGGGCATCGCATCGGGCATGCGGGCGGGTCCGAATTCATTCGAATCGAGAACGAAATAATGAGTACCATTCCTTTTTCCCGCCGGCCGTTGACGCTGGCACTTCTTGTCGCGATGCCCGCATTTGCCGCGGAGCAGGAGCACGATTCGCAAGGCGACAGCTTGCTGGACAGCGTTGTCGTTACCGCACCGGCGATGGTCGACCCGCTGACCGTCGTCACCGACCCGAAAGCGCCCCGCCAGCCGATACCGGCCAACGATGGCGCCGATTTCCTCAAGAGCATTCCCGGCTTTTCGGTCACCCGCAAAGGCGGCACCGACGGCGACCCGCTGCTGCGTGGCATGTCCGGCTCGCGCCTGGGCATCTTTCTCGACGGGCAGGAAATCTATGGCGGCTGCGGCGGCCGCATGGATCCGCCTACCGCCTACGTCTATCCCGCTTCGTATGACCGCGTCACCGTCGTGAAGGGGCCGCAGAACGTCATTTACGGCGCCGGTACGTCGGCGGGTGCCGTACTGTTCGAGCGTGATCCGCGCCGTTTCGATACGGCCGGATGGACGCTGGACGGCAGCCTTATCGGCGGCAGCTTCGGGCGCAACGACCAAATCGTCGATTTCCGTGGCGGCACGCCCGATGTCCAGGTCCGCGCCGGCGCCACCCGCGCCCATTCGGACGACTACGAAGACGGCGATGGCACCAGGATTCATTCGCGCTATACCCGCTGGAGCGCGAATGCGGCGCTGGCATGGACGCCGGACGAAAATACCGTGCTGGAACTGTCGACGGTGCGCAGCGATGGCGAGGCTGCCTACGCCGACCGCGGCATGGACGGGGCGAAATTCGCCCGCGAGAATTTCGGCCTGAAATTCGAGCGGCGCAATCTTTCTCCGGTGGTCGAAAAAGTGTGGGCGCAGGCGTATTACAACCACATCGATCACGTCATGGACAATTACAGTCTGCGCGACCAGCCCAAACCGAACGGGTATTCGGTGTCGAACCCGGATCGTTTCACGTCCGGCATCCATGCCGGCGTTACCCTGGCGCCGAGCGAACCGTTGCGCTTGACCGTTGGCGCGGATGCGAAGCGGGACATACATCGTGTTCGCGCCACCAGTGGCCGTGCCAGTGAGGATGAGGCCGAAGGCGTTCTCCATGGCCTGCAGCGCAGGGAGGATATGCGCTTCAAGCAGTTCGGCGTGTTCGGCGAAGCGAGCTACCGCTATCAGGATGGCGGTCGTACGGTAGCCGGCCTGCGGATCGACGATCACTCGGCCAAGGATGAACGGCCCTGCGTATCCGGTGTGTGCGTACCGTCCAATCCGACCCAGGGCAAAACGGACCGCGCCACGCTGACCAGCGGGTTTGCCCGCTACGAAGGGATGTTCGACGAGGGTGCGGGGGTCTGGTACGCCGGCCTTGGTCATGTGGAGCGTTTCCCCGATTACTGGGAACGCATTCGCTTCGGCGAGGATTCGCTGAGCAGCGCCTTCCTGACGGTCGATCCCGAGAAAACGACGCAGCTCGATGTCGGCCTGAATTGGTCGAATGCGGACTGGAGCACTGCCGTGTCGGTGTTCTACGGCAAGGTCCAGGACTACATCCTGATGAAATGGACCGCGCCGACGCAGGTGCGCAACATCGATGCCACGGTGATGGGTGCCGAAATCGATGTCGCCCGGCGTCTTACGCGCAACTGGAAAACCACGGCCACGCTGGCGTGGGTACGCGGCGAAAACGATACGGACGATACCGCGCTTGCCCAACAACCGCCGCTGGAGGCGCGCTTTTCGCTCGAATACGACGACGGTGTCTTCTCCTTCGGCAACCTGTTGCGCATCGTGGCCGATCAGGACCGCTACGACGTTGGCTACGGGAACATCGTTGGCCAGGATATCGGCCGTACCCCTGGGTTCGCGGTGTTTTCCATCAATGCCGGGTGGCGGCCGAAGAAAGGGGTGTTGATCAGCGGCGGCGTTGACAACCTGTTCGATCGGACTTACGCCGAGCATTTGTCCAAGAGCGGGGCCTCGATCCCGGGGTACATGCCGCCGAGCAATACCCAGATCAACGAGCCGGGCCGTATGTTCTGGGTGCAGGCCCGAATTACCTTGGATTGAGTGGGCGAAAGCGGAAAAGAAGAGGGCGGCTCCGTGGAGCCGCCCTCTTACATTGCCGTCGAATTTTCGTTACATGCCCTGGTAGATCGGCCCTTCGCCGCCCTGCGGCACCGTCCAGTCGAGGTTCTGGGTCGGATCCTTGATGTCGCAAGTCTTGCAGTGCACGCAGTTCTGCGCGTTGATCTGCAGGCGTGGCGCGCCGCCTTCGCTGTCGTGGACGATCTCGTACACGCCGGCCGGGCAATAGCGCTGTTCGGGCGAGTCATACCGCGCCAGATTGACGGAGATCGGCACCGTCGGATCTTTCAGCCGCAAGTGACAGGGCTGTTCTTCCTCGTGATTGGTATTGGACAGGAAAACGGAGGACAGGCGGTCGAAGGTAAGCACGCCATCGGGTTTCGGGTAGTCGATCCTGGTGCTGTTCGCCGCCGGATCGAGCATGACGTGGTCGGCGCTGTTGTGCAGTGTCCAGGGTACCTTGCCGCCGAACAGCTTCTGGTCGATGCCGAACAGCAGCGAGCCCATCCACAGCCCCCGTTTCATGTATGGCTTGAAGTTGCGCGTCTTGTGCAGTTCGTCATACAACCAGGAATTGCGGAAAGCGGCTGGGAAAGCAGTCAGCGCGTCGCGCTGGCGGCTCGCCGTGATGGCCCCGAATGCCGCTTCGGCAGCGAGCGCGCCGGATTTGATCGCGGCATGGCTGCCCTTGATGCGGGCTGCGTTGAGAAAGCCGGCGTCGTCGCCGATCAGTGCGCCGCCCGGGAAGATCAAGCGGGGCTGGCTCTGCAGGCCGCCTGCGGCAATGGCACGGGCGCCGTAGGCCAGACGCTTTCCGCCTTCGAGGAATTGGCGGATTTCGGGATGCGTCTTGTAGCGCTGAAATTCCTCGAACGGCGACATGTACGGATTGCGGTAATTCAGGCCGACCACGTACCCCACAGCGACGAGGTTGTTCTCCAGGTGATAGGCGAAGCCGCCGCCGTACGTATCCGCCGGCATCGGCCATCCGGCGGTATGCACCACGAGGCCGGGCCGATGGCGCTCGACCGGCACTTCCCATAGTTCCTTCAAACCGATGGCGTAGGTCTGCGGATCGGCGCCTTCGCGCAGATTGAATTTCGCTTCCAGTCGTTTGGCGAGGTGGCCACGGCAGCCTTCGGCAAACAGTGTGTACTTGGCGTGCAGTTCCATGCCCGGCTGGTAATTGGGGCCGGGTGTGCCTTCGCGGGTCAGACCCATGTCGCCGGTGACGACGCCTTTTACCGCACCGTTGTCGTCATACAGGATATCGGCGCCGGCAAAGCCGGGATAAATTTCCACGCCCAGTGCTTCGGCTTGTTCGCCCATCCATTTGACGACGTTGCCCAGGCGGACGATGTAATTGCCGTGGTTCAGGAAACAGTCCGGCAGCAGGCTTTCGGGAATCCGATGTCCGCCGGTTTCGTTGAGAAAGATCACCCTGTCTTCGGTGACAGTGGTATTGAGCGGTGCGCCGCGCTCTTTCCAATCGGGAAACAATTCGGCGAGGGCGTGCGGGTCCATGACCGCGCCGGAAAGAATATGGGCGCCGATTTCAGCGCCCTTCTCGATCAAACATACGGAGAGTTCGACATTCTGTTCCGCGGCCAGCCCCTTGAGCCGAATTGCCGCAGCCAAGCCGGCTGGACCACCGCCGACTACCAGGACGTCAAACTCCATGGATTCACGTTCCATCCTGTTCTCCCTTCTATTTTTGAACAGCTTCTATTTAATCGATCGCTGCCTGGTACCCCGCAAAAAGCGTCGGTGTGATGCGCACGATTCACTCAAGACAACAACAATTGAACCCGTGCTCGGAACACCTGTGCGTCTGTTGCGGGAGACGCGGAGCGTATCCCAACGCATGCTACATTAGTCTATTGCTATAACCAATAGAGAGACGCTGTGGAGACTGATCGCAGGCATCTGCTGAGTACGCGAATTCCCGTTCGCTGGGGGGATATGGATTTTTACGGTCACGTGAACAACACGGTGTATTTCCGCTATTTCGAGCAGACAAGAGTCGAATGGATCGAAGGTCTCGGGTTTCGTGTCGGACCGGATGTTCCGCAAGGAATGGTCATCATCAATGCCGAGTGTACCTTCTTGTTGCCGGTGAATTATCCGGCCACCGTCGTCGTGGAAATGTACGGTGGCAAGCCGGGCAACAGCAGCGTGATGTCCTGGTACGAACTGTATGTCGAAGGCGACGAGCGCCTTTATGCGACAGGCTCCGCGAAGATGGTGTGGATGGATACGCGAACCGGCAAATCGTGTCCGCTGCCGGATAAATTGCGCGCGGTGTTTTGACCCGCAAGTGGCACGCTTTCTTCCTGCTCGATGTGCAGTGCACAATATAGACGGATAATGGCGTTATTTATTTTCTTTAAGGAAAGAGGTATTTGATGGGTGCGACGGCGTTATTGCTCGTTGATATTCAGAACGACTATTTCCCGAATGGCGCAATGGAACTGGCCGGTTCCGTCGAGGCTGGAAGGCGCGCGGGGGTACTGCTTGCCGAATTTCGGCGCAAAGGACTCCCGGTGATTCATATTCAGCATGTTGCCGCTCGGGCTGGAGCGACTTTTTTCTTGCCGGAAACTCTGGGGCTGGAAATCCACGAATTCGTTTCTCCGAAAAATGGAGAGCCTGTGTTCAGGAAACATTACCCGAACAGCTTTCGGGAAACACCGCTGTTGGAGTATCTGCGCGACAGGAAGATTACCGATCTCGTCATCGCGGGCATGATGACCCACATGTGCATTGATACCACCATCCGCGCTGCCGCTGATCTGGGCTTTGCTTGCCGATTGGCACACGATGCCTGCGCGACCAGGGCGCTATCGTTCAACGGTGCTTCGGTTTCGGCCGGAGATGTTCAAACGGCCTACCTGGCAGCACTCAATGGTCTGTTCGCGCAAGTTCTGTCCGTTGACGAAATAGGCGCGGGAATTTGACGTTGGATGAGATTCGTAATTCGCTACCGTGCTTATCAAGCTTCAGCGCCTTTCGCCGACGCCGTAACGGCGATCCAGGTAACTCATTGCCAGGGCGTGGATGCCGATGATGATGAGGTACATGATCGGGGCCCCCTGGGCAAAAAAATAGAAGCCGAGCGGAAAACCGAGAAAGGAAATGGTGTTGAGTTCGGCCGCGTAGTAGCCGGCAAGGAAGGTGGCGAGAAACCAGACGGTGAGCAGACTGGCGGTGAGCCACATGTTGCGGCGCCAGTAAGCGCGATGCGCTTTGGTAAGCTTCACCACACGCCTTTCATGGCGGGAAAAAGCGACGCTCCCCGTCGCCGGGCGACGGGGAGGGGGCAGGGAGGATGGCGTTCAGTGGCCGTTCCGGGCATTGCCTTCGCCATTGTGGGCACGCACCAACTGATTCTGGATATCGGTGGGCGCGGGTTCGTAACCACTGTGGTCGAGCACGAATTCGCTCTCGCCGGCGCAGATCGCCTTGAGGCGGATTTCAAAGCCCCCCATTTCCGCCATGGGAACCCTGGCGGAAATCAGCGTCCATCCCAATGCCGGTGTTTCGGTGGACGTCAGGCGCCCGCGGCGGGTGGCGAGTTCGGCGCTGACTTCGCCGAAGCGGTCGTCGGCTACTTTTACCGTAACGTCGACCAACGGTTCCAGCACGATCGGCTGTGCGGCGAGTACGGCTTCGACGAGTGCATGGCGGGCGGCAGTGACGAAGGAAATTTCGTTGGAGTCGACGGCGTGGTGCTTGCCGTCGACCACCACCACGCGCAGATCGTCGATCGGAAAGCCGGCCAGGGCGCCATCGGCAAGTGCTTGCCGTACGCCTTTTTCCACCGCCGGCATGAAATGCGTGGGAATGGTGCCGCCGCGCACTTCATCGGCCAGTTCCAGCCCCGCGCCGCGCGGCAGTGGTTCGACGCGTAACGCCACTTCACCGAATTGCCCCGCGCCGCCGCTTTGCTTCTTGTGCCGGTAGCGCGCTTCGCCCGCGCCGGCGATGGTTTCGCGGTAGGGAATCGCGGGTGTGGCGGTATCCAGTTGAAGGTTCCAGCGCAGGGCAAGCTGCTCCAGCACGATTTTAAGGTGCTGTTCGCCAAGGCCGTGGACCACCGTTTGCCGACCGCGGGTATCGAAGCTGATTGTCAGGCAGGGGTCTTCGTCGCTCAGGCGGGCGAGTGCCTCGGAGAGTTTTTGTTCGTCCGCCGGTTTGCGAGCGATCAATGCGAGGCCATAGATCGGTTGTGGGTAGGGTGGCGCCTTGACGTGGAAGGCGTCTTCGTCGTGCGAGTCGTGCAGTACAGCGTCGCGGTGGATTTCATCCACGCGGGCCACGGCGCAGAGGTCGCCCGGTACGCCGCACGGTGTTTCCACTGCATTCTTGCCCTGCATGCGCAGCAGATGGGCGACTTTGAACGGTTTGCGTCCGTCGCCGATGAACAGTTGCGAGTTCGGTGTGATGGTGCCTTGGTGAATACGGAACAGCGCGAGCTTGCCGCGATAGGGGTCGTTGCTTACCTGGAAAACGTGGGCGATGGCGTGACGTTTGGGGTCGAGTTCTACCGTGACCGGCTGTGCGAGGCTGTCTTCGCCTTTGAGGAAGGCGGGTGGGTTGCCTTCGGTGGGGTCGGGCATCAGGCGTCCGAGGATGTCGAGCAACTCGCGCACGCCTGCGCCGGTGCGGGCGGAAACGAAGCACACCGGCACCAGATGGCCTTCGCGCAAGGCTTGCTCGAAAGGGGCGTGCAGTTGGTCTGGCGTGAGCGATTCGCCCTGCTCCAGGTAGGCGGCCATGAGCGCTTCGTCGAGTTCGACGACCTGGTCGACGATGGCGTCGTGTGCCGTGGCGACGTTCGAGAATGCGGTTTCGGTGGCCAGATCGGGCGCGAAGAAGCAATCGACGACGCGCGTGCCGTCGGCCGAGGGCAGGTTGATCGGCAGGCATTCGACGCCGAACTCGGCGGTGATCGCTTCCATCGTTGCGGCGCAGTCGGCGCCAGCAGTGTCGATCTTGTTGACGACGAGCAGGCGGCACTTGCCTTCGGCTGCGGCCATCATGCGCCGTGTGCCGCTTTCGATGCCGGCGGAGGCGTTGATGATCACCGCGGCTGTTTCCACTGCCGGCAGGGTAGCCAGCGCGCGGCCGGCGAGATCGGGCAGGCCCGGTGTGTCGAGCAGGTTGACCCAGTGCCCGGCCCATTCCAGGTGGGCCAGCGTGACGTTGAGAGAGTGACCCATTGCTTTTTCCTGCGGATCGAAATCGGAAACCGTGTCGCCGCGTTCGATGCTGCCGGCGCTGCCGATTTCGCCGCCGCCGGCGAGCAAGGCCTCGATCAACGAGGTTTTGCCGCAACCGGTATGGCCGAGCAGGGTGAGATTGCGAATGTCGTGAACCGAGGTGGGTGTCATTGCCTATCTCCGATTGAATCGTCGTCTGCCAGTTTCTGCCACTCGGGCGCGCATGACAATGCGCAAAATCAAGCTTGTGCGGTTTTATGCGCTACGCAGCCCGGCGCGACGGGTGAACCAGATCGCGGCCAGCGGCAGCGCCAGCCCGAGAACGATCACCGTGACCAGTAGCGGACCGAGTTGGCTGTAGTCGGCCGCGACGGTGACGGCGCCGCCTGCGTCGCGGACTTCGCGGTCGACGACGTAAATCTGGTTCAGATACTGGGTGCCGAGTTGCGCGGTCGACAGTGCAAGGTTGATAAACGATGCCATGACGGCGAAGAAGGTCGCTTTCAGATGCGGCGGGGCGGAGTTGGCGATCCAGGCCAGCATGGGCACCATGGACACTTGGCCGAGCGGCGATTCCAGCGCGGTATTGGCGATGGCGATGAAGCGCGCATCGACGATGCCGCCGGTGACGGCAGCCGTCCAGTGGTGCAGGCCGTGGAACATGGCGAACACGGGCAGCGACAGCGCGGTACCGGCCAGCGTGAGGAAAACGACGATGTGGGCGATCGACTTTTCCGCCATGAAACGGCGGAACAGAAACAGTCCGGCCAGGGTCAGCCCGCTGGTGATGAGATCGAGTTTGGAGAGAAAGGATTGGTCGAAACCCAGTTCGTCGATCATCCACCAGGTGGCTCCCGCGCCAGGGGAGGGCATGGCGCGGAAAATGAAGATGACGATGGCGGTGCCGACCAGTGTGCGACGGGCTTCGGGCGACAGTTCCCGCAGCAGCTTCATCATCATGAAGCCAATGACGCCAAAGGAACCGGCGAGAATCGTTTCTTCCGCGT
>JAVBSY010000132.1:0-14001 GCA_031556475.1 Azoarcus sp.
TCCAGAACACCGCATTGATGAAGCTCCGATTGTCTTTGGCTACACGCCCCCACTGACCAACTTGACCTGGCAGGTGCGGTTCGAGCAAGGACCAGGCTTGGTCTGGAAGATCGTGGCGGCGATGAGCTGGAGGCATATGAGTGGGCGATAGTCATGGAAATGGCTATATTAGCTCAACCTCATGACGACAGCGTCTAGCCTGTTTTTTTACCTGTTTCCAGTTTGCTGCAACGGCGCCGGCAAACACCACCTGATGCGATACCGCAGGCATACTTTTCGGTCTAGCGGAATCGTCCATCGCTTTTCGTGATAACGACCGGCAAATGCTCCCATGCATGGATGAAATTCATTCATGATCCGCGCTACCGGCAGTTGCACGGACGAACCCGTTCGGCATGACGCACTTCTCCGTTTATTCACCTTCGCTTCACGGTCATTCCATCGTCGCTTCACCGACACCGCATATGCTCGATCACATCGACATCGACGGGAAAATGATCATGGCGGCATACCCCAAACGAATCGGCAGACCGTGGCGCGTGCTTTTGATCAACGTGCCGCATACCGCCATCGGCAGCCGCATGGCTGCCGGCGATCATCTGCCGCCGCTCGGCCTCTTGGCGGTGGGCGGACCGTTGCTGGACGATGGACACCACGTCCAACTGGTGGATGCGGAACTCGGCCCGCTGTCCGTGGAGGCGGTGGTGGCGCAGGCCCTGGCGTTCGCGCCGGACGCCATTCTGTTCGGCCATAGCGGCTCGAACACAGCGCACCCGACCATCGTGGCGTGGAGCCGGCAATTGCGCGCCGTGCTGCCACTTGCATGGATGATCTACGGCGGCGTCTTTCCCACTTATCATTGGCGCGAAGTGTTGGAAGAGGCGCCGCAGATCGACGTGGTCGTGCGCGGCGAGGGCGAGGAAAGCACACGGCAATTGCTGGCCGCACTCAGTTCGGGGCTGCCGATTCTCGGCATCGACGGAATCGCCTACCGCCAGAGAAACATACCCACCACCACCTCCTCCGCGCCACCCATCGCCAATCTCGACGCTTACCGCGTGGGCTGGGAACTGGTCGATTTTTCCCGCTACAGCTATTACGGCGGCCGGCGCGCGGCCGTGGTGCAGTTTTCCCGAGGCTGCCCGCATCTGTGCAATTACTGCGGACAACGCGGCTTCTGGACGCGCTGGCGTCACCGCGACCCACGCCGCTTCGCCGCCGAAATCGCCTGGCTGCATCGTGTGCACGGTGTCGAGGTAATCAATTTCGCCGACGAATTCCCCAACGTCGCGCCCGGGGTATGGCGGACCTTTCTCGAAGCCCTGATTGCCGAGAATCTCCCTCTCACCTTGATCGGCTCCACGCGCAGCGACAGCATCGTGCGCGACGCGGCCTGGCTGCATTTATACAAGCGCGCGGGTTTTGAGCGTCTCCTGCTCGGCATGGAAAACCCGAGCGAGGAAACGCTGGCGCTGATCCGCAAGGGCAGCACCGTATCGCAAGACCGGGAGGCGGTGCGCCTGCTGCGCGAGCACGGCATCCTGTCGCTGGCGACATGGGTGGTCGGTTTCGAGGAAGAACGAGACCGCGATCTGTGGCGCGGGCTGCGGCAATTGCTGCACCACGACCCGGACCAGATCCAGTTGATCTACGTCACCCCGCACCGCTGGACGCCGTTTTACCGCCTCGCCGCCCAGCGCCGCGTCGTTCAGCCCGACCGGCGCCTATGGGACTACAAGCACCAGGTGCTGGCGACGCGCCATATCGCCCCCTGGCGCCTTTTCCTGTGGGCCAAGACGATAGAAGCCATCATGCAACTGCGGCCACGCGCGTTGTGGCGGATGTTGACGCTGAAAGACCGCAAGCTGCGCCACGGCGCGCGCTGGTATTACCGCGTGGGGCGCGGAGTGTGGCCTTACGAACTGTGGCAGTTCCTTTTCCGCGAACGACGGCTGAAAAACGGCCCGACGCTGGAAGCTTTCTGGGGCGCGCCACAGGATGCGGAGGAGTATGCGCTGCGGCCGATGAGGCGGTATCCGGGAAAGCAGAACACGCCGAGGCAGAATGAAAATGCACTGAAGCCGGACGATCAAACGGACCGTCGGAAGATATCGGCGTAGACAGCGAGATCGCCCGGCGAAAAGCAGGCGAAAACGATTTCCTCGATACCAGGAAATTCGCCCGTACCTGTACGGACGGTGGCAACGGCGATTTCCGCCGCCGGTTCGACCGGGTAGCCGTAAACGCCTGTGCTGACGCAGGGGAAAGCCAACGTCCTGATTCCGTTTGCAACGGCGATTTCGATGGAACGCCGGTAGCAGGAAGCGAGCAGCGCGGGCTCGCCTGCACCACCGCCGTGCCATATGGGGCCAACCGTGTGGATAACGAACTTGGCGGACAGGCGGTAGCCCTTGGTCAGCTTCGCATCGCCCGTCTTGCAGCCTCCAAGCTGCCGGCATTCCCGCAGCAGATCGGGGCCGGCGGCGCGGTGGATCGCGCCATCGACACCACCCCCGCCGAAAAGCGACGAATTGGCCGCGTTGACGATGGCGTCGACGGCAAGCGTGGTGATGTCGACTCGGAGGGCGCGCAGGCGGACGCCCGATGGCGTTACTGTCACGTGCGCGGATGGATCAGGCGGCAGGTTCGTCATCGACAACGCACTCCATTTCGTCCGGTTCCAGCGCAATGAAATGAGAACGGTAGGTTTCTTCCGCCGACCACTCCTTACGTACCCAAGGGTGACCATGCTCGTCGATTTCTTCCACAGAAAAAATCTCTCCGATCATCGATTCGACATCCGCGCGCTCATCGGGCGGAAGTTGGTCGAACCAGTCGCCGGAAAGGCCCACCACGCGGACCCGTGTGCCCACTTCGACGACCCTGCCATGCCTGTCGACGGGTTTGCTCGGGAAAGAGGTCATAGGGTGCTTGGTGCTTTGAATGGCATCGGGTGGCCGGCCCCCAGCCTACGGCAGCGGCCGGGGCTACGGCAAGTGGCGCGGCACCCTGGCTTGAAGCAGGCGGACGAGATCGGGGTCCATGAATTCGTACTCGTCCGGACTTTCCAGGCACACCACGCGCTTGCCGCCCAGATGAGCCTTGAACTTGGCGGAAAGCTTGGCGCGATGAACGCGCTCCATGACAAAGATAACATCGGCCCAGTGCAGCAGTTCGGGCGAGACGGGATTGTCCGCGTCGCGGTTCAGGCCGGCCGAGGCGGTTTCGATACCTGGCCGGTCGGCGAAGATCTGTTCGGCGGTAGGGCTGCGGAGCCGGTTGCGGCTGCAAATGAACAGGACTTTATGCGCCATTTATTCTCTACATAAATGGCCGCGCCAATACGACAGAGTCGTTACTTTTCAGCATAGTCCAAGGAGATATCGAATACCCAGCCATTCAACTTCGGATACCCCTCCATTGTTTCGACATTCACCCAGCGCCCAACTCGCAGACCACCATCCTCGCCCACTTTTATTTCAACGCATTTCGTTTCTGCAGCGACGATTTTCACTGCTTTCCCATAAGCGATTTCTCCCACAACCTTTCCGCTCAAAGATGGAGATTTGCGCACATCGACCCTGTCTGCACCGCCTACAACCGCCTTTTCCGGCTTACCCGCGTACTTACGGTAGCACCACTCCTCCTCCATTCCGCACTCAGCGCACGTCACTTCAATAATCAGGCTGCCTGCACCCTTTTGGCACCCCTCTATACAAACAAACACCTCTTCCCCAAGACCCCCGGCTGAAGATTCGAGGCCATCACCTACGTGCCTTCGATAAATTTCACGTGCCATGCTTTCATTGGCCGGATCGCGTGGTTGCGACTGATAGATACGGTTCGCAGGCTTTCCATCGAATACCGAGCAAGTCAGTCGGCGTCTTTCCTCCGTATCCTTGTAGCTACATTCTGCAAGGACTTCTTTTGTTTTTTCACGACGCCCCCTGTAAACGCGGATGCCTTTTTGTTCATCCACACCTTCGGAAACATATTCCATGTGAATCAACTCTCCCGTTTTAGCCAAAAGGACTAACTGCGTTTCTTCCCATGCGGCTGCTTTCACCGCTACCGGTTGAAAGAGCAAAAGGATCAGAAAAAAGGCGATACCCATTTTCATAGCCAAACCGCTACCGGAATCACTCATTCCCACGCCATGTCCTCGATGCAGTGACGCAAACTCTGCCGCCAGTCGGGCAATTCGATCCCGAAGCGGGCTTTCAGTTGCCATTGGTCGAGGCGCGAATTCGCCGGACGACGGGCAGGCGTCGGATAGTCGGCGGTGGCGATGGGTTCGACCGTGCCAACCGCCAAACGGCGGTCGGGGCGGCAGCGCCGCGCTTCATCAAAGATCGCCACAGCGAAATCGCGCCAGTGGGTCGCACCACCGCCGGCAAGATGGAACAGCCCTGATTCAAAGCGCGCCGCGCGCCGTTCGGCCATCGCCTGCGCGGTGGCGAGCGTGGTGGCATCGGCGATGTTGCGCGCCCAGGTCGGCGCACCGATCTGGTCCGCAACCACCCGCAGGCTTTCGCGTTCGGCGCCGAGGCGCAGCATGGTGCGGACGAAGTTGCCGCCACGCGCGGCGTACACCCAGGTAGTGCGGAAGATCAGGTGGTCGCAGCCGGCGGCGGCAATCGCCTGTTCGCCGGCAAGCTTGCTGCGGCCATAGGCGTTGAGCGGTGCGACCGGGTCGTCTTCGACATAAGGCGTGGGTTTGCTGCCGTCGAACACGTAGTCGGTGGAAAAGTGCACCAGCAACGCGTCGTGGGCGCGCGCGGCACGGGCAAGCTCGCCCACGGCGTCGCCGTTGACGCGGGTCGCCAGCGCCTCCTCGCTTTCGGCACGGTCCACGGCGGTGTAGGCGGCGGCGTTGATGATGACATCGGGAAGGATTTCCGCTACCCGGGCGGCAAGCGTCTCGGGGCGGGAGAGGTCGCAGGCGGCGCGGTCGAGAGCGACAACCTCGCCCAGCGGCATCAAGCCACGGGCAAGCTCCCACCCTACCTGCCCGGTGGCGCCGGTAAGCATCAGCCTCATTCGTTCGGCCTCATCCGGTCAGTTTCATTCATAGACTTCGGCGCGAGCGAGCGGCGTGCCGTCGCGATCTTTCGCCGCAAGCAGCGGTTCGCCTTTAAGCGGCCAATCAATGCCAAGCGTCGGATCGTTCCACGCCAGGCTGCGTTCGTGCTCGGGCGCGTAGTAGTCGGTGGTCTTGTAGAGAAAATCGGCCACATCGGACAACACCAGGAAGCCGTGGGCGAATCCGGGCGGCACCCACATCTGGCGATTGTTTTCCGCCGACAACTCAACACCCACCCAGCGGCCGAAGGTGGGTGAGGCACGGCGCAGGTCGACTGCGACGTCGAACACCGCGCCAACGGTAACGCGGACGAGTTTCCCCTGCGGCTGGCGGATCTGGTAGTGCAGGCCGCGCAGCACGCCCCGTGCCGAGCGGGAGTGGTTGTCCTGCACGAATTGCGCGTCGACGCCGGTCAAGTCGCGGAATGCGCGGGCATTGAAGCTTTCCATGAAGAAACCGCGCGCGTCGCCGAACACTTTCGGTTCCAGCACCCATACGTCGGGAATTTCGGTTTGCCAGGCACGCATGTCAAAACACCTTGTCTTCGAGCAAGCGCAGCAGATACTGGCCGTAGCCGCTTTTCTCCAACGGCCGCGCCAGATCGCGCAGTTGATCGTCGCCGATCCAGCCCGCGCGCCACGCAAGCTCTTCCGGGCAGGCGATCTTCAAGCCCTGACGCTTTTCGATGGTGTGAATGAACAGGCCGGCTTCGAGCAGGCTCTCGTGCGTGCCGGTATCCAGCCACGCATGGCCGCGCCCCATCACCTGCACGTCCAGTTCGCCCCATTCGAGATAGCGGCGATTGACGTCGGTGATTTCCAGTTCGCCACGGGCACTGGGCTTGAGCCCGCGAGCGATGTCGGCCACGCGCTCGTCGTAGAAGTACAGCCCGGTGACCGCGTAGCGGCTCTTCGGCTTCGCCGGTTTTTCTTCCAGGCTGATGGCGCGGCCGGCAGCATCGAACTCGACCACGCCGTAGCGCTCCGGATCATGCACCGGATAGGCGAACACGGTGGCGCCGCGCGCGCGCGTCGCGCGCAGGTCGGAGGCGAAATCGTGGCCGTAGAACAGGTTGTCGCCAAGCACCAGCGCAGACGGCTGGCCGGCGAGAAAATCCTCGCCGATCAGAAAGGCCTGCGCCAAGCCGTCCGGGCTGGGCTGCACGGCATAGCTCAGGCGCAGCCCCCAGCGCGTGCCGTCGCCGAGCAGTTGCTCGAAGCGCGGCGTGTCCTGCGGCGTCGAGATGATGAGGATGTCGCGGATGCCCGCCAGCATCAGCGTGGTGAGCGGGTAGTAAACCATCGGCTTGTCATAGACCGGCAGCAGTTGCTTGGACAGCGCCAGCGTGGCCGGATGCAGCCGAGTGCCGGAGCCGCCGGCGAGGATGATGCCCTTGCGGGCCGTTTCGGTCGTGGGAATCATGGTTTTGTTCGTCATATCCTCTGTTTGTCGCCAACCATAATGAAGTGGCTCAAAAAGAAATCAAGCATCGCCAGCGAATGAATCCGGAGGCGGAAACCCCTCCGCTTGCGCAAAGAAACGCCGGCCCGATTCATCGATGATCAACACACCGCCTCCGCCGGTTTGCACCGCGTCCATGGCGTCGCGCCACGTCGTCACCTTCTGGCGGCCCGTCAGGTCGAAAAACATGCAAGGTTCGTCCCCCCGATAAGCGCAGGCGCCTCCCCGAAATCGACCTTGAAATACGGTATCGATCCGGTGGCAAACACGTGCCATCAATTTGTCGGGCTTCTTCATCGCTTCATGTACGAAGCGATCCCGATATTCGGCACGCACGAAATGATTCGCAGCGGCGGTCAGCACGGCATGCTTTTCCATACCACCCGAACCATTCGAATCTGTGCCCGGGACAAACCAGCCATCATTGTTCCTTGAGCACGAAAGTCGTGCGTAGCGAAAGCTCCACACCGCGCTGTACATCGCGCAGTGTCACATCGATGACCCAGGTTCCCGGCGGGTCGCCCGGATCGCCCGAAAAAGCGACGACGGGCGCGGACAGATACAGATTGTAGGGATTGCCTGCGATCGGCCCGGAATAGCACACCATGTCCTTGCGGGAGAAGGAAACCTTTCCTTTGGGGGAAGAAAGCTGGATATCGCACGTGACATTGGCCTTGCCTTGCTCATCCCGCTTTGGATTCGCGAAGAAAATGAGGACGAAGACTTTCTTTCCGTACGGCACGGTGCCGGCCATGGTGAAATTCGGCGCCGTCTCGGGCGGGGTGTTCCACTTTTTCTCCCAATCCTCGTCAGTGGTGGCAAGCAGGGAACCGGCAAAATCGTTCTTGGATTTCATCGATTCGGTTTCGGCAATCGGCTTGCCGTCACGGTCGCGCCAATAAGACGCCTGGGAAAAAGCCGGTTGTGCGAGCAGTACACCGAACAGTGCGATGAAACAAAGCGCTTTCATGGCGATACGAAACGGGGCAGACAAGACCCGTGCTGCAGGGAAATCGGACGTCATCGGTGCGACTCCATCAAGGTTTTTTCCACGAAGCGGAGCCATTCGTCCTCGGGGCCGGAAATCTGCTCATACTGCTTGGCGTCGGGCGCAACGCCAACGAGCAGGAGGTACTGCCTGCCGACGGTGAACGCAGGCGGAACGATCGAACAATTGCCGCTCACGCCCAACCGGCCCGCGCGCGCTTTCCAGAACCCGGTATCCGTATGGCCGGCGAAATCCGTCATCCAGTCTCCGTCAGCCGGCGTTCGGCAGGCAACCGACAGCGGTGCCGGCGATACCTCTTTCCAGCTAGGAACAACCCGAAAAGCACATGGCGCATCCCGCACGGGAACAACCTCGACGAGCACGACGGCGCTTGCTTCTGCCAGCAGGGACTCGTGCCCCCGGAACAGCGACGGCGGCGGGGCCGTGCAAGCTGCCGCGTTCTCAAGCAAAAGCAGCAGCGCTGCGGAGACAAGAATCGCGCCCCGACACGACATGGAATTCATGATTCTGCACGCCAAATTCGCGCTCTGCCGCCAGTCATCGCCGAGACGGAACGCCAACGCGCGCAGCCAGCGATCTGGACAATCCATACGCGATTACAAGGCCTCCAACAAAAATTGCAATGATGACTGTCCAATGAAAAATGTAATGGTTTGGATGTTGCGCAATATTTATTGCTGTTTGGGCAATATCCACGGCTTTTTCGGTAATAACGCCCAATCCCGCCCCTCCAATACCCCCTCCAGCAACGAGCGACCAAAGGCCGAGGCTCCCGAAGATGGGCCCTGAGACCCAACCGATTGATCCAAAGGTGAAAAATATGAACGCGCCGGCTACAACGCCAAGCACTCCTCCGCCGATGAGGAATTTCGCATCAACATCTGGATCTCCGATCTTTTGAGCGGCCTTGCTGGCGAATTCCTGAGCAAACTCCCAGGCGATTCGCGGCCAAGTTTTTTTCTCGACCCCATATTCAATGATGAGAAGAACAGCCACACTCATCACCACTACGCATATGACATATTGAAAGATTTTGAATGCAGTCTTTCGTGACAACATCATGAAATTCCCCGCAGGGGTTTCAACCCCGGCTTCCGCTCCGTTTCAGCGCGCGGCGTAGTTGCGTTCGATCCATTCGCGGTAGGCGCCGCTGTGAACGTGCGCGACCCAGTCCTGATGGTCGAGATACCAGCGCACCGTCTTGCGGATGCCGGTTTCGAAAGTCTCCGCCGGGCGCCAGCCGAGTTCGCGCTCGATCTTGCGCGCGTCGATGGCATAGCGGCGGTCATGGCCGGGGCGGTCCTTGACGAAGGAGATCAGGCGCGCATATTCGCCGGCCGGATCGGGGCGAAGCTCGTCGAGCAACGCGCAGATGGTATGCACGATATCGATGTTCGGCTGCTCGTTCCAGCCGCCGATGTTGTACGTCTCGCCCAGCCGGCCGCGCGCGAGCACCTCGCGGATGGCGGCGCAGTGGTCGCCGACATACAGCCAGTCGCGCACGTTGCGGCCGTCGCCGTAGATCGGCAGCGCCTTGCCGGCAAGCGCGTTGGCGATCGTCAGCGGAATCAGTTTTTCGGGAAACTGGTAAGGGCCGTAATTGTTCGAACAATTGGTGGTGAGCACCGGCAGTCCGTAGGTATGGTGCCACGCGCGCACCAGATGATCGCTCGCCGCCTTGCTCGCCGAGTAGGGGCTGTTCGGCTCATAGGCCTTGGTTTCGGCGAAGGGTGGATCGTCGGCGCCGAGCGAGCCGTAAACCTCGTCGGTGGAAACGTGCAGGAAACGGAACGCCGCCCGCTCCGCGTCACCCAGCCCGCTCCAATATGCGCGCGCCGCTTCGAGCAGGGTAAAGGTGCCTTCGACGTTGGTGCGGACGAACGCGGCCGGGCCGTGAATGGAGCGGTCGACATGGCTTTCGGCGGCGAAATGAACGATGGCGCGCGGCCGGTGCGTGGCGAACAGGCGATCGACCAGCGCGCGGTCGCAGATGTCGCCATGCGCGAACACGTAACGGGGGTCGTCCGCCAGCGTGGCGAGGTTCTCGGGGTTGCCCGCGTAGGTCAGCGCATCGAGGTTAACCACCGGCTCGTCACAGGTAGCAAGCCAGTCGAGGATAAAGTTGGCGCCGATGAAGCCGGCGCCGCCGGTAATCAGAATCATGTGGTCATTCCGGGCGAGAAAAAATCAAGCATAATCAAACGGAAACAAAGCGGCGTCGCACGGATAGAATGTATGTTTTAGTGGCGCACCGAAAAGCGAGATTCTACCCGCAAGCCGCCCCCGCGAAGCTCCGAAAGCTTGTTTCCAGTTTTTCGACATCCCATGCACCGCAACAACGCCAACGCCAGCCTCAGCCTTTCCCGCCTCCCGCACCGCGCGTTGCTCGCTCTGTGCCTGCTTGCCTGGGCGCTCCCTGGCTTTGCGGCGATGCCAGCGGTGGTGCGTGCCGCCCTCGACGCGGCGCGCATCCCGCCCGGCGCGGTGTCGATCTGGGTACAGGCCGTGGATGAAACACAACCGCTGCTGGCCGAAAACGCGCAGCAGCCAATGAATCCGGCATCGGTCATGAAGCTGGCCACCAGCTTCGCCGCCTTCGAACGCCTTGGCCCCGCCTATACTTGGACGACCACGCTGGCCACCACCGGCACCATCCGCCAGGGCGTGCTGCGCGGCGACCTTTACCTGATCGGTGGTGGCGACCCCCAACTGACTTACGAGCGCGTGTGGAAACTGCTGCGGCAAGTGCGCGCGACTGCCGGCATCGACACGATCCAGGGCGACATCGTGCTCGACGATTCCGCACTGCGCCTGCCTCTGCACGACCCCAATGCCTTCGACGGCCGCGGCCTGCGGCCGTACAACGCCGGCCCCTCGGCCCTGCTGCTGAACTACAACGCCCTGCAACTCACACTGGTGCCGGCCAGCCAGGCCGGCGGAAGCGTGGCCCTCAGCGCCGACCCACCGCTGGAAGGCTTGGCCGTGGATAACCGCCTGCGCACCACCGATGGCCCCTGCGGAACCTGGTACGCCGCACTGGACGCCCACCTGGAACCCGGCCCGCGCCTGGTGCTCGACGGCAGCCTGCCCGCCAGTTGCGGCCGCCGCGACTGGAGCGCCGCCCCGCTGTCCGCCCAGGAATACGGGCCTGCCCTGCTCGCCGCGCTGTGGAAAGAGGCGGGAGGACGGCTCGAAGGCAAGGTGCGCAACGGCCCAGCCCCCGCCGGCACCGTCGAACTGCTGAGCGAATCTTCCGCGCCGCTGGCCGACGTGGTGCGCGACATGAACAAGTGGTCGAACAACGTCATTGCCCGCCAACTGCTCGCCACGCTCGGCCACGCCGATACCGCTCCGCTCAACCTCGTGGCCGCCAGCACATCCCCATCCGCCAGCCTCGCCGTTGCCGACAATTCGCCCGACATGGTGCAGGGCGGCGCCCGCGCCGCCTTCGCCGCGCTATCCCGCGCGGGCGTCGACACCACCGGGCTGCTGATCGAAAACGGCGCCGGCCTGTCGCGCTCCGAGCGCATCCGCGCCGACACCCTGGGCCGTTTGCTGCTCGCCGCGTGGCGGCGGCCGTGGATGCCCGAATTCATCGCCACGCTGCCCGTGGCCGGCCTCGACGGCACCGCCCGCCGCCGCCTCGACGGCAGCCCCGCCAGCGGTCAGGTGCATATCAAGACCGGTACCATCGACGGCGTGCGCGCAATGGCCGGCTACGTGCTTTCCCACGACGGCCGCCGCTACGCGGTCGTGATGATGGTCAACCACCCCTCCGCCGCTGCCAGCAAGACGGCACAGGACAATCTGCTGGAGTGGGTGTGGTTGGGCGCCGGCCGTGTGGCGGCCACCGGACAGCCAGGCTCGTCGCCATCGAACCCATCGCAGCCGGGTGCATCACCGGCGAAATGACATAATCGCGGCCGGAACTACCAGACACATCGCAAACGCCGAAGGCTGGCACGGCATCCTGCTGGAAAACGCCAAACGTATCACCAGGGACTGGCGCAACCCTTTCGGCAACCACACGGCCACCAACCCCGGGCAGCACGTACCATCATGCGTGCCCCATTTCATCAACAGTAAAACGAGAGAATCCCAGTGAGCACTTTACCGCCCTGCCCCCAATGCCATTCCGAATACACCTACGAAGACGGCACGCAACTGGTCTGCCCCGAATGCGCCCATGAATGGTCCGCCGATAGCGCCGCCGACGCTGCCACCAGCGCCGCGGACGGCGCCAAGGTGGTCAAGGACGCCGTCGGCAACATCCTGCAGGACGGCGACACCATCAGCATCATCAAGGATCTGAAGGTCAAGGGCGCGTCGCAGGTGCTGAAGGTCGGCACCAAGGTCAAGAACATCCGTTTGGTCGATGGCGATCACGACATCGACTGCAAGATCGAAGGCTTCGGCGCGATGAAGCTGAAATCGGAGTTCGTGAAGAAAGGCTGAACGCCCCTGCCGGACTTTACGGTTGCACCGGCAAGGGCCGGCGCTCGGTGAGCGTCCACCAGCCGCGCACCACGCGGTACAACACCCACAGGCCGGCAACCGCGAACAGCGCTATCGCCGGCAGAATGCCGACAACGGTGATAAAAAGCAGCGCCGCCACCACGATCCACAACGCGGCGAACCAGAACGTGCGGATCTGCCAGCGGAAATGGCTTTCAAGCCAGGTGCCGCGCACCTCTCCCCTCTTCCAGTAATTGAGCACCACGGCAACGATGGACGGCACGCTGGCGACAAAGCCGAACAACAACGTGCCGGCTGCCGTCAGCAGTGCGAAGGCGTGCAGCGCGTAGATGAGATGGGTGAGCGTGACGAGCTTGTCGGGCGGCTGCGTACCGACGACAACATCATATTCCTGCTGGCTGGACTGAGACATCGTGGACTCCTGCGGAAAGATGAATTCCTGTGGGAAGGATTGAAGGAGCGGGATACGGAGCGTGCCGGCCTCCGCGTATCATGAGCCAGGAACGCCGGCATCGAGGCCGAGATCGGCCCACATGGCATCGACGCGCCGTTTCACCGCCTCGTCCATGACAATGGCCCGCCCCCATTCGCGCGCCGTCTCGCCGGGCCATTTGTTGGTCGCGTCGATTCCCATCTTGGAACCCAGCCCGGCAACCGGACTGGCGAAATCGAGATAGTCGATCGGCGTGCCATCGACCAGCGTGGTATCGCGAATCGCATCGACGCGGGTGGTCAGCGCCCAGATCACTTCCTTCCAGTCGCGGATATCCACGTCGTCATCGACCACGATGATGAACTTCGTGTACATGAACTGGCGCAGAAAACTCCAGATGCCGAACATCACCCGCTTGGCGTGGCCGGGGTATTGCTTTTTCATGCTCACCACCGCCAGCCGGTAGGAGCACCCCTCGGGCGGCAGGTAAAAATCGACGATCTCGGGAAACTGCCGCTGCAGCAGCGGCACGAACACCTCGTTCAGCGCCAGGCCGAGCATCGCCGGTTCATCCGGGGGCTTGCCGGTATACGTGGAATGGTAGATCGGGTCGCGGCGCAGGGTGATGCGCTCGATGGTGAAAACCGGAAACGAGGCGACCTCGTTGTAATAGCCCGTGTGATCGCCATACGGACCTTCCGCCGCCATGTCGTCGGGATGAATCACCCCTTCGAGCACGATCTCGCTCGACGCCGGAACCTGCAGGTCGCTGCCGAGGCAGCGCGCCAATTCCGTTTTCGCGCCGCGCAACAGACCGGCGAATTGGTATTCGGACAAGGTATCCGGCACCGGCGTAACCGCGCCGAGCAAAGTCGCCGGATCGCAACCCAGCACCACCGCCACCGGAAACGGCTCCCCCGGATACGCCTGTTGATGCTCGCGAAAATCCAGCGCACCGCCGCGATGAGGCAACCAGCGCATGACGACCCGGTTCGGCCCCAGCACCTGCTGGCGGTAGATGCCGAGATTCTGCCGCCGCTTGTACGGCCCGCGCGTCACCACCAGCCCCCAGGTGATCAGCGGCGCAACGTCGCCCGGCCAGCAATGCTGGATCGGCAGGCGGCCAAGATCGGCGTCCGCGCCCTCCCACACCACCTCCTGGCACGGCGCGGAGCGGATCTCCTTCGGCGCCATGTTGAGCACCTGCTTCAACACCGGCCATTTCTCCCAGGCATCCTTGAGGCCCTTCGGCGGCTCCGGCTCCTTGAGGAAGGCAAGCAGTTGGCCGATCTCGCGCAACGCCTGCCGCCAATCGCCGCTTTCGCCCATGCCATACGCCACGCGCTGCGGCGTACCAAACAGGTTGGCGAGCACCGGCACGGATTGCGCCACACCCTTCGTCGTCGGCCGCTCGAACAACAATGCCGGGCCGCCCGCGCGCAGCACGCGGTCGGCGATCTCCGTCATTTCCAGATAAGTATCCACCGGCGCGGCGATACGCTTGAGCTCGCCGCGCGCTTCGAGCCGGGCGATGAAATC
>JAVBSY010000111.1:0-43107 GCA_031556475.1 Azoarcus sp.
GAACAGTTGCGCGATATCAATACCCCCGAGCGTATGTTGATGACCCGGCAGATTGGCGAAGTAGTCGATGAAGCCATGGCCGGACTGCCGGAGGAATTGAAGACGGCGATCATGCTGCGGGAACTGGAAGGGCTCAGTTACGAAGAAATCGCCAACATCATGGATTGTCCGATCGGAACGGTGCGGTCACGGATTTTTCGCGCACGTGAAGCAATTGCAGAACGACTCAGGCCGTTACTCGATACGGCTCCGGATAAACGCTGGTAGGTGGCAGGTATGAAAGGCAAATTGTCGGCATTACTGGACGGCGATCTCGACGCACAAGTGGCACAGAAGGTTTTCGACGAACTGCAACACACTCAGGAACTGAAACGCGATTGGGATCTTTACTGCCTGATCGGCGACACCCTTCGCGACAGTGAGAACACAGGCGGCAGCGCCGGCTTCGTGGCCCAGGTCATGGGCAAGCTCGACGAAGAACCCACGGTCCTTGCCCCCATGCCGACAGGCGGAGGCCGGCACTCACGCTGGCAAGCGCTGATGCCCATCGCCGCATCGGTCATGGGCGTTGCGGCGGTGGGATGGTTTGCGAGTTCTTTGCAGTCCGGCCCGATGCGACAGGGCCCCTCGCTGGCGACAACCCAAACCAACCCCATACCGGCGACGGCAAACATCGTACCCGCAAGCGTAGTCTCACCTGCCGCGCCACAAGCCGATGAAGACATTCAGCAGCAATACCTGTTTGTCCATCAAGGCGCGGCAAGCGGTCCGATGTCGGGAGCGGTGCAGTACGTCCGTACCGCGTCGGATAGCCAGCAGGACGATCATTGATGAAATTTGCGGCCATCCTTGGGCTGTGCGCATTGCTTGGCCAAAGCATGGCCTGGGCAGAATCGCCGGATGATCCGTTGTTCTGGCTCGGCCGCATCGCATCGGCGAACCAGCGGCTGAATTATGCGGGAACGCTCGTCTATCACTCGGGCAAAGACATCGAAACCCTGCGCATCGCCCACCGCACCGATGCAGATGGCGAACATGAGCGGCTCGAAGCCCTGGACGGCCAGCCGCGCGAAGTCACCCGCACGGGTACCGAAGTCCGCTGCGCGCTGCCCGAGCAGAAAACCGTCATCATAGATCAGGCGGGAAAGCAGCGAGACTTCCAGGTTCGAACGCCAACCTCCGTTTCGGCCCTGGCGGAAAATTACCGTATCCGCAAAGGCAACGTCGGACGGGTGGCCGGGCGCGAAGCACAAGCCATCGTGCTCGAACCGAAAGACGATCTGCGCTACGGCTACGTACTATGGGCGGAACTGCAGTCCGGCCTGCTGCTCAAATCGCGCATGCTGGATGAGCGCGGCAACCTCGTCGAGCAAGTCGCTTTCAGCGACATCGAAATCGGCGGCGACATCGGCAGCGATCAACTCAAGACCCGCTATGCCCACATTGCGGACTGGCGGATCGTCAATGCCCGCGCCAGCGAAATGGCGAAAGCGGAAAGCGGATGGGCGGTGCGCACACCCTTGCCGGGCTTTTCCCTGGTATCCACTGTCCGCCGGCCCTTGAACCATGATCGCGGCGATATGGTGCACATGGTCTTCAGCGACGGCTTATCGACCATTTCCGTATTCATCGAGCCCTTGACGGGCAATAGCGCGCAGGACGGACATAGCGTTCTCGCCAACGGCGCGGTCAACGTCTATCGCCGTACCGTTGCGGGACATCTGCTCGTCGCGCTGGGCGAAGTGCCGCTACGTGCGGTGCAGCAGCTCGGCGACAGCATCGAACCCGCCGTGCCATGATCGAAGCGAGGGCGACGGTCGAGCGCATCGACAGGAAATTTGCCTGGGTGCGTCCCGATACCGTCGGCGGATGCGGCCGCTGCTCCGAACCGGGGGGCTGTGGCGCCGCGCACCTTACCGACATCCTCGGCACCCGGCGCAAGGTATTCGCACTGCCGAACGATATCGGCGTTCGTCCGGGCGATCGTGTGACGATCACCATCCAGGAAGGCGCCCCACTGCGCGCAGCCTTGCTCAGCTATGGGCTCGGCACGGTGTGTGCGGTTGCCGGAGCAGGCATGGGTGCCATGCTGTGGCCGGGTGACGCAGGTGCGGGATGGGGCGCCATCGCGGGCTTGTGCTGTGCCGCCGCGCTGAACCGCCTGCTCCCCCGCAGCCGCCGCTGGCGCACCGGCTTGAGCATGGGTTTGACGACAAGCGACCGCGCATGCACTCGAACGGCACAACCGGGAACTGAATGATCCCAGCCTTTTTGCACCGGGTGGCGATGGTATTTCTGGCCGTACTCCCTTGCGTGGCATGGGCTGCCGGAACAGCGTTGCCGGATTTCACCGCATTGGTCGAGCATCAGGGCGTGGCGGTGGTCAACGTCAGCGCCATACCGATCCGTGACGCCTCCAAGGCCCCCTCGCTGCCCGATCTGGGTGAAAACGGACGGATGTTCGATTTCTTCCGCCGCTTCGCCCCACAACACCCCGAAGTGCCGCAGCCTCAGGAGCCGGACGATCGCTCGCTCGGCAGCGGTTTCATCATCAGCCCCGACGGCTACATCCTGACCAACGCCCACGTTGTCGACGAGGCCGAGGAAATCCTCGTTCGCCTGGCCGACAAACGCGAGTTCCGTGCCCGTGTGATCGGTGCCGACCCGCGTAGCGATGTCGCCCTGCTCAAAATCGAGGCCGACACGCTGCCCCAGGTGGTGCTGGGCGATGCGGCAAAACTGAAAGTCGGCGAATGGGTTATTGCCATCGGCTCGCCCTTCGGTTTCGAGCAGACGGTCACGGCCGGCATCGTCAGCGCCAAAGGCCGCAGCCTGCCGAACGAGAACTTTGTCCCTTTCATTCAAACCGACGTCGCCATCAACCCCGGCAACTCCGGCGGTCCGCTCTTCAATCTGAAAGGCGAAGTCGTCGGCATCAATTCGCAAATCTACAGCCGCACTGGCGGTTTCATGGGATTGTCGTTCGCCATTCCGATCGATGTCGCCATGAACGTGCAGCAGCAACTGCGCACCACAGGCCGCGTACAACGCGGGCGCATCGGCGTCGCCATCCAGGAGGTCACGCGCGACCTGGCCGACAGTTTCGGCCTTGCCCGCGCAGCCGGCGCACTGGTCAGCACCGTGGAGGCCGACAGCCCCGCCGCGCGGGCAGGCGTGGAGCAAGGCGACGTCATTGTGCGCTTCGACGGCAAAGCGGTGGAAAACTCCAACGACCTGCCACGTATCGTCGCCGCGACACAGCCCGGCACAAAAGCCCGAGCCGAACTCATCCACAACGGAACGCCACGCAATCTCATGATCGAGGTGGGCGAATGGCAACAACCGGAAAATCCACGCAAGCCACCGACCAGCGTGCAGATCGCGCCGAACCTGCTCGGCCTGACATTGACGCTGCCGACGCAGGCACAGCGACGTGAACGCAGCATCGACCGCGGTCTCATGGTCGAACGGGTACAGGGCGCAGCGGCGCGCACCGAAATCCGGCAAGGCGATGTCATCCTGGCACTTGTAATGAGCGGCAAGCAATGGCCGTTGAAAACCGTCACCGAATTCAACCGCCTTGCCACCGAGCTCAAGGCGGAGCAACAGGTCACCCTGCTCACCCAGCGCGGGGCGGTCACTTCCTACATCAGCCTGCGTGCGGACAAACAGGGCACGGCACCATGAATACGCGAGTTTTCACGGTATTGAGTCGCGAATGGTGCCATCTGTGCCACGATCTGATCGCCTCCCTTGCACCGCTGGCGGCAGAACTGGGCTGGACGATCCAAACCCTGGACGTCGATCAGGATCCGGTGCTGGAAGCCAAATGGGACGAATGGGTTCCCGTCGTGCTGCACGGAGAAACGGTGTTGTGCCACTACCATCTGGACGAAGCGGCTATCCGCACCTATTGCAGCGCACACCCGGGGAAGTGACCATTTACCGATTCCGCGCCCATAGCCCGCGTCAACCCACAGTTTTCCCCAAAGCCAAATAAAATTTGCAAAAAACTGTTCCAAACTTGCTCCACGTTCCTGTTACCGAATAAGCACGATTCCCGCGGATTTAAGCCCGATCCGAACTCAACAGACCATTTCGCCAGCCCTGGCAGGTTTTATTGCATTGCATCAATTCCGTGGTTCAGGCCAAATTTTGCGTGCTAATATCTGTTCCGATTTGGTTGCTCAATGCACTGCCGTGGAATCTCTCGCTCTTGCGGCACTTACTTCCGCCAATCAGTCAGTCCCATATCCCAAAAGAAAGGAAACGATATGAAGCAATCCATGCTTACAGCCGCCTTGATCGCCCTTGCTCTCACCGCTTGCAGCAAGCAGGAACCGCCGCCGGCACCTACGACCCCGCCCACCGCGCAGCAGCCAGCCCCTACTACTACTCCAGCGCAGCCGGCCGAACCCGCGGCGACCGCTCCCGCAACACCGAGCGCCGCGATCGGCGGCTCACCTACAACTCCGGCAGAGGCGGCCCCCAGTTCATCCGAAACACCTGCGGCAACGACGCCCCCTGCGGCCGAACCGGCGAAGGACGGTGCAGCAGCGCCCGCTACGGATGCCCCCAAGGAAGAAACGAAATAACACGGTACTTCGAAACGAAAAAGCCGACCAATGGGTCGGCTTTTTTTATTGCCCCGGCGCATTCCGCTTCGTGGCGAAACACTCATCCAATCAACGCAACTCCTGCAGCAACAAGCCGAGTATGCGCTTGGAAGTTTCCGAGTGGTCGACGCCGCCTTCGCGGGTCAACACGCTGACCTCCGAAACATTCCCCTGCCCCTTCACCTGCAGGCGGTACTCGCTGCCCCCTTGCGCCGGCTTGGTACCGCTGCGCCAGAAAGCCAGCTTGGAAAAGAAGCTGTCGCCACTGCCGGCGCTACGGTTATCGGCTTCAGGATCGACGTAACGGACATAGTAAAGCCCTTGAGCACGGTCGCGATCCTCGACCGTGAAACCGATCCGATCCAGCGCCAGACCGACGCGGCGCCACGCGCGATCGAACGGCTCTTCCATGGTCAGGTTGACCTGCCCGCCCGCGCCGGACGTGATCTTCGCGCGGTCGGCGGTCGGTGTAGCCGCCAGCGCAGCCTGCGCGCGCGTTTCGTCGGCGCCAAGGCGAACCATCAGCCGCTGCAGCATCTCGGCTTCCAATTCAGGATCGGCGGGACGGGGCTGCCAGATCGTGGAGTCTTTCGCCTCGTTCGGGTAGATCTCCATCATGCCGCGATGGCTGACGTAAATCTCCACCGTTCCCGGCTCCTTGCCCATTTCGATACGAGTACGGAACTTGTCTCGCTCTGGTGTCGAAAACAGCCCGTCGAGTACCTTGCCCAAGGTATTGCGAATCATGTCCTGTGGGATCTTGGCGCGATTTTCCGCCCAGTCGGTTTCCATCACGCCGACATCGGGACTGTCGACATTGAGGACGAAACCAAGCTCCAGCCAGAAATCCTTGATCTGCGGCCACAGGGTCTCCGGAGTGCCTTTCACCACCAGCCAGCGCTGTGAGCCCGCGCGTTCGAGGTGCATGCTATCGGGCGCCTGCAGGACGCCGCTCGTCGATACCGCCGGCTGCGCCGCCCGATCGGCGGAATAGGCCGAATACGTCGCCACGCCGCGCGGCGCCACATCGGGCACGGCATAGCGGTCATCGCGCGTGGGCGATGTCAGGTCGGGTGGAATTTCGAGCGGTGGAACCTGGCGGGCACTTTTGTAATCGATGCGCTTGGATTCGAGCAGCGAACTCGAACAACCCGTCAGCACAAGCGATAAGGCAAGCAGAGAGGCGGCGGTACGCATGGAGCGATTCATGGATTTCCTGAAATGATTGATCGGGCTTAAGCGTCAACGACGTCGATACCTGCCTGCTGCATCGCCTTCACCACCCGGGCATGGAAAGCCGCCGACAGCGGCGTCAACGGCAGCCGGATACCATCGCCGACCCGCCCCATGCGCGCCACTGCCCACTTTACGGGAATGGGGTTGGCCTCGCAGAACAGGTCCCGGTGCAGGCCGACGAGCCTGGCATTGATCGCCCGCGCACGGGAACCATCGCCGTTTCGCGCGGCGACACAAAGCTCATGCATGGCGCGCGGCGCGACGTTGGCCGTCACCGAAATCACGCCATGCCCACCAAGCAGCACAAACGCGGCGGCAATCATATCGTCGCCGGAGTACAGCGCAAAATCCTTCGGCGCCCGCTCGATCAGGTCGCAGGCGCGGTCGATACTTCCGGTTGCATCCTTGATGCCGACGATGTTAGGCACTTCAGCCAGTCGCAACGCGGTATCGTTGGACAGATCGGCAACCGTGCGCCCAGGCACGTTATAAAGAATCATCGGCAAATCGACCGCTTCCGCGATGGTGCGGAAATGCCGGTAAAGCCCTTCCTGCGATGGCCGGTTGTAATAAGGCACCACCGACAAGTGGGCCACCGCGCCGGCCTGCTTGGCGAAACAGGCCAGTTCGACCGCCTCCGCGGTGGAATTGGCGCCTGTGCCGGCAATCACCGGGACACGGCCATTCGCATGCTCGACGGCGGCACGGATGATTTCACAATGTTCGGTTACCGATACGGTGGGCGATTCGCCGGTCGTACCGACGACGACGATGCCGTCGGTGCCTTCGGTGACGTGCCAATCGATCAGGCTACGCAAGCGAGGAAAATCAAGGCCGCCATCCTCGTGCATGGGCGTGACAATGGCGACGATCGATCCGGTAATCATGCTGTAACGGCCAAAACGGGAAAGGGTTGATTCTAACCGATCGCCGAAAGTCGAGCAGCCTGCTTACCACGCAGACTGCACACGAACCGCGCTGAACCGGCGAAACTCAAAGATCGGCCAGCGCCTTGACGTGAGCGACGGCCGAGCGCGCCAGCGAAGAAAGCGCGTATCCACCTTCGAGCATCGAGATGATGCGCTTGTGGCCGCAATCCTCGGCCACCGCCTTGATCTGCATCGTGGCCCAGACATAATCGGCCTCGACCAGACCGAGCGAACCCATGTCGTCTTCGTAATGCGCATCGAAGCCGGCGGAGATGAAAATCGCCTGCGGATTGTGCTCGCGCAAGGCCGGCACCCAGATGTCGCTGACGACCTGGCGGAATGCATCGCCACGCGTCCCCGCCGATACGGGCACGTTATGCATGTGCGCCGGAGGATTGTCGGCGCCGCTGTATGGATAGAACGGATGCTGAAAGATGCCGACCATCATCACACGCGGGTCGTCGCGGAAAATATCCTCGGTACCGTTGCCGTGATGAACATCGAAATCGACGATGGCCACGCGCTCCAGGCCATGCACTTCGGTGGCATGACGAACGGCGATGGCGATATTGTTCAGAAAGCAAAACCCCATCGCCTTGGCACGCTCGGCATGGTGGCCAGGTGGGCGTACCGCGCAAAACGCGTTTTCGACTTCACCTTTCAATACAAGGTCGGTCGCCAGCACGCCGGCACCGGCCGACCGCAAAGCGGCCTTCATGGTGTACGGATTCATCGCGGTATCGGGATCGAGGTGGCGAATGCCGTGCTCGG
Organism: Azoarcus sp.; assembly: GCA_031556475.1. Taxonomy (GTDB): domain Bacteria; phylum Pseudomonadota; class Gammaproteobacteria; order Burkholderiales; family Rhodocyclaceae; genus Azoarcus. The sequence goes on from JAVBSY010000111.1 coordinate 7,553, forward strand.
GCACGTTCGCCATCAAATCATCGAAATAGCTGGCGGGATGAACGCGGGCGACTTGCTCTCCGGTCACCTGGGGGGCATCGTAGAACGACAGATACGGATCAAGCCCCGCGGCGATCAGACGGTCGTTGATCGCGGACAGGCGCTCCGGCGATTCCGGGTGGAAAGTTCCCATATCGTGCAGAGAACAGTCACGATGCGTAATGAATGCGGTCGTCATAATCCTCCTATCCCTTTCAATTCAGGTCGATTCTTGACCTTCGACACGAGTCTGGCGCGAGAAAACACCCACCTCCCATTCGATGCAAACCAGTGCTCCGAATCCCCAGGCGGCGCCCGAATATCTTTTGTCGTCTATTATCACCGCTTCACTTTCAATTTCACAGTACGCCGCTATGCCACTTCGTCATGCCGAGCGCCTGCTCGAAGCCGCCAGCCAGATCATTCTCGGCAAGGAGCGCGAACTGCGGCTGGCCCTTGCCTGCCTGATCGCGCGCGGCCACTTGCTGATCGAAGATGTTCCCGGCGTCGGCAAGACCACCTTGACGCTGTTGCTGGCGCGCCTGACCGGCCTGCATTTCCAGCGCATCCAATTCACCAGCGATATGCTGCCTGCGGATATCGTCGGCGTTTCCATTTTCGACCGCGATACCTCCGCTTTCCGTTTCCACCCCGGCCCGGTGTTCGCGCAATTGATCCTCGCCGACGAAATCAATCGCGCCACGCCCAAAACCCAGAGCGCCTTGCTGGAGGCGATGGAAGAACGCCAGGTGACCGCCGACGGGGCCACGCTGCCGCTGCCCGAGCCTTTCTTTGTCGTCGCCACGCAGAATCCAGTGCATCAGATCGGCACCTTTCCTCTGCCGGAAGGCCAGCTCGACCGCTTTCTGATGCGTTTGCAACTAGGCTACCCGGATCGCGCGGCCGAGCGGGCGTTGTTGATGGGCGAAAACCGCCGCATGCTGATCGAACGCCAACAACCGATCATGTCCCCGGCCATGCTGACCGAATTGCAAGGCTCGGCACAAACCTTGATCGTGGCCGAAGCACTGGTCGATTATGTCCAGAATCTGCTTACCGCCACACGGCAAAGCGCCGAATTCACCGCCGGCCTCAGCCCGCGGGCGGGACTCGCCCTGCTGGCCGCCGCGCGCGCCTGGGCGCTGATCGACGGCCGCGATCATGTCCTGCCCGAGGACGTGCAAACGGTCTTCCCGCACGTTGCCGGCCACCGCCTGCACCTCGCAGGCGACGGCCGCAATGTCTCCCCCGCCACGCTCGCCCGCCTGTTGCAAACGGTTCCCCTGCGCGCATGAATATCGCCGCCGCCGCGCGCAGCATGCCGCGGCACTTTCTCGAGCGCTGGCTGTTCCGCATCGGGCACCCGGAGATGGCACCGATCCGCTTGGGCCAGCGCCGTATTTTCGTTCTGCCGACCCGGGCTGGCCTCGTTTTCGCCGCCACTTTGCTGGCAATGTTGCTCACGTCGATGAACTACAGCCTCAGCCTCGGCTACGGCCTGACTTTTCTGCTCAGCGGCATCGCCGTGGCGAGCATCGTGCACGCCTTTCGCAACCTCCTGCACCTGTCGATTCGCCCCGGCCGGGCAGCGCCAACGTTTTGCGGCACTAGCGCGCTGTTTCCGTTGTTCATCGACAATCCGCGCAACACGCGGCGCCCTGCATTGCGCCTGCGCGGCGGCAATGGAGAAACGCTGTTCGACCTTCCTCCCGGCACAACGACCGAAATCACGCTCGCCTGCCCGACGCAGCGCCGTGGCGCTTTCGCCCTCGGCAAAACCATTCTCGAAACGACCTGGCCGCTCGGCCTGATCCGCGCCTGGAGCGTTTTCGTGCCGCAAGCGGCCTGCCTCGTCTATCCCACCCCGGAAGCAGACGCACCACCCCTGCCGCAACAAGGTCTGAGCGGAGAAAGCGGCGGCCGCCCGAGCAAGCACGGCAACGACGATTTCGATGGCCTGCGCCCCTACCGCACGGCGGACTCCCCTCGCCACATCGCCTGGAAAGTGCTCGCCCGCGGCGGGCCGATGATGACCAAGCAGTTTTCCGGCATCGACGGCGGCGACCTGCTGCTCGACTGGGCCGCCTTGCCGCCGACATTGAACACCGAACGCCGCCTGTCCCGCCTGACGGCCTGGGTAATTGCAGCAGACCGCGGCGGTCAGATCTTTTCTCTCGTCCTTCCCGGCGTCGCCGTACCACCTGGGCATGGCGCCGCGCACACGCACACCTGTCTGCGCCTGCTCGCATTGCACGGACTGCCTCCCGCGGACGAACACGCGGATGTTTAAGCGCGCACGGACCCTGACTCCACCACCCATTCCCGTCACGCTGCGCCGCGACCAAGGCTTCTGGCTGCTTGCCGCCGCCGCCGTCACCCTCGCGCCGCACGGCACCCAGTTGCCCAACTGGCTTTTCGCCTTCTGCGCACTGCTGCTGGGCTGGCGGGCGCTACGGCTGTGGCGGGGCCAGCGCCCCGTACACCGCGCCCTCATCATGCTGCTGTCGATCGCGGCCTGTGTCAGCGCCTACCTCGCCTACGGTTATTTCTTCGGCAAGGATCCCGGCATCGCCCTGCTCGCGCTCCTGCTCTGCCTGAAATTGCTCGAGACCGGCGCGGCACGCGACATCCGCGTCGCGGTACTGCTGTGCTTTTTCCTCCAGCTCGGCGCGTTCTTCGAGGACCAGACCTTCCCTGCCGCGCTGCTGGCGCTGCTCGGCGTACTGCTGTGCCTCATCAGCCTGCTCGCGCTTACGGACCCGGCCTCCGGTACGCGCGAGCGCCTGCGCACCAGCCTGACGCTGATGGCCCACAGCCTGCCCTTCATGTTGATTCTGTTTCTGCTGTTTCCGCGACTGGAAGGGCCGCTGTGGAGACTGCCCGCCGACGCAGGCAGCCGGCTCACCGGTTTGTCCGATTCGATGGCGCCCGGCTCGATCAACAAACTGGCGCTCTCCAGTGAGATCGCTTTCCGCGCCGATTTCACCGGCCCACCGCCGCCGCCAGCGCAGCGCTACTGGCGCGGCCCGGTACTGAGCTATTTCGACGGCACCACCTGGGAAAGCGGCATAGACATTGCCGCCGCTGCGCCAGCTTACGATACAGCCGGAGAGCGGCTGGCCTACCGCCTTACCCTCGAACCGCACGGCCGTATATGGCTGCTCGCGCTCGACTTTCCCGCCCCTGGCCTGCCCGGCGTACGTTACGCCAGCGATTTCCGCGCGCTGACGAGTCAGCCCGTACTCCAACGCACCCGTTTCGAGCTGGCCTCCTACCCAGCCAGCATCGTCGGCCTGACGGAAAGGGACTCCGCACTCCGCTGGGCGACACGCTTGCCCGAGAACAGCAACCCCCGCACCGTCGCGCTCGTACACTCGCTCACCGGCGGCACCGCCGCGCCGGAAGTCGCGCTGCAGCGCGTACTGGAATGGCTGCGCGGGCGCGACCTCGTCTACACCCTGCAGCCGCCACTGCTGGGCCGCAACAGCGTGGATGAATTTCTGTTCGACAGCCGCCGCGGCTTCTGTGAACACTTCGCTTCGGCCTTTGCCTTCATGATGCGCACCGCTGGCGTGCCTACCCGCGTCGTCACCGGTTACCAGGGTGGCGAAATCAACCCCTTTGACGGCGGCCTCATCATCCGCCAATCCGACGCGCACGCCTGGACCGAAGTGTGGCTCACCGGGCGCGGCTGGATACGCGTCGACCCCACCGCGCTGGTCGCCCCCGGACGCATCGACCGTGGCCTGGCCGCGGCGCTGCCCGCCAACGAGGAACGGCCGTGGATGATGCGCTCCGACCTTGCATGGCTGCAGACGTTGCGCCTGCGCTGGGAAGCCGTATCGAACCTCTGGGACCAATGGGTTCTTGGCTACAATCTGGAACAGCAGCGCGAACTGCTGAACAAGCTGGGGCTTCAGCGGCCGAACTGGCAGGCGCTGGCGGCGGCGATAGCGTTTGCCACCGTTGCCGTCATGGCGGCCCTTTTGGGCTGGGCGCTCATGCAACGCCGCCGCGATGACCCGCTCGAACGCGCGTGGTCGGCGTTTTCAGCCAAGCTGGCGCGGCACGGCCTCGCGCGTAAACCGGCGGAAGGTCCGCTCGACTACGGACATCGAATCGCCGACGCACTGCCGCGACATGCCGACGTTTTGCTCGACATCGCAACAAGCTACGCCAGGCTGCGTTACCGCCCACCCGCCACACCCGCCGAAGTGCGCGCACTACGACAACGAATCCACACGCTCAGACTGCCATGATCCGCCGCCTCATCCGCATCGCCGCCCTCCCTCTCCTCATGCTGCCGCTGGCTGTCGCGGCCGCCACGAGCAACCTTGCCGACAGCGACGACGCTCGCCTGTTCGTCCGCGAGCTTGCCGCGCGCCACGGCTTCGATCCCGAAACGGTGCGTACCGCACTCACCAAAGCACGTCACGATCCCCAGGTCATCAATCTGATCCGCCCACCGAGCACACCCAGCGCACGCTCCTGGCAACGTTACCGCAACCGTTTTCTCGAACCCGTCCGCATCAACGGCGGCCTCGCATTCTGGGCGGAAAACGAAGCCACGCTGCAACGCGCAGCCGAACGCTACGGCGTGCCGGCGGAGATCATCGTCGCCATCCTCGGCGTGGAAACGATATACGGGCGTAACACCGGCAACTTCGAAACGCTCTCCGCCCTCGCCACGCTTGCATTCGACTACCCGCCGCGCGCCAGCCTGTTCCGGCGCGAACTGGCGCAGCTCTTTCTGCTCGCCCGCGAGCAGGGGCGGGAATTGGACAGTTACTACGGCTCCTACGCCGGCGCGCTCGGCCTGCCTCAGTTCCTGCCCAGCAGCGTGCGCCATTACGCGGTGGATTTCGACGGCGACGGCAACATCGACGTCGACAACAGCCCGGCCGACGCCATCGGCAGCGTCGCCCACTATCTTCAAGCCAACGGATGGGAACGCGGCGGCGAGATCGCGCGGCGGGCGCGTCTGGCACCAGGCGTCGATCCCGCCCCGCTGATCGCGGCGGGCATCGAACCGATTCTGACACCGGAAATCCTTGCCATCGCGGGTGTCGGCAGCGACGACGGTACACCGTCCACGGTCCCCGCCACGCTGGTCGATCTGGCAACGCCGAACGCGGCGACGGAATACTGGCTGGGCTACCGCAACTTCTACGCAATCACCCGCTACAACAAGAGCAGCTTCTACGCCATGTCGGTATACCTGCTCGCCGAAACGCTGCGCGACCGTCGCGACCTACAGCTAAGCCGGCGATAGAGCCGGCTGCCAACTCTCAGGCTTACTTCCGCACCGCCGGAGGCGGCGGCAAAGGCCGCCGGCCCACATCGACATTCAGCTCGATCTCGTTCGTCGCCCGGCGCAGACGAAACTCCGCCTTGCGTCCCGGCGGCAGGGCAGCGACCAGCTCCAGCATGCCTTTCGGATCCTGCACGGTTTTGCCGTCGACGGCGATCAGCACATCGCCCGGGCGAATCCCCGCATGCTCGGCCGGGCTACCGCGCAACACACCCGCGATCAGCGCGCCGCTCGTGCCGCCAAGGCCGAAGGATTCGGCCAATTCGGGCGTGATTTCCTGAATTTCGACGCCTACCCAGCCGCGCGTGACCTCGCCACTGGCGATGATCTGCTCCAGTACATTGCGCGCCAACGACACGGGAATGGCGAAACCGATACCGAGCGAGCCTCCCGAGCGCGAATAGATCGCGGTATTGATGCCCACCAGATTGCCGGCGTTATCGACCAGCGCGCCACCGGAATTGCCGGGGTTGATCGCGGCATCGGTCTGAATGTAATTCTCGTACGTATTGATACCCAGATGCGTGCGCCCCAAGGCGGAGACGATGCCCATCGTCACCGTCTGCCCCACGCCGAACGGATTGCCGATTGCCAGGACGACATCGCCCACGCGCAGGCCATCGGCCGCCGCGAACGTAATCACCGGCAACTGCGTGTCGGCCTGGATCTTGAGTACGGCCAGATCGGTTTCCGGGTCGCGCCCGATCAGGCGCGCGGAAAACTTGCGCCCGTCATTGAGCGCGATTTCGATCTCATCGGCGGCCTCGATGACGTGGTTATTGGTCAGGACATAGCCATCCGAATTGACGATGACGCCGGAGCCCAGCCCGGCGCTGCGCTCCCCTCCATCGTCGCCCAGGCGGTCGCCGAAAAAATGGCGGAGAATCGGATCGTCCAGCAAAGGATGGCGCGGGTTGCGCACTTCCTTGCTGGTATAGACATGAACAACGGCGGGCATGGAACGCTGGGCCGCCTCGGAGTATGAACCGGCAGGCTCGACACGGCGCTCCCCGGCCACGCTCGGCGCCTCGGACACGGCAACGGAGGGGCCATGCAGCCACTGTGGTTTCAGCGTATTCAATACGAACAGCACCGCGACGCTAACCGTCACGGCCTGAGCGAAGATCAGCCACAAGCGGCGCATAATGTTGCCCTACTGTTACCTTAGTGTTGCCCGACCGAAGGCAAGGCCACCGGGGCACCCGCATGAGTTGAAGACGGAGCGAAAATCACATGCAACTTACCGCGCTGCAAGCGTACCTCGATGAACTGCTACAAACCTCGCAGCTTCGCGATTATTGCCCAAACGGTCTACAAGTGGAAGGTCGCGCCGAAGTACGCCGCGTGCTGTGCGGCGTCACCGCGAGCCAGGATTTGCTCGACCGCGCGGTGGCCGGGCACTACGACGCCGTACTCGTTCATCATGGCTATTTCTGGCGCGGCGAGGACGGCCGCATCACCGGCATCCGCAAACATCGCCTGGCCACGCTGCTGCGTGCCGACATCAGCCTGCTTGCCTACCACCTGCCGCTCGACGCGCACCCGGAACTGGGTAACAACGCCCAGTTCGGCAAACTGATGGACTGGACGGACGAAGGCCGCTTCGCCGACCAGAAGCTGGGCTGGATCGGCCGCCCCGCCACGAACGATGGCAGCGAAACGGCTGCATGCATTGCACGCACCATGGCCACACGCCTGGAACGCGAACCCTTGCTGATCGGCAACGGCGAGCGCCCGGTGCGGCGCATCGCTTGGTGCACGGGTGGCGCGCAAAATTATTTTGAACAGGCCATTCTGGCCGGGGCGGATCTTTACGTATCGGGCGAGATTTCCGAGCAAACGGTACATCTGGCACGCGAATCGGGTATCCCCTACGCAGCGGTCGGCCATCACGCCTCGGAACGCTACGGCATCCGCGCCGTGGCGCATCATCTGGCGGAAACGCAAGGACTCGAAGCCGAGTTCGTCGATCTCGACAATCCGGTCTGAGCGCGGCCGGTTACCCGCCAGACTATCTCACGCCAGACTGCACACCGCACACCGCGCAACCGGAATCGCGGCCAAGTCCGACGCTGCGCCACTCCATTGCCAGACCATCGAGCAGCAGCAGGCGGCCGTTGAGCGACATCCCGCACGCCGCAATCAGCTTCAGCGCCTCGGCAGCCTGCGTGGCGCCGATGATTCCGGTCAGCGGCGCGAATACACCCATGACCGCACAGCGCACTTCCGCCACCTCTTCGCCTTCGGGAAACAGGCAGTGGTAGCAGGGACTATCCGGCTGGCGTAGATCGAAAACCGTCACCTGGCCATCGAAACGGATCGCCGCGCCGGAAACGAGCGGTTTGCGGTACTTCACGCAGGCACGGTTGATTGCATGCCGGGTAGCGAAATTGTCCGTGCAATCGAGCACGACATCGGCCGCCGCGACCTGATCCTCCAAGGCCGCGCCGCTCAAGCGCTCGGCGACGGTTTCGACTCGCGCCATCGGATTCAGGCGGCGCAGGGTATCGCGCCCGGATTCGACCTTGAGCCGGCCCACGCCTTCCGCCGAATGCAGTATCTGCCGCTGCAGGTTGGTCAGATCGACGGTATCGTCGTCGGCCAGGACCAGCGTCCCCACCCCCGCCGCGGCCAGATACATCGCCGCCGGCGACCCCAGGCCTCCCGCGCCGACGATCAGCACCCGCGCCGCCAGGATCGCCTCCTGCCCTTCGACGCCGATTTCAGGCAACAGGATATGACGGCTATAGCGTAGGAGTTGATCGTCGTTCATTGTCACGTCAGGCTGCGGTACAGCCCCGGCCCGGATTTATTTGAATTCGCGCAGATCGGGCGGCGTTTCGTCGTGATCGCCGTGGAGATGTTGATCCCAGGCCTGGATGTAGACCTTGTTCGACTGTTTCAACAGCCGATCGGGCGACATCAGATTGTGGCGCTGGGTTTCCTCACAGAAATAAACCAGCGCCCGCGTCAGCTTCATGTACAGCGTATTCGGAAGCGTAAAGCCCGCTTCGCGCAGCGCGGTTTCCAGGGACTCCATCGAGTAGTCGAGCACGGAGTAATGCACGATCAAAGTACGTTCGTGCGGCCCATGCTCGACCTTGAGCCCCTCCAGCCTGCCGAGGGCGCGCAAAGCGCGCTCCGTCTGCCCCTTGGGCAAAACCTTGAAGCGCAGCTCACGCGTTTTGAAAATACCGTCGTTGGCAACAGGATGATCCCGCTTTCTGCCGGCCAACTCATAAGCAGTTTCCCGGCGCATCACACCCTCCCCCGGCTACAACAAACTATTTTTTATTCTGGACGATTTGCAGGCCCTTGAGAAGATTGACCGCCTGGGCAAGCTGGTAATCGTCCTTGCCAGCCATCTCGAAACGTGCCGGCGCGGCTGCATCTTCCTCATCCTTGCCGCCTTGCGCAGCCTTGCGCTCCGCTTCGGGATCGCGGTCGTTGCCGAGGTGTCCTTCGAGGTCGGCCTCGCGCACGCGGCGCGCAGAACCGTTGGTACCTTCCTCGACGACGATATCCGGCTCGATGCCCTTGGCCTGGATCGAACGCCCACTCGGCGTGTAGTAACGCGCCGTGGTGAGCTTGATCGCGGTGTTGTTGTTGAGCGGCAGAATGGTTTGCACCGAGCCCTTACCGAAGGTCTGCGTACCCATGACCACGGCGCGATGATGATCCTGCAAGGCCCCGGCGACGATTTCGGAAGCCGACGCGGAACCGCCGTTGACCAGCACGACCATCGGCACATCCTTGGCCTGGGCCGTCAGGTTGCGCAACACGTCGTCGCGCGAGCCGCGCAGGTAATCTTCCGGCGCGGCACGGTAATCGCGCTTGGCGTCCTCGGTGCGTCCGTTGGTGGAAACCACCACCGCGTTCGCCGGCAGGAAGGCTGCCGCCACGCCCACCGCGCCATGCAACAGGCCGCCCGGATCGTTGCGCAGATCGAGCACCAAACCTTTCAGTTCCCCTTCCTTGACCAGCTTGTCCAAATGCTGGACGAGGGACGGAACGGTGTTTTCCTGGAACTGCACGACGCGCACATAGCCGTAGCCGGGTTCGATGGTCTTGGATTTGACACTCTGCACCTTGATGACTTCGCGCGTCAGCGTAATCACCAGGGGACGGCTTTCCCCCTTGCGCGCGATGGTGAGCACGATGTCCGTCTTCGGCTTGCCGCGCATGCGCTTGACCGCATCGTTCAAGGACAGGCCCTTGACCGGCGTATCGTCGAGCTTGACGATGAGGTCGCCCGTCTTGATTCCCGCACGGAAGGCCGGCGTATCCTCGATCGGCGAAATCACCTTGACGAAGCCGTCTTCCATGCCGACCTCGATGCCCAGACCGCCGAACTCGCCCTGTGTGCCGACCTGGAGATCCTTGAACGCCTCGGCATCGAGGTAAGCCGAATGCGGATCGAGCCCCGAGAGCATTCCGCTGATGGCGTGGGTGATGAGCTTCTTGTCCTCTACCGGCTCTACATAGCCTTGCTTGACCGCGTTGAACACGTCGGCGAACGCGCGCAACTCCTCTACAGGAAGCGGCGCCTGCGCAGCTTTGTCTGCATTGGCGGAAAAGTTCAGGCTGATCATGACGCCGGCGACGACGCCGGTCATAACGAGGCCGATTTGTTTCAGCTTGCTGCGCATGGATACTCCGTCAGGCAATGCCGCGGCAATACTGCCGCAAAACCAATTGCAATTGAATAGTCTGTCAGTTGATTTTCACCCACTGCAGGGGATCGAGCGGGCGCCCCTGGTGGCGGATTTCGAAGTATAAACCCGATTCTCCTCCGCCTTCGCTCGCACCCACGCTGGCAACCGCATCCCCACCCGCCACCCGCTCGCCCACTTCCTTGAGCAAGGCATCGTTATTGCCGTATACGGACAAATAATCGCCGCCATGATCAATGATGAGTAGATTACCGTAACCACGCAGCCAATCGGAAAAAACGACTTCGCCCGCAGCCACGGCGCGTACGTCGGCGCCTCCGGCGGCGCGGATGAAAACGCCCTTCCACGTTGTTCCGCCTTCCGCCCTTGGAGCACCGAAACGGCCAATGAGTTCGCCACGCACCGGAAAACGCAGTTGCCCGCGCAATTGGGCAAAGCTCATATCGGTCGGCGTCGGCCCGGCGGCGCGCTTCACTTCACCCACGACCGGCTCGGAACGGCGCGGCGAGGCGCCGCCGCCCTGGGCCTGGCGCGCGCGCTCCCTTTCCTTCTCTTGTTCCGCCCGCCGCGCCGCGGCGGCCTGACGGGCGGCCTCCTCGCGCGCACGCTGAGCGAGCGTCTCGATCAAGCGCGTCAGGCGTTGTTCGTCCTGGCGCAGCGAGGCGACTTCCTTCTGTTTGTTCTTGAGCTGATCCGAAATCACCGTGAGCGCCTGCTTGCGCACATCCTGCAAGGACGCCAACTCGGCATGCTGTTTGCGTTGCTCGACTTCGAGCGCGGCGAGACGGTCCCGGCGACGGCCGATTTCAGCCGCGCGGTCGGCCTTTTCGTGCAAATCGGCGCGCAGGTCTTCGATCAGGCCCAGCCGTGCCCGCCCCAGGTATTCGAGGTAGTGCGCATCGCGTGCGATCTGATTGGGATCGCGCGCCGACAGCAAAGGCGCGACCCCATCGGCACCGTACATGTAGTGGCGGCGCAGCCAGTCGGCGAGTTCGTTTTGCCGCGCGGCGATCCGCGCCTGCACCTCGCGCTGCTCGGCTTCGAGCAAGGCAAGCTTGCGCGCGGTATCCGTCTGTTCCGCCGTGAGCTGGCGCAAACCGCGTTGCGCGCGGGATACCGCGCGCTCGGCCTCGGCCACTGCGTTGGCCGCGCCGGTGCGCGAAGCCTCGGTTTGATTGACCTCTTTCTGCAGGTCGCGGATGCGCTGCTTGAGATCGTCCAGATCGGCGCGCTTGCCCTCGATCTCGACGGGCTGCTGTGCCCATGCCACCGGCAAGGCAAACGGCAGAGCGAGCGCGAAGGCCACCGCCAGCGACAGCGCATGGGCCGCGACGCGCCTCTTTCTCGCCACTTCCGCCGTCACGAAACGAACAACCTGTCCGTCAACATTCGAACCGCACGCTCAGGCCGTGGCTTTTCCCTGGTTGGCAACCGCCGCCTGCGCGGCGCGGATGACGTCCTCATCGGCCAGGTAATAGTGCTTCAGCGGCCGCAGATCGGCATCGAGTTCATACACCAGCGGCTGCGCCGTCGGGATGTTGAGGCTGACGATTTCGCTGTCGGATACCTTGTCCAGGTACTTGATCAGCGCGCGCAGGCTGTTGCCGTGCGCGGCGACCAGAATACGGCGGCCGGCGAGAATCTGCGGCACGATCACCGTGTCCCAATACGGCACGACACGGGCCACGGTGTCTTTCAGGCACTCGGTACGGGGAAACTGCGCGCGCGGCAGCCCCGCGTAGCGCGGATCGTCGGCGGTGATGCGCGGATCGCCCTCTTCCAACGGCTGCGGCGGCGTATCGTAGGAACGGCGCCATACGAGCACCTGCTCATCGCCATAGCGGGCGGCCATTTCCGCCTTGTTCAGCCCTTGCAGCGAACCGGAATGGCGCTCGTTGAGCCGCCAGGAATGCTCGACCGGCAACCACAGCGAGTCGAGTTCCTCGAGCACGATGTTCAAGGTCTTGTTGGCCCGCTTCAGCACCGAGGTAAATGCCAGATCGAACGCATAGCCTTCGCGCTTGAGCAACTGCCCCGCCGCGTGCGCCTCGCCGACGCCCTGTTCGGTCAAATCGACATCGGTCCAACCGGTAAAACGGTTTTCCTTGTTCCAGGTGGATTCGCCGTGGCGAAGCAGAACGATCTTGTACATGATGGTGCGGTATCCAGTTTGATAGGTCGTAAGTTCGATGGATTATGAAACTGTGATGCTGAAATCGAAATCGTGGTGCGACATGCCGCACGGCAGGCAACACAAGCGGCCTGCACCAAAACAAGCCGAGCCTGCCGCGGAACCAAGCATTGTATCGGCACGTATTTTATACTACCGGTTTCACTAGGCTGGCACTGTCCAAACAAGACCGTTTCCGCACAGCGCGGAAACCCCGCCCCACCTCCTTCCCCGACAACCGGAGCCCTTATTTTCGTGGAATTCCTGCAACAGAACTGGTACTGGGCCGCGCTCGCCGTCGTCAGCGGCGGCCTGCTGCTCATCGAATCGCTGCGCGGCGACAAAACCCAGATTTCCCCGGTCGAAGCCACCCTGCTGATCAACCGCGAAGACGCGATCGTCGTCGACGTGCGTGCGCAGGGCGAATTCGACCAGGGCCACATCCCCAACGCCCGCCACCTGCCGCTGGCGGATATCGAACGCCGCAGCGGCGAACTGGAAAAGTTCAAAGCGCGCCCGATCATCCTGTATTGCGCCAGCGGCAACCGCGCCGCCGCTGCGTTGTCACGGCTGCGCAAGGCGGGTTTCGAACGTCTGCACAACCTGCGTGGCGGCCTCACGGAATGGGAAAAGGCCGGCCAACCCCTCAGCCGCAAGAGGAAATGAACATGTCCAACATCCGCATGTACTCGACGGGCGTCTGCCCCTACTGCGTCCGCGCCGAACAACTGCTGCAACGCAAGGGCGTGACCGACATCGAAAAGATCCGCATCGATCTCGAACCGCAGCGCCGCGAGGAAATGATGAACCTCACCGGGCGGCGTACCGTACCGCAGATCTATATCGGCGAGCGCCATATCGGCGGCTACGACGATCTGTACGAACTCGATCGCCAGGGCGGCCTCGACCCGCTGCTTGCACCGTTTCTGCAAAACAAAACCGCCTGAGCCATCGATTCGAACGGCGGTTTCCTTTTTTTTCCTCGCTACTCAACCAGGCAGTCAAACATGGCCGATAACGCACAACCCATTTTTTCCATCGAAAAACTCTACGTCAAGGATCTCTCCATCGAAGTGCCCAACGCACCGCAGATCTTCCTTGAGCGCGAAGCGCCGCAAATCAACGTGCAGTTGCGCACCGAAGGCAAGGGCATCGACGAAGGCCTGTTCGAAGTCATCCTGACCGTCACCGTCTCGGCCTCGCTGCCGCAAGAAAAGAACATGTTCCTCATCGAGGTGGCCCAGGCCGGCGTGTTCCAGATCCGCAACGTCCCGCAGGAAGAAATGGAACCGGTGATGATGATCGGCTGCCCGAACATCCTCTTCCCCTACGCCCGCGAAGCCATCTCCGACGCCGTCACGCGCGCGGGCTTCCAGCCGGTGCTGCTCGCGCCGGTGAATTTCGAAGCGCTGTACCAGCAGCAACGGCAACAAGCCGCCGCGCAGCAAGGCGCGGGCGAAGTGCCGGTTCAGTAATAAGCACGCCCCCATGATCGCCCCCCGCCTTCGCCGACTCGGCCTCGCCGCGCTGCTCGCCTGCGGCGCTTCGTCCGCCCTGGCGATCGAGTTCCGCTCGGTCGCCGAACCCGCAATCATGTACGACGGACCGTCGGACAAGAGCAAACGGCAGTACATCATCGCCGCCGGCACGCCGGTCGAGATTGTCGTTGCGCTCGACAACAAGTGGGTCAAGGTCCGCGAACCGGGAACGGCGATCGCCTGGGTCGAACGCCGCGCGCTCGCCGCCAAACGCACCGTCATGGTGACGGCGGCGCGCACGGTGATTCGCCAGCAAGCGGCGGAAACCGCCCCGCCCGCATTCGAGGCGGTGCACAACGTCACCCTCGAACTGGTGGAACCGCCCGCCGACGGCTGGATCAAGGTCCGCCACAACGACGGCGCCACCGGCTACGCGCGAGCAAACGACTTCTGGGGGCTGTGAGCCGGATGCGGATCGCCGTATTCGGCGCCGGCGCCTGGGGCACCGCCCTCGCCCAAGCCTTCTCCGCCGCCCACGACGTCATCCTGTGGGCGCGCGACCCCGCCCATATCGACGCCCTGCGCCGCGACGGCGAAAACGCCCGCTATCTGCCGGGCATCCCACTGCATGCCTCACTTGGCCTGAGCGCCGATTTCGCCGCCTGCGCGCGTGGCGCCGACCTGCACCTCGTCGCCACCCCCTTATCCGGCCTGCGCGACGCGGCACGCACACTGCACCGACTGCAGGCAGGCACGCCGCTGCTGTGGGCGTGCAAGGGCCTCGAAGCGGACAGCGGCCGGCTGCCGCATGAGATCGTCGGCGAAGAACTCGGCGCGCACGCACCGTGCGGCGCGCTGACCGGCCCCAGCTTCGCCGCCGAAACCGCGGCCGGACAACCGACCGCCATCACCCTCGCCGCGGCCGACGCCGCCTTCGCCACGCACTGGGTCGGCCTGCTGCACCAGCCGCGGCTGCGCCTCTATGCCAATACCGACGTGGTCGGCTGCGAGATCGGCGGCGCGGTGAAAAACGTCATGGCCATCGCCGCTGGCGTCTCCGACGGCATGGGCTTCGGCCTCAACGCCCGCGCCGCGCTGATGACACGCGGCCTGGCGGAAATCGCCCGCCTCGCCCAGGCGCTCGGCGGCCGCGCGGACACTCTCATGGGCCTCGCCGGCATGGGCGACCTCATCCTCACCTGCACCGGCAACCTGTCGCGCAACCGCCGCGTCGGCCTCGCGCTCGCCGAAGGCAAATCCCTCGCCGACATCCTGCGCGACCTCGGCCACGTCGCCGAAGGCGTGCCCACCGCAAGCGCGGTGGTCGGCCTAGCTGGCCGGCACGGCGTCGAAATGCCGATCTGCGAAGCAGTCGATGCGTTATTGCATCAGGGGCTGGCCGCCCGTGAGGCGGTGGAGCGGCTGCTTGCGCGCGATCCCAAGCACGAGTAACGCAACAACCCAGCTTACCGGACCAACACACTGGGGCAGAGGAACCGTCACGCGCTCAGGACCGCGCCCCCATCCGGAACTGTCTTACCAAGCGTCTCAACGCAGATCTGGTGAAGTAAATGATGGGTTTGGCATGGCATACATCAGGGTTACTCAGGCGCACCCTGCTCTAACCTTTCTAAGTTCTCCAATGAGTAGATAAATCCATTTATCGTCCCTAGCTGATAGCTCGCCTCTTGGCATTCGCCGTGTCTATCGCGCGCGCTCGGACCAGTGTCGAGGGTGGCTTTGACATTTGGCTTGGCATAGAAGAATTTCTTCGTGTAATAAGCAGCAACATCCGGTTTGAGCTGCGACTCCAGGATTTTGTCTATCCTGCTGTTCCACATGCTCATATAGGTATATCGAAATCCCTCCTGGAATATTTCGAAATTACAAACATTTTTCAAATCCTTGTGCTTGATAGCTACGACACTAACGTATCCCGAGACATCCCCCAAAGTGACGCTTGGTTCTACCCTGACGGGTTGAGTCGTGCAACCAGCAAGGAAAGCGAGGACGACAAATATCGTCAACATTCTATGAATCATGAATACCCTTTGGATAAAACAGATTGGTACAAAATTTTAGGCTACCCTCTCCTCGATAATTTCGCCTAAAAAATCTTTAGTCGCACCTCGACAATGAGCGATCGAATCGTCCTAAGACTGTGTGCTTTTCATTTTCTTGAGTGATAAAAAAATGATCCATACGTCCACTTTATCGTCAAACTCTAGTCGTCTTTTTATTTCGTGAGGCGGCCTGACTCGTACGTGCTACGAAAGTATTGCGACGAAAAAATTTGGCAGTGCAATACTGACAAAAATACCGTATATCAGATCAAGCCAGACCACCGATCCGACTGCAAGGACAAATATGAGTCCAACAATCGGCGCAACGATCAACTTTGCAAGTACAGAGGCTCCGCCTCCAGATACCGTCCGCCACATAGACTTTGCATCCCCTGTACTCGGAATAGCATGCATCGCAATGGAAACTCCGAGCCAAACTAGAATACCATCAAGCACCGATGCCGCATTACTAAACTCGAATACACGTAATGCGGATGGAAATGCAAGGATGGCCCCAAGAATAGAATTTAGAAAAAACGGCCCAACCCCGATCAAGACGCTATATACCCAACTCTCCGTTTGACCGTGAACGACGTATCCAGCAGGATTTCCAAATCGGAAATAACACACCTGGTAAACTGGAACCTTGAAATAACGGCAGAATAACTGATGGGCGAGTTCGTGAATTACGACGCCCGGAAAAGTGATTGCTGAAATAACGCTTCCTGGCATAAAAAACATAATATATTTGGCTATCTTGTCTTGATATTAAGTTTTGCTGCCATATCGGATATTGCAGCATTGATTTCATCGGCCTCGTTTTTTTTCATCTTCACGCCCGCAAGCTGATTGAATGTTTCCATGGCTTCGACGTATTGGCCCGCACGATAGTAAGACAACCCCAAATGCTTGATAAAATCCTTATCAGCGGGGTAGCGACCATAAAGATCTTTATAACGATCAATCGCCTGATCGTACTGTTCGCCCTCATAAGCTTTCGCTGCTCGGTTCTTCTGAATAGCATCCGACAATGAACTACTGAAGCTCGGCATCTGAATGGCAAATATGATCGCACCAATTGCAATACCCCCCTTTACCCAAAGAGGAACATGGATAACTTCTTGGGACAGTTCCGCTACGGTAGCGTCGTTTGATGGCTGTGTCGGCTCAGTTTGTTGCATAACATATCCCATGAAGGAAACAGCAGACTAGTATGAAATTTCATGACGATCTCAACCCCCTGTTCATTAAGAGCTTTTTAGTCGCACTTCAACAATGAACGATCAAACCGCCCTAAGTATGTGTTTTTTCCATTTTCTTGAGCGATGAGCAGATGATCAATTTCGTCCGACTTGTCATCGAATTGCAACTGACCTTTGACTGACAGATCGTCGCCCTCTTTTTTAGCATAAATAGATATAAAACCACTTTCTTCCAATTCCCACTTGCCATTTATTATGGATTTTTTATTAACCACTTCATTGACATCACAAGGAACAGTGAACAATACAGTTCCATCTGAATGGAAATTCAGTACAGGACCAGCCAATCCTTGCAAAAACGCCTCCTTAAACGACAAACCCTGGTACATTGAATAAAGATTCAACTGCCATTCGCCAAGCAGCTTTTCTCGAAGCTCGTTTCCCGAAAGAGAAGGAGACTCTTTGGATGGTGAGGAAACACGGATATCGCCTAATCGGCCATCAAAAAAAGTAAAAGAAATTCCTTTACTCGCATAGGCCAAGCTGATTTCTTTCCCTTTTTCAATCCGCCCCAGCGTTTCCCAATATCGATCTGGCTTCCCATAGTTTTTTATTACATCATCAATCGAACTGTCGGCACCGATCCCAGTGTCTGTTCTTCCATGGAAATCCGACTTCATATTCGGATTAGCGCCATACCGCGCCGCCCCTCCAGAATCTAATTGATGCGTCCTGTTTTTATTAAAAAAGAAGAAAACAGCGACAATGCGGCCACGCCTTACCGCAGCCTCGACACCATCATTGTGAGCAAACACGGAACCACCCGTATGCTGAACCTCTGAAAACAATGAGGCGAATTGATGCTGGTCACAGCCAATCGGGCATGCATCAAGCCCTATTCCCGCTGTAATGATCTGTTCGTTATTATTCTGAAATTCAGCATCGGCAAAACAAGCCTGCGTAAATAATACAGACAACACTGCCATACAAAGCACAATCGTTTTTTTCATCATTTTTCATTTTATGGAACAAATCGGGGGTCACCCACACACCACGACAGGTCAAGTGCGTCACCGCAGCGCGTGCCCTTGCGGTCAAATTTAGTGCAAACATCTAACATCGCAATTCAGCGACAATGCAACCGAAACACTGCCAACCATTCACTGCAATTACCTGTAAAGCGCCTCTATCGCAGCACCCCCTTCCTTGAAAGCCGAATCGAATACCAGAGAAGCGCACTATACATACATAGAATCGATAAAATTCCTGATAGAAGCAAGTGCAAATCAAGCCTACCAACCACCCACGAATAGAACGCCAAAGCAATCGATAGCACAAGCATCAAGAAAAACAAATGAATTGCCAATTTTCGCAAAAAGAAAAGAGAAATGGCTGCGGACAGCGCGAGCACGCCGAACACTATACGACGGACATAATCAACTGCCGTCATGGCTGCGAGACGCGCCGCAGCTTCACCATCTACTCCCACTATCAATTGGAACAACAAGTAAAGATTCGTACCAAGAACGGATAGCACGATAAATGAACAAATTATCCACACCAATACAGGCCGAGGTTGTTGTGGTCGATCATTGAAGTTGATATATGCCTCCAATTAACCAAGCGCCTGACGCGTAAGATGGGTTTGCTTCATTTAATTGCAACTCTGGATCAAAACCAAGTTTAAATACCTAATACCCAACTCAACCGTATGGGCACATACACCATTCGCATGGTAGCTTACGAGTCGGGCAGACGTAGTCTACCGGATTAGTGCCTATACTTGTTTTCACGGTTCAGAAAAAATCCCCTACCAAACAGTCACGGCTATTGAGCTTGATTGAAATTCGTCCGATAGCCAATCAGCAGGGGGCCTTGTTCGATAGTTCTATTTCCGACTTTACGCTGACAACCAAAAACGCTCTCAACCCGCACCAGCAAACTCATGTTGCCGCCAAGCCTCAAGCGCAACCACTGCAACAGCGTTGGACAAATTCATGCTGCGGCGGGCCGGCAGCATCGGAATCCGCAATCGTTGCTCCGGCGGTAGCATCTCCAGAATCTCCGCCGGCAGGCCCCGGCTTTCCGGGCCGAAGATGAATACGTCGCCCGCCTGAAAAGCCGGTTCGTCGTAACGCCGCCCGCCCTTGGTGCTGAGCGCGAAAAAGCGCCGTCCCGCCAGCGCCGAAACACACGCCGACCAATCGCCATGCACCGATACCCGCGCCATATCGTGATAATCCAGCCCGGCGCGGGCGAGCGTCTTGTCCGTCAGCACGAAACCGAGCGGTTCGACCAGATGCAGATGCGCGCCGGTATTCGCCGCCAGGCGGATGATGTTGCCGGTATTGGGGGGAATTTCGGGTTGGTAGAGGACGATGTCGAACATGGGTCAGGTGTATAGAGCGGCGGCGGTCATGCAGTGGCGCCATGACCGGCGCAAAGCGCGCACTGTAGCCTAGCCCGGCATCGGCGTGCGGGCGACGACGAGATTTTCCACCCGTGCGGCGCCCTGGCGTTTGAGGCAGCGCGCCAGTTCGTCGAGTGATGCGCCGGAGGTCATCACGTCGTCCACCACCACGACGGTTGCGCCGTCGAGCGCCGCCTCGCACGCAAACGCGCCGCGCAGGTTACGGACGCGCTCTTCCCGCGTCAGGTCCTCCTGTTTCAACGTATCGCGCACGCGCCGCACACCGGCCAGTTCCACACGCAGGTTGGTTTTGCGCGCCAGTGGGCGGGCGATTTCCACCGCTTGATTGAACCCACGCTCGCCCAGGCGGCGCGGATGCAACGGCATCGGCAGAATAAGATCGGCCCGCGCCGGCATGCCGGCCGCTGCCAGGGCTTTGGCGAAAAAACCGGCCAACGCCAGCCGATGGCGGTATTTCAGCGCCTGCACCAGCGTATCGACGGGGAAGCGGTAATCGAAAGCCACGCGTGTCGCATCGAACGCTGGCGGCCGTTGTTGGCAGCGACCGCACAGGCTGCCATCCGGTACGGGCAAGGCGCAAGACGGACAGCGTCCGGTGGTGGCGGCAAGCGGCAGATCCTCATGGCATGCCGGACACACCGGCGAGCCGCCCGCCACCTCGCCGCAAACATGGCAATCCTGCGGCAACAACGTATCGGCGGCACGAAGGAACAAACCACGGCAAACAGCAAGGAGATTTGACAAGTTTTTGCTCAATGGCAGAACATGTAAAGTTCCGAATTACACCCCGGAATGCTTTTCATGCCAACGACTTCGACCGCACCTGCCGCCGACCGCTCCGCCGTGCGCCCACAAACCCCGCGCAAACAATGGACGGTTGCCGAAATCGAGGCGCTGTTCGATCTCCCCTTCGTCGATCTGCTTTACCGCGCGCAAACGGTGCACCGCGCCAACTTCGACGCCAACGCCATCCAACGCTCCACGCTGCTGTCGATCAAGACCGGCGGCTGTTCGGAAGACTGTGGCTATTGCTCACAGTCGGCGCGCTACGACACCGGGCTGGAACGCCAGCGCATGGCGAGCACCGACGAGGTACTCGAACATGCCCGCGCGGCAAAGGCCAAGGGTGCCTCGCGCTTCTGCATGGGCGCGGCCTGGCGTGGCCCAAAGGACAAGGAGCTGGAACCGGTGCTGGAGATGGTGCGCGAGGTAAAGAAGCTCGGCCTGCAAACCTGCGTCACCCTCGGCATGCTGCGCGAAGGCCAGGCCGAGCAGCTCGCCGATGCCGGCCTCGATTACTACAACCACAACATCGACACCGCGCCCGAGTTCTACGGCAAGGTCGTCACCACCCATACCCTGCAGGATCGCCTGAACACCCTTGACAAGGTGCGTGACGCCGGCATCAACGTCTGCAGCGGCGGCATCGTCGGCATGGGCGAAAGCCGCGCCGACCGCGCCAGCATGATCGCCCAGTTGGCGAACATGAATCCGCCGCCCGAATCGGTGCCGATCAACAACCTCGTACAGATCCCCGGCACGCCGCTGGGCAATGGCGAAAAGCTCGACCCCTTCGAGTTTGTCCGCACCATCGCCGCCGCCCGCATCGCCATGCCGCAAAGCCATGTTCGCCTGTCCGCCGGCCGGCAGCAGATGAGTGACGAACTGCAGGCCATGTGCTTTCTCGCCGGTGCCAATTCCATGTTCTACGGCGACCGCCTGCTCACCACCGACAACCCGCAGGCCGACCGCGACGATACGCTGTTCGCCCGCCTCGGCCTGCGCTCGGTCTAAACCGCGCAGAACCCGATGGTGGCGGATTATCGCCTCGACCGCGCCCTGCTGCGGCACCGCTTCGGCCGTGCCGCAGCCAGCGTGGCCGATCCACTCGTGCGCGAAATCGCGCGGCGCATGGATGAACGGCTCGACTACATCCGCATCGAACCCAGGCGCATCCTCGATCTCGGTTGTGGCACCGGGGAAGACATCCCGCGCCTCGCCCAACGCTACCCGCAAGCCACTGTGTTCGGCGCCGACTTCGCCCTGCCGATGCTCGCCCGTGCCAGCGGGCAACGCGGCAGCCACACCAGCGGCCTGCTGCGCCGCCTGCTCGGCCACCGCGCCCCACCGCTCGCCGCCGCAGACGCCAGTGCCTTGCCGCTGGCACGCGCTTCGCTATCGCTGATCTGGTCCAACCTCATGCTGCCCAGCCTCGACGATCCTCTGCCCGCGCTCAAGGAAATGCATCGCACGCTCGAAACCGGCGGCATGCTGATGTTCTCCACCCTCGGTCCCGACACACTGAAAGAGTTGCGCACCGTGCTACCGGCGGAAAACGGCGAACGGGTGCACCGCTTCATCGACATGCACGACCTCGGCGACACACTGGTCGCTGCCGGCTTTTCCGACCCGGTGATGGACATGGAAATGCTCACGCTGACCTACCCCGACCTCGACAGCCTGCTCCGCGACCTTCGCGCCAATGGCTGCACCAACGCCACCACCACACGGCCACGCGGACTCAGTGGCCGCCGCGGTTGGGATACCGCGCGCGCCGCCTACAACCGACTGCGCAACGACGGCCGCCTGCCGGTCAGCATCGAAGTCATCCAAGGGCACGCCTGGAAAGCCGCACCGAAGACCACCGAGGACGGACGCAGCATCGTCCACTTTCAGCCACGGACGAGACGGGACTTTTGAACCCGACAACGTAGCGATTGAATTAAAAATCTCTTCTTTCAAACACATAGGAGACAAAATCGGATTTTTAAAACGGATTCATGGACCCAATAAATCAACACCCACATTCAAATCAATAAATTCAATCAAGACTTTTGCCACAGCCCAAGAAAAATAAAAACGCTCAATCCAACATCGAATCACATTTCTTTCAAAAGAACAATATTTAAAACAAGGCACAACATCTTGTTTTTACTTAAAAATATCTCATAAAAAACACATCTAACAAATACAAAAATGGGCTTGACACCCAAATTGTGTGTGCGTTGAAAAACAGCTATAAATATTTCACCCTGAACAAGCAGGGTAGCTTCAACCAATCTCCCTTTTACAAGGTTTTCAAGGCACGAATCATGCGTAAATCGTTCATCGTAGCGACGCTATCCGCCGTTCTCTTTTATCCCTGCAGCGCCGTCCTTGCTGCCGAAACCGCACACCAGCACGCCCACTGGAGCTACACCGGCGACGAATCGCCCGGTAACTGGGGCAAGCTGGATGCCGAATACACCGCCTGTGGCATCGGGCAGCACCAGTCGCCGGTCAATATCGTCCAGGACAAGGTCGCAGCCGACAGCCAGCTACGGCCGATCGAGTTCTCGTACAAGCCCTCCCACTTCAGCATCGTCGACAATGGGCACACGGTCATGGTGACGCCGGAAGCCGGCAGCAGCATCACTGTCATGGGCAAGAAATACGATCTGGTCCAGTTCCACTTCCACCACCCTTCGGAAGAGCAGTTCATGGGCCGCGCTTACGACATGGACGCGCATCTGGTGCACAAATCCGCCGACGGGCAACTGGCCGTGGTCGCCGTACAGATCGACAAGGACGACAAGCACGCATTGCCGCCACTGCAGACGATCTGGGAATACTTCCCCAAAACACAGGATCAATCGGTTTCCGCGGGCGAGACGATGCTCGACCCGGCCGGCCTGCTACCGCAGGACCGCAACTACTACACCTACGACGGATCGCTGACCACGCCGCCTTGCAGCGAGGGCGTGCTCTGGCTGGTGTTGAAGGAAAAGGTCGAAGCGACGTCGCAGCAGATGGCGGTGTTTACCGACCGCTACCCACTGAACGCCCGCCCGGCGCAACCGATCGGGCAGCGCACCATCAAGGTATCGCAGTAATTTAAACGCTCATCGGGCTCGCGGGGATCAAGTCTTGCATCGGCATCCCGCCGGCCGCATCCCCGCAAGCCTCGATGACGCAACAGCTACCAGATAACAGGGCACATTTCTACAGTTCTTCGCATTGCGAAACATCCGCCAACTCAACTCTGCCCCGCAGTTCGGCTTTATGAAATAAAAAGATACAATCTTGCCCCTTCATTCATAACATGTAGCGGGAAGATTGAATATGAGCGTGGCACGCCTTATTGCGGTATCAACGTGTTTGGCATTGGCCGTGACGGGATGTGCGCCACTGCCGTTGGCTCAGCCAGTCAGCCGTGAGGACTTGGCGGCGATGCAGCCCGTGGAAGTGAAGGTCGGGATCGCCCAACCCGAGCTATACGCTGCGTTCATCCCATCGAACTTCGGCATGGGCGCCGCAACAGCCTGTGGCGTAATCCCAGGCATCGGGATCTTGCTCGCTGCAGCCTGTGGTGGTGCATTCGGGGCAGCGGATGCAAGCGTTAACGCCGAGCGGGCCAAGACCGCGGACGAAATGATCCGCCCGCTCAAGGATCAGTTGGTCGATGTGAATTTCGACCAGCAAATGCACATATCGCTGCAGCAATCCCTTGCCTCTGTACCGGACATGCAAATCGATGGCATTGCGGTTACCAAGACGGTCAATGACAAGGCGTACACTGAATTGTTCAAGGCATCGAAATCGAATGCGGTGATGTTCGTCAACGTCGATTACCATCTTATGGCCGACTTCTCGACACTGGAGCTTTCCGCACGCGGTCTGCTTTTCCCCAATCAAACCAACGCAACTACGGGAGCCGGTTCGGCGGCAGCGGGAAATGCAAACGAATCTGCGCTCGCACTCAAAAATGCGTCCTACCGATCCAGCATCTTCTATCGGGCCAAACTCCTGACCCCCGGCCAGGAAGCAGGGCAAAATATTGCGGCGTGGCAAGCGGACAATGGACGTTTACTGCATGCCGCCCTAAACGACGGTATCGAGCAGACGAGCAGGCTGCTGTCCGAGAATTTGCAGCGCAAACACGATACGAAAGAACCCGCAGCCAAGGAAGACATCGGTCAAGGCGTATTGGGCGATCTGATTTGGCGGGGGGATGCCGGCTCCTTGTTGCGCACACCCACTGGTGCCTTGCTTTTCAATGCGAATCTTGCGGCGGCGGCTACAAAGTTCGACGCGACCCGCGCGGCACTGCCCCCCATTTCTGCATCGGCAAGCGGCGAGCCCTCTGAGTGAAGCGCCCATGCCATATCGGGGCGGCGATCTGCCTGGGCACCGCCGCCCTGCTGTGGGGTTGCGCCACCACTCAAGTCTCTGGTGTATCGCCGAGTCCTTCTTTCAAAAAGACACCGGCGGAGATCGACCGCACAGCCTGCCCGTTCTCAATCGAAAAAATCGACGATCAGCGTAAAGAAGATGACCTCGGTGGTCTGCTGTGGACGCACGTCGATGGCACAGGGTTCATGCACTGGTTTACCGATGGCATGGAATCCATCCCAGGCTACACGCGCGAACATACAGAGCGGCATATCCATATTACCGTGCTCAAAGCTTACATTCGAGGGATTCATGCGATGAAATCGGCCAATATCGTGGTACGTGTGGATGATTCCTTGCCCACAGGAAAACCAGGACGGTCCAAGGTCTATCGAGGACTCGACAACACCACCAATTGGTCCAGCACCGAGTATGAAATTCAAAAAGCATTTGATCGGGCACTGATGGACTTGAGTACACAAATAGCCGCGGACCTGCGATCAGGCTGCCGAAGCTGATACTCGCATTAACGAAAAGCAAGCGCGCATCCCCATCAACCGTCAGAGCCGATTTCCCAACGGCGGGGCTGAAGCTTGGCAGTGGCGAGAAAAAAACAATGCCACACCACCCACGGCAAATGGATATACCATCCACGGCCAGCAAAGCCGCCCCCAAAGAAAAACATCAATATCTGAGCCCACGGATGGACACTACGCCCCCGGACATCGAGCGGCGTAGCACATGATCCACATATGATGTAGGAGCGGCCATCTTCACCTTGAAGACCTTGCGGCGGGAGGTGATCATTGCGAAAAAGGACATCTCTATACGAAATCCCATGACGGCAGATCGGGCAATTCGGCATGGCTGCTCTCTGTATTTGCTTACCCGTTACGGACATGAAGCCGTTCGAGGCTCGAAAAATCCTGGTCAACCCAAATTCAAGACACAGGATGCCTGCCCCTTATACGGACACTTTACCCGGCACATCGTCGATTCCAACCACTCTTACCGTGCCTGCTGAGGCACAGCAAATCGTCTACCCATGTCCGCTCCCGTCTGGCTGTTCGACCTCGACAACACGCTGCACGACGCCAATCCGCATATCTTTCCGCACATCAACCACAGCATGACGGCTTACCTGGAACGGCATCTGGCCCTTTCCAACGATGCTGCCAACGCGCTGCGGATGGATTACTGGCGCCGTTACGGCGCAACGCTGCTCGGGCTGATACGCCATCACGGCACGGACCCGCACCATTTCCTGCGCGAAACGCATCGCTTCGACCGCCTGCACGACATGATGGTGTTCGACCGCGCGCTCGATGCCATGCTGCGTAAGCTGCCGGGGCGCAAGATCGTTTTTTCCAACGCGCCGCAAGCCTATGCCACCGCGGTGCTCGATGTGATGGGTGTGCGCCGCCGTTTCGACGAGATCGTCGGCATCGAGCAACTGGATTTCCGCCCCAAGCCGGGTATCGCCGCCTACCGCCACCTGCTGCGGGCTTTCCGCCTCAATCCGCGCCGCTGCATCATGGTCGAGGACACGGCAACCAATCTGCGTACCGCGCGGCGGCTTGGCATGCGCACCGTGTGGGTGAATCGCGGCCTGCGCCAGCCGCCTTATGTGGGCGCCAGGATCGCCACCATTCTGGATTTGCCGCGCGCCACGCGCGGCTGGCTGGACTGACCCGGGAGAGCAGCCGGCCCCTGGCCAGTCCGCGCCGGGACCGGGATTGCTCGTCGGACCGAAGCGGGGCCGTCACGACGCCCCGCCTCGCCCTGCGATGTCAGCGCATCGCGCCACCAGCGCCCGGTCCGCGCTCCATCATCCTGCCTGTTCCTTTTGCGTCGCCGCGGGCTGGCCCTCCCCATGGGCCTTGGCGGAACTCGGCGTCGAACACTTTTTTCTGGGCATCGCCCAGTTTGTCATACAGCGTCTCTACCGCGCGGCGCACGTCGGTCAAATGCGCCAGGTGCGCCTTGCTGAACTCTTCCCCGCGCGCCAATCGCTCCACCGCCGTTTGCGGTACGGCCTCTTTGCTGCGAGCAAGCATCTGCTCTTCCACCTTGCCCGCCTGCGCAAGCATGTCGGCCTTGAACTGATCCCAGGCAGCCTTTTGCTCCGGCTTGATCGCCAGCGCAAGCTCGAGACGGGCCAGGCGTGTTTCGGCACGCGCCTTGAACTGCCCTGGCTCCATGCGCTGCATGCCAGAACGGCCATCGTGCATGCCGGGGCACCCCCAATCCATGCCACGGGCCAAAGCGGGCGTAGCACCAAACGCATATGCGGCGACAATACCGGCGGCAATTGCGGTCTTGATTCGAGTGTTCATTTTCATTCTCCTGTGAAGATGCCCAAGGCGCGGGCGGCATGACTATTTAACCCCCTCGATGTAAGCCGGATTTGTCCGTACCGGCCTATTTTGCATACGCATGTCTCTTTTCGCGCTCCAGATACTGAGAGATACAAAACGACCCGGTCGCGCCGTAAGATGAAGCCCATGGAGAAACGACCATGAACGCCCGGCAAGACCACATCCTGATCGTCGACGACGACCGCGATATCCGCACCCTGCTCGCGGACTACCTGGAAAAGCAGGCGTTGCGCTGCACCACCGCCGCAGACGGGCGTGAGATGAAAGCCGCGCTGGACAAGCACCGGATCGACCTGATCGTGCTCGATATCATGATGCCGGGCGAAGACGGCCTCACGCTGTGCCGCAATCTGCGCGCATCGGACACCCATGCCAACACGCCGATCCTGATGCTGACCGCCCGCGGCGAGGACATGGACCGCATCATCGGCCTGGAGATGGGCGCCGACGACTACCTGCCCAAGCCGTTCGTGCCACGCGAGCTCTATGCCCGCATCCGTGCCATCTTGCGCCGCACGCGCGCGCTGCCGCCCAATCTCGAAACTGCGCCGCCCGGCCACGCGCGCGAACTGTATTTCGCCCGTTGGCGGCTCGACGCGGTAAACCGCCATCTCATCGACGCCTCCGGCACCGTGGTATCGCTCTCCGGCGCCGAATACCGCCTGCTTGGCGTGTTCCTCGCTCATCCGCAACGCATCCTGTCGCGCGATCAATTGATGGAACTGACCCAGGGCCGCGAAGCGGACGTTTTCGATCGTTCCATCGACCTGCTGGTGAGCCGATTGCGTCAGCGCCTTGCCGACAACGCGCGAGAGCCGGCCATCATCAAGACCGTGCGCAATGAAGGTTACGTGCTCGCCTGCGAAGTGCGGCCGGTTTCCACCGCCGCGCAATGACGAACACGAACGCGCCCCCAATGAAACCGCCCTTTCCCCGCAGCCTGTTCGCGCGTCTGATGCTGATCTGGCTGATCGGCATGGCGCTCGTGCTGGCTGCCAGTTTCGCGCTTTTCGTCGGCGAGCGCGAACGGGCCGGGCGCGACGCGCTATATGAAGGCATCGCGCAGGAAATCGCCGCGACAGTCGCCATACTCGACGGCCTGCCCCCCGCCGAGCGCGACAGCCGCATCGATGAACTCAGCCGCCGCCGCCTGCGCCTGAGCCTGCGCCAAGCGCCGCACAATCTGCCGCCGCAGCCGTCCGACCACGCCTTGCGCCAGGCGCTCGTCGCGGCATTGCCCGGCAACCCCGTCGAACTGCGCACGATGCGCCCCCCTGGCGCCAACCATTCGATGTTCTTGGTCACCATCCTGTTATCCGATGGCACACCGCTGACGGTACGCCTGCCGGACATCGGCCCAAGTCCGCCACCGCCCACGCCGCCAGATCGCCTGCTGGCGGCGCTGGTCCCATTGGTGATCGGCGTTGCCCTGCTGACCTGGATCGCGGTGCGCATCGCCACCAAACCGCTTTCGCGCATGGCCGCGGCCGCGCGCGCGCTGGGCGAAAACCCGGGCGGCGCGCCGATGGACACCCGCGGCCCCATAGAAGTCGCGCAGGCCGCCACCGCTTTCAACCACATGCAGCAACGCATCGGCGAACACATCGCCGAGCGCACGCGCATCCTCGCCGCGATTTCCCACGATTTGCAGACCCCCATCACGCGCCTGCGCCTGCGCGCCGAGATGGTGCCGGACGATGCCCTGCGCGAACGCATCCAAGGCGATCTCGACGCCATGCAAACGCTGGTCCAGGAGGGGCTTTCCTACGCCAAGAGCATGGAGACGACAACTCCGCCGCAGCCGATCGATCTGAACAATCTGATCGAAGCCTTGCGCGACGACGCCATCGACATGGGCTGGCAAATCGACATCCACGGCAGCGCACCCACCCCTTGCCCGGGCCGCCCGGGCGCATTGCGCCGCGCTTTGTGGAACCTGATCGAAAACGGGGTGAAATTCGGCGCGCGGGTCGATATGACGTTGACCGAATGGCCAGACCGCTTCGAAATCCGCATTCGCGACCACGGCACCGGCCTGCCCCCGAACGAACTGGACAAGGTATTTCAACCTTTTTACCGTACCGAGGCGTCGCGCAACCGCGAAACCGGCGGCACCGGCCTTGGCCTGGCCATCGCCCGCAACCTACTGCACGCCCAGGGCGGCGAGGTCACGCTGTCGAATCACGCCGAAGGCGGGCTGGAAGCCGTCGTCACCATGCCGAACACGCTACCCGGTTAGCTCGGGTCACGGGCGGTCGGCTCCGGGATTTTCGGCCTGGCTGAAACTTGCGGGGATAGCTTTCCTGGAAAAATCGGGATCTTCGACCAGCCAGCCTGTCGAGCGCTCAAGCGGATCGAGAGCGGATTGCCGGCGCCTCATGGGCTACTGGGCCTACTGGCCTGTTGGCCGGCTCATGAACAGCGCACCTTCGCCGTAGCCTGGGGGCAAAGTGCCGCCGGCCGGGGCGGGAGCGAAGCCGTGGCGTGTCCAGTACGCCGCAGCGTCGGCCAGGGCGACCAGGGTAAGGCGCGGTGTGCCTTGCGCCGCGGCCCAGGCGGCAACGTCGCGCAGCAGGCCGGCGGCGACGCCGCCGCTTCGGGCGTGAGGTGAAACCGCCAGATCATGGACGAACACGCAATCGGCCTCGCCGGGCAGATCGGCCAGCGGTGCATGCAGCGGGGGCGGCCCATCCGCGCGCCAGGGGTGGGCGAACACGTAGGCGGCGGTTCTGCCGTGACGTTCGGCCAGCCGGCATCCGCCCGGCGCGAGCGCCAGTTTGCGCCCGAGCACGGCGGCGGACTCCTGGTAATGATCGCCGTAGGCTTCGCGCTGGATGCGCAGCACCGCAGGCAGGTCGGCGGCCTGCATCAGGCGCAGGCGGGTATGCCGCATCGACTTGGGTTCCCGATGGCTGCCGGTTACTCGCCCGCCTTCAACTGACGCGCGGCATCGAGCGCGTAGTAGGTGAGGATGCCGTCGGCGCCGGCGCGCTTGAACGCCAGCAGCGATTCCAGCACGCATGCTTGCCCGAGCCAGCCGTTGGCGATGGCGGCCTGCAACATGGCGTACTCGCCGCTGACCTGATAGGCGTAGGTCGGCACCTGCAATTCGTTTTTCACCCGGCGCACGATGTCGAGGTAAGGCATGCCGGGCTTGACCATGAACATGTCGGCGCCTTCGGCGATATCGAGCGCAACTTCGCGGATGGCCTCGTCGCTGTTGGCCGGGTCCATCTGGTAGGTGTATTTGTTGCTCTTGCCAAGATTGCCAGCCGAGCCGACGGCATCGCGGAACGGGCCGTAGAAGCTCGATGCGTATTTGGCCGAATAGGCGAGGATGCGGGTATGGATCAGCGCATGTTCGTCGAGCATCGTGCGGATGCGGCCGATGCGGCCATCCATCATGTCCGACGGCGCGACCACGTCGGCACCCGCCTGCGCGTGGCACAGCGCCTGCTTCGCGAGCGCTTCGAGGGTTTCGTCGTTCATCACGTAACCACGCGGATCGTCGGGGTCGATCAGGCCATCCTGGCCGTGGCTGGTGTAGGGATCGAGAGCGACGTCGGTAATCACGCCCAACTCGGGGAAGCGCGCTTTCAGCGCCTGCACCACGCGCGGGACCAGACCATCCGGGTTCCATGCTTCCTCCGCACCCGCGCTTTTGCCGGCGGAGGGAATCACCGGGAAAAGCGCCAATGCCGGCACACCCAGCGTCTGTGCCTGCTCGGCCAGATGCAGCAGCTTGTCCAGCGACACGCGGTTCACGCCCGGCATCGACGGCACCGCCTCGGTGACGTTTTCGCCATCGAGCACGAACACGGGGTAGATCAGGTCGGCGGCGGTCAGCACGGATTCCTGCATCAACCGGCGGGAAAAGGCATCACGGCGCATACGCCGCATGCGCGTGGCGGGAAACGCTCCGGTGGGTCGCATCATATGAAGATCTCGGGACAAAAGGAAAAAACGAGGTGTGGAAAGTCGTGGAAAAACAGGCGCTCAGGACACGCGGCGAAAAAAAGACACATCCGGTAACGAACCCCGCGTTGAACTTTTTCCGCACCACCGCATCATAGTGACCAGATGGTGCTGAGCCGTCTCCCGCTTTACATCCCTGAGCGGGCGCCTTACTCCACTTAAGCCATTATACACGCCCCCCGGCTTACTCCCTTGAGCCGGGGGTTTTTGTTTGTACTTGCGGTATCGCCATCCCGGTTCGTCATCCCACCGTGGTGTCCGGCGCACCGACACCGAGCCAGCCGCCGATAACCCGTTCGGCCTCTTCCATGCCGCGTTTTTTCAGGCTGGAAAAAAGCTGCACCGTCACTTGCGGCCCCAGTATTTCCACCTCCCGGCGCACGGCAAGCAAGGTGGCCTCGGCCGGGCCGCGCGACAGCTTGTCGCTCTTCGTCAGCAGGATGTGGATCGGCCGGCCGGAAGGCGCAAACCAGTTGATCATCTGGCGGTCAAGCGGCGTCATCGGGTGGCGCGTATCCATGATCAGGACAAGTCCCACCAGGCTGTCGCGCGTCTTCAGGTAGGTTTCGATCAGCCCTTGCCACTGGCGCCGGATTTTTTCCGGCACCGCCGCATAACCATAGCCGGGCAGGTCGACCAGCAAAGCGCCGCAAGTCAGGCGAAAAAAATTGATCAGTTGGGTACGACCTGGGGTTTTCGACACGTAGGCCAGGCGAACATGGCTGGCGAGCGTATTGATCGCACTCGACTTGCCGGCATTGGAGCGGCCGGCGAAAGCGACTTCCGCGCCGTCGAAGACAGGCAGTTCGGACGGCTTGGCGATCGAGATTTCGAATTTCGCGTTATGGAAAAGGGGCATTGGAGGAAACGGTAAGGAGGGGCTGCGGAGAGGAAACGCCGGGGAGCGTCGCGCGGTAAGGCAAGGTTACACAACTACGACTCACCGTTCGAATAACCCTAGGCGCATCCCGCAAATCGGGATTCCTGTTATAGAATATCAAGTTTGAAACGATTCCACCCACCGTATTCCGAGGATATTATGACCAAGCGTTTCTTGCTGCTTCCTCTGCTGCTGGCCGCGGGCGGCCTCCAGGCTCAGGGTCAGGCTGTCGACCTGGACAAGGCAAAACAAACTGCGGAAACGATTTGCGTCGCATGCCATAACGTGGACGGCAACAGCGAAATCTCGGCCAATCCCAAGCTGGCAGGGCAGGGTCAGGAATATCTCTACAAGCAGATGCACGATTTCAAGGCACAGGGCGACAAGAAACCGGCGCGCGACAATGCCGTCATGAGCGCCATGATCGCCAGCCTCGAAGACGCGGACATGCAAGGCATGGCCAAGTATTTCTCCAGCCAGACGCTGAAGCCGGAGGCGGCGAAAAACGTCGAATCCATCGATAAAGGGCAGCGGATCTGGCGCGCGGGCATCGCCGCCAAGGGCGTACCCGCCTGTGCCTCCTGCCACGGCCCGGCCGGCGCCGGCATGCCCGCGCAGTATCCGCGGCTGGCTGGCCAGTTCGCCGAATACACCGAAACCCAGTTGAAGTCTTTCCGCGACGGCGTTCGTACCAACGACGCGGGCGGCGCGATGCAGATCATTGCCCTGAAAATGACCGATGCGGAAATCAAGGCGGTATCCGATTTCGCCGCCGGTCTGCGCTGATCGCACGGCGATATCTTCCAGCACAAAAAAGGCGGCTTCGGCCGCTTTTTTATTGCGCGCCCCGCACCCTTCATCCGCTCAGGGTTCTCCCACGCTTGCATCACGGCCGACACTGCTCCAAGCTTAACGCGTGCACGCGTCCTGCAAGGCGTGCGCTCAACCAAAAAACAAAGCGAGGAGAATGCACCATGACGACCAGCGTCCGATCTGTTCTCGAACAGAAAGAGAAAGGCAACAAGATTCACTCGGTCACGTCCGATGTCTCGGTATTCCAGGCATTGACCGT
This sequence comes from Azoarcus sp., assembly GCA_031556475.1. Taxonomy (GTDB): domain Bacteria; phylum Pseudomonadota; class Gammaproteobacteria; order Burkholderiales; family Rhodocyclaceae; genus Azoarcus. The sequence continues at coordinate 40,355 of JAVBSY010000111.1, forward strand.
GATGGCCGACCATGACATCGGCGGCCTGCTCATCGTCGATGGCGGCCGTCTGGTAGGCATCTTCACCGAGCGCGACTATGCGCGCAAAGTGGTTCTGAAGGGCCTGGTATCGCGCGATGTGACCATCGGCGAGTTGATGACGTCCAACGTATGCACGATCACGCCGTCGCACACGGTGGACGAGGTCATGAACATCATGACCGAAAACCGCTTCCGCCACCTGCCGGTGGTCGATCACGGCAAGCTCGTCGGTATCGTCACCATCGGCGATCTGGTGAAGTCGATCGTGACTCAGCAGCAGGCCACGATCCAGCACCTGTCGAGCTACATCGCGGGCGACCTCGCCACCGACATGGCCGACCATCAGGTGCACAAGCAATAAAGCGGCACGGGCCAGAGTAACGCGCCGATCGGCGAAAAGCACGGCTCGTCGGTCGCCATCGCCTGGGTGCGTCCGCATCCGGGCGATGGCATGCGCGCGCTTCCCGTCGTATTGCCGGCTGCCGTAAGATGTGCGGCACCATGAACGCATCCGACCGCATCAAGCTCGAACCTTCCTGGAAAGCCCGCGTCGGCGCTTATCTGCAACAGCCCGACATGCAGGCGCTGTCGGCCTTCCTGCGGGAGCGCAAGGCGGCCGGCGCACGCATCTATCCGCCAGGGCCACAGATTTTCGCTGCCTTCGATGCGACACCGTTCGATGCGGTAAAAGCCGTCATCCTCGGCCAAGACCCTTATCACGGGCCGGGGCAGGCGCACGGGCTATGCTTTTCGGTGCGCCCGGGGATTGCAGTGCCGCCGTCTCTGGACAATATCTTCAAGGAAATCCAGGCCGACCTGAGCATTTCCCGCCCCGACCACGGCTGCCTGCTGCCTTGGACTCATCGCGGCGTGCTGCTGCTCAACGCCGTGCTTACGGTCGAGGAAGGCCAGGCCGGCGCGCATCAGAACAAGGGGTGGGAAGGCTTTACCGACCATGTGGTCGATGTGCTCAACCGCGAGCGGGAAGGACTGGTCTTCCTGCTGTGGGGCAGCTACGCCCAAGCCAAGGGCAAGGTGATCGATCCACGCCGGCACAAGGTTCTGAAAGCGCCGCACCCCTCGCCGCTGTCGGCGCATCGCGGCTTTCTCGGCTGCAAGCACTTTTCCGCCGCCAACGGTTACCTGACCCACAACGGCCTGGGTGCAATCGACTGGTCGCTGCCGCCAAGGGCGGCGCTGGAGGCCGCCGCCGCGCAGACACGCCCCCTCGCCGAGGGCGTGTGTCCGTAAACAGCCCCGCCTCGCAGGCGTCATAGCTATAGAGCTATAGCGCCTTGCCGACGATTTCGGCCACGTCGGCCGACAACGACGGCGCCGCCTGCACGCGTTCCAGTTGCGCGCGGATGCTCGCCTGCAACGCCGGCGAGTAGCGCTTCCAGTTCTCCAGCGCACGCGCCATGCGCGCCGCCACCTGCGGATTGCGCCCGTCGAGCGCGATCACCTGATCGGCCCAGAAGGCATGCCCTTCGCCATTGCCGGCATGGAATTCGCCGGGGTTGCCACGGAAGAAAGTGCCGAGCAGGGCATAGACCTTGTTCGGGTTCGCCGGGCTGAACGCAGGGTTCTCCATCAGCGCACGCACCTGAGCCAGCACCGGCGGCGCCTCTGCGTCCCAGCGCCATGCACCGGCCTGCAGGGCGAACCATTTGTCCAGCACCAGGGCATCGTCGCGGTAACGCGCGTGGAAAGCCGCCAATGCGGCCTCGCGGGCCGGGCTGGCGCTTTGCACCAGGGCGGCCAATGCGCCGAAGCGGTCGGTCATGTTGGCGGCGGCATCGAAACGGGCCTGCGCCAGCGCCAAGCCCTCGGCGTGACCCGCCGCGGCCAGGTAGCGCAGCGCGAGATTGACGATCGCGCGCCGGCCGGCGTCGAGCGGGTGATAGCGGTAGGCGCCCGGCAGCGTCATCGACGTACACAACGCCAGCCAATCGTCGGCAAGGCGTTCGCCGAGCGTGCGCAGCAACACGATCAACGCGGCGCGCAGCGCGGCCGGATCGGCCGGCTCCATGCGTTCGAGCAGGTAGCTTTCCGACGGCAAAGCCGCCGCCTGGGCGCGGAAGGCGGGGTCGAGACCGGCATCGGCGAGTAGCGCGCGAAACGCGGTGATGAAGCCTTCCGGCACCTGGGCCACGCCGCCCGCGCCATTTCTGGCAATTTCGCCGGCAAGGCCGAGAATGACACGCTCCGCATAGCGCTGCGCGGCATCCCAGCGGTTGAACGGATCGGCATCGTGGGCCATGCGGAAGGCAAGACGCACGTCGTCCTCTGCCACGTCGAGCAGTACCGGCGCGGAAAAACCGCGCAGCAGGGATGGCACCGGTTCGGCGTCGAGGCCGGTGAAGCGGAACGATTGTTCCGCCTGTTCCAACACCAGCACCCGCGTCGTCGTGGCGGCGGGACGGGTTTCACCCTCCAGCCGCAACGGCAGATCGCGGCCATCTGCGCCGATGAGGCCGACCGCGACCGGAATCACCAGCGGCTCTTTGTCCGCCTGGCCCGGTGTTGGCGGCGTGTGCTGGGCAAGCGTCAAGGTGTAGCTTCCATCCGCCGCGTCCCATGCCCCTTCCGCACGCACATGCGGCGTGCCGGCCTGGCTGTACCAGCGCATGAAGCGGTCGAGGTCGCGGCCGTTGGCCTCGGCCATCGCATCGACGAAATCGTCGCAGGTCACGGCCCGGCCATCGTGGTAGCTGAAGTACAGATCCATGCCG
>JAVBSY010000094.1:0-9850 GCA_031556475.1 Azoarcus sp.
GCTACAAGGCACGAAACCTCGTCGAGCGATTCTTCAATCGCCTCAAGCAGTTCCGCCGTATCGCAACCCGATACGACAAACTTGCCAATCGATTCAACGCCTTCCTGCATCTCGCTTGTGCCTATATCTGGCTACTGTGAATACGCCCTAGCGCCACCGCGGATGGTTTTTGATCTGGATCACGGATTTTGACCGGGCAATACCAATAATGAGAACGCTTATTGTTTGCGTTCAAATTCCCATGAAACAATCTCTTCCTGCCCGGTTTGTTCTTGCCGCTTCCTCGGCGCTAGCTGTTTTTGCACCGCTCGCATCCGCGCAGCAGAGCGGCTCCACGGCCCCCATGCTGGAGGCGGTCGAGGTTTCGGGCCGGGAGCCCGAATCGCTGCCGCCCAGTATCGCGGTGGAGCGCAAGCGGCTCGAAAGCACCCCCGGTGGCGTCAATCTGGCGCTGCCACAGCAGGAAACCGGCAAGCGCTACACGCTGCGCGACGCGCTCGATTACCAGCCCGGCATCGTGCTGCAGGATTTTTTTGGCGGCGCCGATCAGCCGGTGCTCAATATCCGCGGCTCCGGCATCCAGAGCCACCCGCTGTCGCGCGGCGTGATGCTGCTCGAAAACGGCCTGCCGCTGAACGAGGCGGACGGCTCCTTCATCATCGGCATGCTGGAACCGCGCGATGCGCGCATGATCGCCGTGCGGCGCGGCGCCAACGCGCTCAATCCGGCCGCCGATGCGCTCGGCGGCGAACTCGACTTCTACAACCTGACCGCCGCCGACGAACAACTCGGCCTGATGGCGCAATACGGCAGCTTCAACACCGCCGTGGCGCGCGGTGCGCTGGGCCGGCAGTTCGACAGTGGCGACCTGCACCTGAGCGTTTCGGGTTCAAACTCGGATGGCTACCGCGACCATTCCGAACAGGACCGCACCGCGTTCCGCGCCAACCTTGGCCTTTGGTCCAGCGAACACTTCGAAAACCGATCCTGGCTCTCCTACACCGACCAGCACTTCGAGATTCCGGGGCCGCTCACGCGCGACGCGGTGTTCCACGACCCCGAAAGCGTCACCAGCAACACCATGCCGATGGTGCCGGTCACCGACCCGTACCGCGATACCCGGCAATGGCGCTTCGCCAACCGCTCGCTGTGGCGTGGCGACAACTGGCGGCAGACGCTCGGCGTCTATTATCAGAACACCGACGACCTCTTCATGAGCCCGCTCACGCGGCAGAAAAGCGATACCGACACGATGGGCGCGCAGTACCAGTTTGCAGGGCAAATACATACGCTCGATTATGGGCTCGGCATCTCGTGGGCGCGCACGAACATGGACCGGGATTTTTCCGGCAATCCGAAGAACCCGACCCCCGCGATCCGCAACATGCCCCTGGCCAGCTACGATGCCGAAGCGGAAAACTTCAGCATCCAGCCGCAGGCGGCGTGGAAATTCGCCCCGGACTGGACGCTCGGCGGCTCGCTGCGCTGGACGCATGCGCGGCGCGACCTGCACGAAAAACGCACGGATAGCGAACAGAACCAGGACTGGAGCTGGGGCACGCCGAAGATCGGCCTGACCTGGAACCCGGCCGAAACGATGACCTGGTTCGCCAACGTCAGCAACACACGCGAAGCGCCGACCTTCGACCAACTGATCCAGATTCGCACGCCGCCGCCCGCACCGGCGCAGATGCGCACGGTGGAACTGAAACCGCAGCGCTCCACGACCTTCGAGATCGGCGGCCGCGGAACCTTCGGCGCCAAGGACGCGCCGCGCTGGGATGTCGCGCTGTACCGCATGAACCTGCGCGACGAACTCATCGAATACAGCCCGGACGGCATCACCACGCTGACCACCAACTACGACGGCAAGACCAGGCACCAGGGCGTGGAACTGGGCCTCTCCGGTACCGTTCGCGCGCTCGGCGGCGAATTCGACGGCCGGCTCGCCTACACCTACAGCGACTTCCGCTTCCGCGACGGCGTCTACAGCGGCAACCGCCTTCCCGGCGTACCGCGCAACCTGTTCGCCGCCGAGATCCTCTACCGCCGCGGCGCCCTGCAACTGGGCCCGAACGTGCGCTGGGTGTCCGGCGACACGCCGGTCGATTTCGAGAACCGCGAGTGGTACGACGGCTACGCCATCCTCGGATTCAAGCTCGACTACCAGATCGCCAAGAGCACGCACCTCTTCCTGCAAGGCGACAACCTGACCGACAAACGCTACATCAGCTACGCCACCACCCCGCGCAATTCCACCAGCGGCGGCGTCTACTTCTACCCCGGCAACGGTATCTCGGTCGCCGGCGGCGTGCGCTTTACGTACTAGGTGGGAAGGGCGCCGGTGGCGATCCGGCGCATCGCGATGGAGGTCGGGTATCCGGCAAGCGCCGGGGGGCGCCCCGGCTAGGCCGGCTGCCTGAAGGTATTGCGGTATGCTGGCTGTGCGCAAACGCTGTCTGTTCGTGGGCGCGCTTACTCTCCTTTGCGGCATGATCTTTCGGCCAGCGCTGGTTCATCATGCCGAATTTGCCGGCTTCAATTGGTCCGAAATGTTTGGGTTGCCTGCTTGGCCCCCTCTCCAGACAAATAGGGGAACGCTGTCGCTTCACATGCGCTCATGACACACGGATGGCATAATGTGCCGGTATCGTTTGCAACCCAAGTGAAAGATGCTGCCGAATCAGGCAGACAATTTTGCCGTCTGCCAGCTGGCTTCCATCGTGCGCATTTCACAAACACTGAGGCTTTTCATCGTGGGTTTTCTTCTGTCGCTTCTTGGCGGCGCTTCCGGTGCTGAACCACCGAAAGGAAAATTGTCCGTAGCCGATGGGTTTGTGGATATCGATCTGCCAATTTCCAAGACTGAATCCAGTTTCGACAAGCCTGTGTCGATCGTTGCGCGTGGAAAGATCAAAGGCAGCGTCGTCGGCTTTGCCGTGGATATCGATTCGGAATGGGCCGAAAACCCCATCGAAGATACAGACGCCTCTTTTTATTGGGGCAAGGCCCATCTTCGCAGCATAGGCGCTGACAGCGATTCGTTTTCCAGGTTGCTTGCCGGTCTCTACCAACTACCGTGCGCGGAACCCAGGATGCCCGCGCGCATCGATGTTGGGGTTGTCGGCCTCGCCAACGATCCCCGCCTTCTGAAGACCAACCCGACAAAGATGAAGCTGTTTTTCAACGTCGATTCCGAGGAAAATTACGCAGAGGTCTTTTTGAACATAGACTTCAAATCCGGGGTGCTGCAGTTTCACGAGAAAGACCCTGAGTACCGCATCCCTCTTTTGCGAGCGCTGTGTGGCGAAAGCTGAGCTTTCGTATGTGGACTCTCCCGTGAATCGAGACGGATTGCGATTCCTGCCTTTCGGGGCGGTTTTTTTGAAGGCCTGTTTCCATCCGCCCTGCGCGGTGCTCGATTATTTTCATCGTCAGTCCTCTCCACGCTTATGACTGAATCGGAAGCCAAACTCATTGAAATCAGCAAGCGTTATGCCGCAGTCGGTATTCAAATGGCGAACGCTTATGCTGCGGAACAGGCCAAGCTGCAGCTTGAGCTCGTGCTTTCCCGGGAGCGTTTATCCAGCGAAGCAGGAACGGCCGAATCCTTGGCCGCGATCGGTCGAATCGCGGAGTTGACGAAGGCGCATAAGGAAGTTTTCCAGAAGATCGTGGCGGCGTCTTCCTCCGAAAACATGGCGGTACTCGCTGAACTTCCGGAAGCGGAGAAGAACGAGCAATTGTCCAAGTTCGCCGAGATGCTGAACTGGCATCTCGAGTCGCAAGGCGCTTTCTACGAGGTTCGTGAGCAATGGATCGATGCGGCTGCCAGGATTTGCAATCTCATCCAGTCTTGCCGCGATACTGCGGTATTTGGTGAAGCGGTCCAATTCGCCAACGACGAAGAGTACGATGAGTTCGAGCGGCAATTGGCGCGTATCGAAGACGCACACCACCGTGAAGCCAGCTTGCTAAACGAGAAAATGGAACGGCTATCGAAGTCGCTCGCGGTTCTTGGTGTCAAACCCGCGCCGCAATAGCGTTGCCTGCAATCTTGTCTGCCCCGGTTTCGCTGCTGCTTCAGCCTGAAAGTCCGACCGGCCAGATCGCCGGAAACCGCCACTGTTCCGGTAGCCGTCTCGCATGGGGTTCGGTTTTCGGTTACTTTCAGCACTGGCCATCTCAATGCCACCCAAATCATGCGCCTGCTTTATCCGTGCGATCCATTCGAAAAGAAGAAACCTGATGAGGCTTACGAAGAAGAGTTCAATGCCGCCGCTGCCGCGGGGCTGGCGTGCTCTCTGTACTCGGCGGAGGATTTCGAACTCGGGGAATTCAAGCCGCGTCCCCCTTTGATCGAGGGCGAAGAGGTCATTTACCGTGGCTGGATGCTCACACCGGAGAACTATGCCCGGCTTCAATCGGCAGTCGAGGGGAAGGGCGGGCGAATGCTCACAACCTCCGGGCAATACCGCCATTGCCACTACTTGCCCGAGTGGTATTCCTTATGCAAAGAGCTGACTCCGAAGACCCTGTTCCTGAACAGAGACGCCGACTTTTCGGCGGAACTTGCCGGTTTGGGCTGGCAGGGCTATTTCGTCAAAGACCATGTGAAGTCATTGACCACGTCTCGCGGTTCCGTCGCCAAAACAGCCGGAGAAGTCGCGGAGATCGTCGCGTTGATAGAGAAATTTCGCGGCCAGGTAGAAGGCGGTGTTTGCATACGGGAATTCGAAGCGCTAAGACACGAAACCGAAGAGCGCTATTTCGTCTTCAAGCGCAAGACCTTTGCCCGCGATGGTGTAGTCCCCGAGATCGTCGATCGGATCGCGGCATGCATCGATAGTCCGTTTTTCTCGATTGATATCGTGCTGTCCGCCAAAGGGGAGCCGCGGTTGATCGAACTTGGCGATGGTCAGGTTTCCGACAGAAAGAAATGGCCGGCACCACGCTTCGTGGATATGTTTAGTGATTAGCAATCCAACTGACCGGATCGCTGGCGATCATTGCCGCTTAGGCCGCCCGCCTTGTGCGACGTCCTGATGTGCTCTTGCTACAGCCGCCATTTATAGCGCTTCTTGTTTTCCGCATGGCGCTGCATATCGTCCTTTAACGGGGTACGACGATTGTATCCTCGGCCCAAAATAGCCAGCCAGACACAGCAGAACGACATGAAAAACATGGCCAAGGCACCGAGAATACGCGATCCAAGGGGTATGCCGTCTGGCTGTGAGGAAAATAACCCTGTTGCATTTAGTGCTCCGGAAAAGAAAAGAGCCGCCGCAAGGAAGCCGACTGCTCTACGGATAAACAGCCACAGGGTTGCAAGTGCTTTTTCGAAAAAAGATGTCTCTTTTTTTCTTGAGCGCCGCGATTCGAAGTACCACACAAAGCTGAAACACGCCGCCAAATAGCAGAACAGGATAATTGCCTCTTTGCTGAACCCAAAACTCACGACGGATGCGACAGCGGCAATGGCGAGAATAATGAACAGGTACATAAGATGCCAAACAGGTATCAGGCTGGCGGCACCGCCAGCCAGTCGTTGATGGCAAAGCGCCCCAAAACCCGGTAATCGATTGATTTGCAGTGTCGTTTCATCGAGGAAGCACTGTTGGCCTATTATGGCCGATTCGAGCACCCCGTTGCGCTTGGCCGGGCCGCCGCGTTGAACATCGCCGTTTTTCTTCTCCACCCAGACAAAGGCTCGACCCCCGCAGTCCCTGTTTGCTCGATCAGGTTCGCCGTAAGAGTAAATCCGGCAGAGCCGGCTGGGTACATCAGCCTCACAGGGGCATCGCTTCTGGCTGGGTTATCCCATCAATATTTGTCGAAGAATAGATTTTTCTCGTTCTCCAATCTCCTCATCAAGCTATCTGCTTCTCCAAGCGACGGCGCAACGACATCCCCCGAGCCAATGGTCATTTTCCCTGATGAATGATCATGCAGTCGAGCGATTGATGGCAGGTAGTGCTGTTGCTGCCAGCATCTCCGCAAACACGAAGCGCTCCATTCCCCGGCCAAACCAATCACCGTTCAATGCTGGATCGTTTTGCGGCGATGAATGGCTCGAATGAACCGAACAAGGTTACTCTTGAGTGGTTATTTCCTTTCGAATAGATCAAGCCGTTTCCCATCAATTTCAATATTACGACAAATGGCTGCGATCGCGCCGCCATATGATAATTCGACTTGAATTACTAGTGCGTCGGGATGTTTGGCTGCAATCTGCATGGCCAATTTGGGGGCGTCTTCTTTTGTCAATCGATTTTTGAACAAGATGTTCCAAACGCCGTCTGGAATTTTCCAACATATTTCCGGAACATGAAAAATATTCCAAACATATATATCGGACAAAATGGCTCCATCCCAGAATTCCGCCACCGTCAGTTGAGTCAAGCCGAGAAACTCAATGCAGACCCCCTTTCCGGAAATGCTTGCCGCCTCGATATGCAGTGAGCATTCATTGTTCGAAAATTTCAACTCTTTCAGTGTGCTATCGTGAATTTGAGCCCCACATAACCGCCCATGCTCGTCAATACGATAGGTGTCGCAATCAGTCATTTTCATGTTGCCTTACCCTGGTGGTGGAACATTGGCGCCACGCGGTGGGGGCGGATCTCCCGCTTGGGGGGGCCTGGGGGGGCCACGATCAAGATGGGTTGGAGGTCCTCCGTCTGCAGGTCGTCCCCAGTCATGGCTATGATCGCCGCTTCCTACGCCAGCTTCATCTGGATGTGGAAGGTCGCGGTCAGTTTTTGGATAACCATCTTCGCCGTAAGTTCTACTACCGGTACCTCCACGAACAGTCGAGCCTGGTTTGCCAGTAAAAGGGGGTTTGTTTCCATCAGCATCTTCTACATTTTCCCCAGAGTCTGAATCTGAATCCGAGCTTGAGCAAACTGTGATTATGGCTGCTCCGACTATGACTACTCCCCAACCAATCCACTTCCAAGGGAGGACGTCGGTTGGTTCGGGTACGGAAAGATCCGCCCCCAGCCCTACCAAGGCCAATTCCAGCGCTGTCAACCCTAGTGGATCTATACTTTTGATGGGATTAAATGGATATCTGTAGCCATTTAATCCTCCATCCAACCCAATCGGATCCTGGGTAACATACCTTCCGATCTTGGGGTCGTAGTATCGAAATCGATTGTAATGCAGCCCGGACTCTGGATCGTAATGCTGCCCCTGAAGCCGAATCGGTTGATAAAGATTGTTGGGATTGTGTTCTTTGACAGTATGCCCCCACGCATCCAGCTCGATCTTCCAGTCGATTTGGCCTTCTTCGTTGATCAACGCGATGGGTGTGCCCGCGTGGTCGCAGTGGTAGAGATGGATCGTCCTTGTGGCATCGTCCGGTTGCTCGTCGTCCAGCATGGCTTTGAGGCTCGCCGGATCGAGCCGGGTCTGATCGAGCCAGTGCCGCGTCCGCGCGCTCAGGCGGTTCTGCCGTAACTCCTGCTCGATGGCGTCGAAACGCTCGATCTGCTCTGCGGTAAGCGCGATATCCGTCTGGCCCTGGATTTTCCGCGCAAGGCTTTGTCTGGGCGTTCCTTTTGCGCCCTCGATACGGATCATCGGCACGAAGCTGCCGGGCTGGTAGATCGTGTGGATCTGGGTGTTATCCCGCTCGGTCAGCACCAGCCGATCCCCATCCCAACCGTAGAAGGTGGTGTGGACTTCGCCCAGCGGCGTGCCGTCCTTGTCCGCTTCCAGCGTCTGCTTGGCGATCCGCCTGCCGAACGGGTCGTAGAAATAGTTGCTGGCCCTGACGGTGGTGTCCGATTCGATGGCGTAGCGGATCAGCCGGTGGCTGCTGTCGTAGGCGTAGTGGTGTTGCTCGTGATCGCGGTCGCGGGTCTTTTTGGTGAGATTGCCGTGCGGGTCGTACTGGTAGCGGTACTCGCCATCGTCCAGGATGCGGTTGCTCATCCAGACCGCTTCGGCATGGTTGTCGGCTTTGTTTTCCCCGAGCACGTTGAAGTTCGGATTGGGCAGGTTTTGTTGAACGGTTTCGGCCCAGTTCTTTTCGGCGATGTCCGGGGTGGCGTTGTCGAATAGCCGGTTGCCTGCCGGATCGAAGCGGTAGGTCTGCTCGGGCAGGCCCGGCTGGCTGGCCTGGATGAGCCGTCCGGCCTTGTCGTAGCCGTACTGGAAGGCCCCCCGGGCGGTGTCGATGCGGGTGAGCTGGCCGGCCAGGTCGTAATGGTGGCGCCGGTCGAGTTCGCCACCGATCTCGGGGCTGTGCGTTTCGATGTGCGACAGGCGCGAGAGTTCGTCGTAGCCGCGGTGGATGTGCGTATCGGCGAAGCTGCGCCGGGTTTCGCGGTGCAGTTTGTCGCGTTCGAAGTCGATGAGGCTGCGCCCGTCCAGCGTGAGGCCATGCAGGTGGCCCGAGCCGTAGGTCTGCCAGTGCAGCGGTGGCAGGCCGTCGAGTTCGGTCTGGGATTTCACGCCGAGTTCGTCGAAGCGGTGGCGTATCCGGTGTTGCCAGACGGCTTGCCCTTCCGGGTTGGTGAGGCCTTGGGTTTCCTGGACGATACGCCCGAGTCTGTCGTGGTCGAAGTGGACGGCGATGGTGTTGCCGCCCACTTCGGAAAGGTGCTTTGCCTCGACAAGCCGACCGTCTTCGTTGTACCGGAAGGTTTCGAGGCGGGCGGCTTCGCCTTCGCCGATCTGTCGGGCGAGCAGCCGCCCGCCCTTGTCGTACTGGTAACGACTGATTTGCCCGGCGTCGGTGCTTTCGATCTGTTGGCCTACCGCATTGTATTTATAGCGCTGGGTGCGACCGTCGAAGTTGATTTGCTCAACGAGCCGGCTCATCGCATCGTAGGCGAAGGTGGTGTGTGCGCCGTTCTCGTTGGTCAGGCGCGTGATACGGCCGGCCTCGTCGTACTGATACCGCCGTGTATGCCCGGCGCGGCGATAGACCAGCGTCCTTCCCCACGCGTCGCGCTCAAAAGACGCGTCGCTGCCATCCGGGCCGGTGGTGCCGACCAGGTTGCTTGCAGCATCGTATTGGTAAGCGCTTGTCTGGTTGGCGGCATTGACCACGGCGACCAAGCGGCCGCGGCTGTCGTATTCCTTGCGTGTCCGCCGCCCTTCTTCGCCTTGAACCGAAACGACCTGGCCCCAACGGTCATACTGGTAGCGGGTGCTGTTGCCGGAGCAGTCGGTGTAGCGTGCGAGCTGGCTAGTGGTCGTCCAGTCTATCTGCTTCCTGCCACCTTTGGCGTCCTCGATCCCGTCCGGCAGGTTTGTCCGTTCGTCCGGGTAGTGGTAACGGGTGGTGTGGTCGAGCGCATCGGTGACGGCGATCAGGCGGCCTTGCGCGTCGTATTCGAGGCGTTCGGCGCCGCCGCCGAAGTCGTGGGTCTGTGTGACCTGCCCTTGCTGGTCGTATTCGGCACGATACTGCCGCCCGTCGGGCAGCGTGATCGACAGGGTGTTGCCGGTGACGACGTCGAGGTCGTATTTCGTTTCCCGCCCGAGCGGGTCGATGTGGGCGGTGAGTCGTCCGCTGGCATCGAAACGGTTCTCGGTGAAGGCGCCGTCGGCGCGTTCGTGCTTGATGACACGGCGCAGGCCGCCTTCTCCGGCGAAGTGGTAAATTTCCTTGCGCCCGAGGCTGTCGGTGACGAGGGTACTGTCGGACTGGTAGTCGAAGCGGTAGGACAGGCCTTCGGGGGTGTTCTGTTCGGTAACGCGGTGGTGGGCGTCGTAGGTGTAGCGGGTGGTGGGGCGGCCGGCGTGGGCGTGGCCGGTCATGCGCCCGATCAGTTCGGGGTGGTAGTGGAACTGGCGCAGGCAGGTGCCGTCACGGCCATGAACGGCGGCCAGTTCG
>JAVBSY010000015.1:0-15613 GCA_031556475.1 Azoarcus sp.
CATCGAGCAGGGCCGGTTCGGTGGCGGGCGCGGCGATCAGTTCCACCAGCGCCATGTAGCGCGGCGGATTGAAGAAATGGATACCGCAGAAACGGCCACGCAACGCGGCGGGCATGCCTTCGGCGAGCCTGCCGATCGACAATCCCGAGGTGTTCGAGGCGAAGATCGCGCCCGGTTTCAGATACGGCGCAACCTTGGCGTAGAGGTCGAGCTTCCACTCCATCTTCTCGGCAATGGCCTCGACGACAAGATCGCACTCGGCCAGACGGGCGAGGTCGGCGCCGTAATTGGCGGACTCGATGAACTGGACGCGATCCTTGGCCGCGAACGGCGCCGGGTCGAGTTTTTTCAGGCTCGCCAGGGCACGCTCGACGACGCCGTTGGCAGCACCTTCCTTCGCGGGCAGGTCGAACAGGATCACCGGCACGTCGGCATTGGCGCAGTGGGCGGCGATCTGCGCCCCCATCACGCCGGCACCGAGCACGGCAACCTTGCGGATGATGAATCGGCTCATGCGGTCCTCCGTATCCGAAGCGGCGCAGGCGGGAAACCACGGGCAAGCGCACTCCGGCCACGCTTGCCCGCCGCCTGCGAAATCCGTTGCAATGGCACACCCCAGCCGGCTTTCAATGCCGGCGGCAAACCCTCAGAACGCCACCGAGTACTGGGCGCCCAGAATCCACACGCTGGAATCGTACTCGCCGGTGACGCGGCCGCGGCCAGCGGCGGTCTGGTCGTTGTCGATCCTGGTCGTCGGCACATAAAGGTAGGCAACACCCATATCGAAGGCCGTATCCTTATCGATATTCCACTGCCCCCCGAAGGTGAACCAGGTTCGGTCATTGTCGGGCAGGGAAACCAGGCGACGTTCCTTGTCCTTCACCGGCGTCTGGTCGTAGGCGAGGCCGAACCTGAGTTTCCAGGCATCGTTGAGACGGTAGTTTGCGCCGAGGGCAACGCGCCAGACATCCCGAAAATCGGTTTCCAGCGTCTGCACAGTCGCACCGGCCAAGGCGCCATCGGTGCGGACGATGTCGACCTTGCCTATGGAACTCCAGCCCGTCCAGGACACGTCGCCGAGCAGTTCCCACCGGCTGTCGAGCGTGTGCACAAGGCTGAAGATCAAGGTATCGGGCAGTTCGACCTTGGCCTTCGCCTTACCCGACGTCAGCGCCGGTGCGGCGCCGGCGGCCGTTCCTTTCACCTTGAGGTCGCCTTCGAGTTCGTGCTCGATCGTCGAACGGTAGGAAACGCCCAGCCGGGTCGCCTCGGAAAGCGTAAACAGCGCACCGACGTTCCAACCCCAATCGTCGGAATCCGCATCCAGGGTGGCGGACGTCGTCGCCAACGGCACCGAGACGACGGAAGCGGCACGCTTGTACTCGGCAGTCATGCGCTGCCAGTTCACACCGGCACCGATCGATATCGCGTCGTTCACCCGCCAGGCTATCGACGGATTGATGTTGTAGGTGCGAATGTCGAATTTGATCGAGTGCGCCGCGCCGACCCAGTCCTTGTCGTATTCGGTCATCAGCCCGAAAGGCCCGCCGAGGCCGACGCCGACATACACGTCCTTGTTCAGCGCCCATGACATATAGCCATTGGGCAGAAAAGCCCAGGAGCCGGCATCGTCGGTATCGCCGCGCAACACCCCGGTACTCGAGCCCTTGTCCTTGAATTCGAAACTCGGCCTGATCGCCGTAAAACCAACGGAGACTTCCCGCTCTCGCAGTCTCGTCATGCCCGCCGGATTGAAATAGATCGTGCTGGCGTTCTCCGCCACCGCGGCGGAGCCGGCATAGGCGTTGCCGAGACCGCTCGCGTTCTGTTCGAGCAACTGGAACGCCGAGGCGAAAACACTCCCCGACGCCATCGACAGCAAAAGCGCAGAAAGCCTCCGTACGGCTTTTTCATGCCTCATTGTCATACCCTCCTCCTGGTCAGATATCGCCGTGCGGATGCCCGCAGGCAATCGTTGTTATTCTCGAAACAGCGCTATACCCCGGGGGGATGGGTCATTCCGCCGGAATGGTACGCTTTACTCCTTTCGCATCCACCGCGACATAGGTCAGCGTGGCATCGGTCACCTTGACCACGAACGGCGCTTCCAACCCGCGTTCGGCATAAACCTCGACGGCGACCGTTACCGACGTTTTTCCGACCGATACGACGCGGCTGTAGAAACTCACCAAGTCTCCCACCGACACGGGCTGCTTGAATGTGAACGAGTTCACCGCGACAGTCACGATGCGGCTTCTGGCGAGGCGCTTGGCCCCGACGCCGCCGGCGATATCGACCATCGACATGATCCAGCCGCCGAATACGTCGCCGGCCGGATTGAGGTCGGCCGGCATCGGTACGACGCGCAGCGCCAAGTATTTATCGTCGGGCAAGGCAGGGGGAACGGCGGAGGTTGTCATAGCAATGATCAAAGCCTGAATGTTATTGGTAACAGCGGGTATTTTCGCCATGCATGACGGCGTAGTCTGCCCGATTGCACCGCCGCCGCCAATCGCGGCATACGCTTACCGACAGCAGGTACCGGAAAAACTGTTCTTCGCTCCCCCTGTTTCTCTTTTGACGAAGTAACAACCGGGCAACGCATGTGGTTACAATAAGGTACTGTAATACCGTACCGCTGCGTCTGCGTCTCGTACCATGCTGCCCAGTACTTTCCGCATCTACCTTGCCTCGAAAAGTCCACGCCGCCGGGAGTTGTTGCGCCAGATCGGCATTCAGTTCGATGTGCTCATTTTCCGCTGCGACGGGCGCGGCGAAGATACCGATGTCGATGAAACGCCCTTTCCTGGCGAACAGGCGGAACGCTATGTCGAACGCCTGGCGCTGACCAAGGCCGAAGCGGGTATGCGCCGGATCTTCTGGCGCAAGTTGCCGCGCCGGCCTTTGCTGGCCGCCGATACCGCATTGGAGCTGGATGACGAAATCATCGGCAAGCCCACAAGCACGGCCGACGCGGAAGCCATTCTCGCCCGCCTGTCGGGCCGCAACCACCGTGTGCTGACGGCAATCGCAATAAGTGATGGTACGCATATCCGGAGCCGTGTGTCGGTGAGCGAAGTGCGTTTCTGTTCCCTGGACGACGAGGATATCCGCCATTACGTCGCCTCCGGCGAACCGATGGACAAGGCCGGCGCATACGGTATCCAAGGCCGGGCCGCCGCGTTTATCGAGGAAATACGCGGCAGCTACTCCGGCATCATGGGTTTGCCGCTGTTCGAGACCGCCCAATTGCTGGAGACCTTCGGGTATCCTTCATAGGCTGAGGGCCGGCGCCCCGTAGTGCTACCGTGGTACCCGTTACCATGGCGCCGGTACGATGCTCCTCCGCATTTGCAACGATGAGCCATGCGCGATGGCAGAAAGTGTTCTGCCATCGCGCATTTCCCATTAGCGCGTCACGTCATGAGCATCGAATTCCTGATCAATTTCACCCCGCAGGAAACGCGGGTCGCCATCATTGAACAAGGCATCGTGCAGGAACTGCACGTGGAGCGCACCACCAGCCGCGGCATTGTCGGCAACCTTTATCTGGGCCGCGTCGTGCGGGTCTTGCCGGGAATGCAATCGGCATTCATCGACGTCGGTCTGGAGCGCACCGCCTTCCTGCACGTGGCCGACATCTGGAATGACCGCCAGACCAGCGATGCGGTGCGGCCGATCGAACGCATCCTGACCGAGGGCCAAAGCCTGCTGGTACAGGTGCTGAAAGATCCCATCGGTACCAAGGGCGCGCGCCTGTCCACCCAGGTAAGCATCGCCGGCCGGCTGCTGGTCTATCTGCCGCAGGAAAAGCACATCGGCATTTCCCAGCGCATCGAGGACGAACACGGCCGCGAAGCCCTGCGCGAACGCTTGGTGCGCCTCGTGCCCGAAGACGAGCCGGGCGGCTTCATCGTCCGCACGATGGCCGAATCCGCCTCGGACGAGGAACTTGCGGCCGATATCGCTTACCTGCGCAAGCTATGGAACGAAATTCACGCCAGCGCCACCGCCGCCACGCCGCCACGGCTGCTGTACGAGGACATCAACCTCGGCCAGCGCGTACTGCGCGACCTGGTGAACGAGGAGAGCACGCGCATCCTCGTCGATTCACGCGAAAACTTTCACAAGCTTTCCGCCTTTGCCGCCGAATACACCCCCAAGGTGCTGCCGTTGCTGGAGCATTACTCGGGAGAACGGCCGCTGTTCGACCTGTTCAACGTCGAGGAGGAAATCCAGAAGGCACTGGGACGGCGAGTGGAGTTGAAATCGGGCGGCTATCTCATCATCGATCAGACCGAAGCGATGACCACGGTCGATGTGAACACCGGCGGCTTTGTCGGCGCGCGCAATTTCGACGACACCATTTTCAAGACCAACCTCGAAGCCACGCACACCATCGCCCGCCAACTGCGCCTGCGCAACCTCGGCGGCATCATCATCATCGACTTCATCGACATGGAAACACCCGAGCACCGGGAGATGGTGCTGGAAGAATTCCGCAAGGCGCTCGCCCACGACCACACCAAAATGAGCATCAACGGCTTCACCGCGCTCGGCCTGGTGGAAATGACACGCAAGCGCACGCGCGAATCGCTCGCCCACCTGCTGTGCGAGCCCTGCCCTACCTGCGAAGGCCGGGGAGAGGTCAAGACCGCCCGCACCATCTGCTACGAAATTCTGCGCGAACTGGTACGCGAAGCGCGCCAGTTCAACGCACGCGAGTTCCGCGTGCTGGCCGCGCCGAACGTCGTCGATCTGTTTCTCGACGAGGAGGGTCAGGCGCTGGCCATGCTGTCCGATTTCGTCGGCAAGAAAATCTCGCTGCACCCCGAAGCCAGCTATACGCAGGAACAATTCGACGTCGTGCTGCTGTAGTGAACACCGTGCCGCATTTCACCACCCCACCGCTTTGCGCTGCTTCGCATCATGTCTAGTCTGACTACGCCCGCCGAACCCTCGCTCGACCGTTACGCCCGGCCGCTCGGCCGCTACGTGGCCGCCACGCGCCCCGCCTTTCTCAGCGTGACACTGGTCGGCTGCCTCGTCGGCCTGGCCTGCGCCCATGGCAGCGGCGTGGCGCTGAATCCATGGACCGCCGTGATCACCGTGGTGTTCGCGCTTGTCGCCCACGCCGGCATGAACGTCATCAACGACTATCACGACGCCGTCAGCGGCGCCGACGCGGCAAACGTCCGACGCCTGTTCCCCTACACCGGCGGCAGCCGCTTCATTCAGAACGGCGTGCTCGACGCACGCCAGACGGCGATTTTCGGCTACACCCTGCTCGCCGCGGTGGTGCCGGCCGGGCTGTGGCTTGCCTGGGAAACAGGGCCAGGGCTGATTCTCATCGGGCTGGGCGGCGTATTCGCCGGCTGGGCATATTCGGCACCGCCGCTGGCCTTGATGCGGCGCGGCTGTGGCGAAGCGGCGATTACCGCCAGTTGGCTGCTGGTGACGATCGGCGCGGATTACGTGCAGCGCGGCGGATTCAGTCCGCTGCCCGTCGCAGCCGGCCTGTCCTACGCCCTGCTGGTGGCGAATCTGCTCTACATCAACCAGTTTCCCGATCACGACGGCGACGCCACCGCCGGCAAGCGCACGCTGGTCGTGCGCCTTGGCCCACAGACGGCCAAATGGGGCTACCTGCTGATCGCCCTTTTCGCCTACGGGTGGCTGATCGTGATGATCGACCGCGCATTGCTGCCGCGCTACGCCGCGGCGGCGGCGATCACGCTGGTGCTGTCGTTTTCAGCCGCGCGCGAGTTGATCGAACACGCCGCTTCGCCGAGCGAGCTCGAACCTGCGATCAAGCGCACCATTGTCGCCGCCAACCTGCACGGCCTGCTGCTCACCGGCACCCTGGCCTTCGGCCGCTGGCCGGCGAGTGCCTGAACGGCGTTTCTGCTTTCAGCCTTCCTGATCGGTACTCTCATGCCAACCGCCCCCAAGCCCGATTTCTCCCGCGCCTGCCCCGCACCTGTATCGCTCCTGCGGACCCGACACTCATGATCGGGCGCATTCGCGGCATCCTGCTGGAAAAAAACCCGCCCCAGATACTGGTCGACGTCAACGGCGTCGGCTACGAACTGGAAGTGCCGATGAGCACCTTTTACGGCCTGCCCGCCACCGGTGAAACGGTGAATCTGCACACCCACCTCGCCGTGCGGGAGGATGGGCATTTTCTCTACGGCTTCGCCACCGACGAGGAACGTGCCGCCTTCCGCCAGTTGCTCAAGGTTTCCGGCATCGGCGCGCGCACCGCGCTGGCCGTGCTGTCCGGCCTGTCCGTCACCGATCTTGCCCAGGCAGTCGCGCTGCAGGAAAGCGGACGTCTGGTGAAAATCCCCGGCATCGGAAAGAAAACCGCCGAGCGCCTGCTGCTGGAACTGCGCGACCGGCTTGGCAAGGCACTGCCCATGCTCGGCGACGCCCGCTCGCCCTCCCAATCCGCCGACGCCGCGCTGAACAACCGCAGCGACATCCTCAGCGCTCTGACGGCACTGGGCTACAACGAACGCGAAGCGCTCGCGGCGATGAAAGGACTAGCGGAGGACGTCGGCGTTTCCGACGGCATCCGCCTTGCCCTCAAGCAACTATCGAAAGCCTGACACAGTACGCCACGGCACGATGGGCTACCGGATTCGGGAATTCCGGCCCGGCGACGAAGCCGCCTTGCATGCGGTTTTTCATTCGGCCGTTCACATGCTGGCGATCCGCGATTACACGGCGGAGCAAATCGCCGCCTGGTCGCCCGCCGAACCGGACGCCGATTTCCGTACGCACTGGGTTCAGCGGATGCGCGAACTGCGCCCGTTCGTCGTCGAACAGGACGGGCACACACCCAACGCCCCATCCGGCAACCCGATACTTGCCTACGCCGACCTTCAGGCAAACGGCTACATCGACCACTTTTTCGTGGCAGAGCCATACGCGCGGCAAGGCATCGGCTCGCAACTGATGCATCACCTTCTCGACACCGCCGCATCGAGACGGATCGCCGAACTCACCGCCGACGTCAGCCGTACCGCCCAGCCGTTTTTTCAGCACTTCGGCTTCGTCGTGACCGAAGAGCGCATGCCTGTCGTGCGAGGCGTTGCGATTCCCAACGCCCGCATGCGCCGAACCGACAACGTTTAGCCGCTTGACGGAAACCAGCGACACGTAGCGGCGGGCGCATTGCCCACACTGTTCGACATCCGTTTCCAGCCGAACGGATCGCCACTGCCTGCCTGAAACACCCCGTCCACTGCCCATTTCGGGTTCTTTTACGTTTTCCGTCGCTCAGCCACGGAAAGATTCATTATTTATTTGATTGAAAACATAAAAATATTTTCTGGCATGACTGATGCGTTGCCCTGAAAACCAATCCCAAAGCGACACCTGTTTCGCCCCCAACGAGAAGGAACGCCCGAATGATTCCCCTCAAGAAAGCATGTATCGCCGCCGGCCTGCTCGGCGCGACGTTGGTCACCGCCTCCGCGCAGGCGGCACTCGTTACCCAATGGAATTATTCCGTCTCGTCGACATGGTCGGTTGGCGATACCGTCTTCAGCTCAGGCGGCGGCACCACGACCGAAACCCCCACACTGCTCAGTTGGGGCGCAACCGGCGGCGATCACACCGACAACACCCAGGATACGGACCATTCCCGCAGCGGGCTGGAAATCACCAACTCCCCCGCGGTGGGCGTCGTCAACACCAACGGCGGCTTCGTTCCCACGAACACGGTAACGCATTACAACAATGCCTTGAGCAGCGCATTCGCCACTTTGCTATCGGCAAAAATGACGGCCAACGTAAAGTTGTCGCCGGTCGTACCGGGCATCGATCCGGACCCTGACATCACTTATGCGTTCGACATTCATTTCGCCGAAACGCCAAACAGCGCCGGTGATTGCGTAACCGGCAGCGTGAGCGTCTGCGACGACATTTTCGTCATCGCCTTCGGTTCACTCAATAAACAGTTCACGTACGACGGCCTGGATTATTTCATCAGCATCGTCGAAAGCACCAACAAGCTCAAGTCTCTGCCGGCAGATGCATGTGCCGCCGCCGGCGCCGGCCCTGGCTGTATCGGTTTCATGACGCAAGAATCGGCTTTCACGCCCTCCATGTTCGCCTTCGCCGTCACCACCGAGCGCGTCGGTACCACTCCACTCCCCGAACCCGGCATGCTGATTCTGCTGTCCGCGGGCCTTCTCGGCGCCGGACTCGCGCGTAGGCGAAACCACTCCTGAGTCGGAGCGATTCGACATTGATAGTACGGAAAGGGGGCTTCGGCCCCTTTTTCATCGCCCTTCCCTCCGGCACAGAAGCTGACCACAACCCAAATTCAGCGCGATAGCCGATAAGCAAGCAAACCGACCCACTCATGCATGGCATACCACCCGGCGTAGGCGGCCGACTGGTTCGGCAGCAGCTTCCATGCGGGCTGCTCGTCCGCGCTGTTTGCATGCCCACCACCGCCGCCAAGCCAGCCCGTCGGCGCGGGGATGACGTGCAGGCCGGCCAGCTCGAATGCTTCGCGCGTGCGTTTCATGTGCGCCGCGTGCGTGACCAACAGGATGGTATCGATACCGGCCGCTTTCAGCGTGACTGCGGAAAACCGGGCGTTGTCGCGGGTATCGAGCGAGGCGGTTTCGAGCCAGCGCACCGGCACGACAAAATCGGTTTCCAGTGTCTCACGCATCAGTTCCGCCTCCGGCACATCTCCGGTCGGCGCACCGCCGCTGACCAGAATGGGCAAGCCGGTTTCCCGCGCCAGCCGGGCACCGTAGCGAAGGCGTTCCAGCGCCAGCCGATTCACCGTTTCGCCGCCGAATTCGGGCGCATGACTGCGCCTGCCAGCACCGACGATGACGATCGCGCCAGCCTCGGCAGCCATCTCCGGCGCGAGCGCTTCGGCCGGCTCCAGATCGCGCAGGATCCAGGCCACACCCACCGGCGTGGTGAGCAACAACGTCAAGGCCACCCCACCCCACGCCAGAGCACGCCCAAGGCGCGGGCGCCTGCCGATGAACAGCAGCCCCGCGACAGTGAGTAGCAGCGGCAGCGCCGGCGGCAAAATCAGGGCGGAAATCAGCTTTTTGAGCCAGAACAGGCTGAGGGCAAGGTCGGAGTCCATCTGTACGGGTCGGAGAGTTTATCGACAGGAAATACGGCCAGTATTATCGGCACAATCGTAGACCGGACACGGATTTTCACCCATGCCCGGCCAGCGTTCAGGCATCGGACCCACGCGGAAAGCGAATGGTTGCTGCATGGCCTGGCAAGCAGGCCGTCAAATGAACTCGTTTTCCGCGTGCCAACACCACTTACCGTTCCATTGCCTATCGCTTTCACATTCACCGCGGACGGAAAAGTCCATCGGCTCAACGATATCGCGACCAAGAGCGCGAACGGCAAAACCCCACCCGCATCCGTTTATGCCGCCGGTCCAATGAGACTGGCCCGGAAAAGCGCCGCAATTCGAGGAAACACACGGGACGACACCCGGACAAACGATTACCGTTTATACGCGACCGACCTGGTGCCCGCACTACAATCCGCGCCACTGCCGCAATAACCGGGTGTCCGCCGGGTTATGATGGCATATGCTTTTTTGAAACCTCCGGAAACTTCGGCTTTACTATGAAAGCGCGCATAAAAAACGCTACATACTTTCGGTCAGGTGTCGTTGTCATGCAATGCATTCATGCTGTTGAAAACGGGATAGGCGAGACATGAGCTTGCGCGGGCTGCTTTGGGTCATGGTCGCAGCGCTGCTGCTATACGGCGCATGGCAGGGTTTGCGCGCGCTGGCAGCCGGACGCGCGACCAGAAACGATGCCGCCGGCAAACCCGACGGCATCGGGCAAAGCAGGAATACCGACACAGACGACGAAGCGGACGACAGCGACGGCTTCGATTACGCACCCTCCGCGCCTTCCACGCCCTATGTATCTCCCTCACCGCAGCCGCAATCGCAGCCCTTGCGCGCCGAACCGGCGGAAGGCGACGTTTTCCGGCTCGACCTCGAAATTCAGCGACTGCGCCGCGAGCTGGAGGATATGCGTACCGCGCTCGGCGATCACCAGGAAGAAATCGGCGCACTGAACGATGAGTTGCGCACACTGCGCGAGCAGATCGAAACGGCATTCGCCGGCCAGGGCGCAGCGCCGCAGTACAGCGAGGCGCTGGTATTCGCTCGGCGCGGCCTGGCCGCCGATGCGATCGCTGAACGTTGCGACATCAGTGTTGCCGAAGCAGAACTGGTGCGTGCGCTGGCCGCCCGCGGCAGCGGGGGCAACGCATGAATGCGGCGATGATCCAACCGTCCACACAGCGCAAGGAGGCGCTGATACGCGCGGCGGTTGCGATCGTGCTGGCGATGGTGCTATTCACCGGCGCACTCCTCGTCGAGAGAAACACGGAAAGGAACACCGTCGCCACGCCGCAGCCTCTGCCCGCATCGGCAGCGACGACACCGGCTACGGCCGCAATGCCGGGCAGCACACCGCCGGAAGGTGTGCAAGCCACTGAAGCGCCTGCGCCAGCCGTGCCAACCGTAGCCGACGGTTATATGCTGCAATTGGGCGTATTCGGCAATCCGGCCAATGCCAATACCTTGCAGGCGGAACTGGTGCGGCGTGGCCTGCCGGCCAGGATCGAAAGCCGGGTGGTGCTCGGCCCGTACCCGGATCGCATCGCGGCCGAGACGGCGCAGACCGATCTGCGCCGCGAAGGGCGCTCGGAAAGTATCATCGTGCCGCCACGCGGCGCGAAACAGGAACCCTCTCCCGCAACCACGGCGGGGGGCGGACAAAAGGCTCATTAACACGGAGAACGCAGAATGAAAATCGAAAGTCCGGTATTTGGCAGCGTGGAAGTGTCCGACGACAAAGTGATCGAATTCCCCGGCGGGTTGCCCGGTTTCGAATCATGCCGCCGCTTCGTGCTGGTCCATGAGGCAGATTCGGCTGCCGGCGTGTTCAGGCTGCAAAGCGCGGACGATACGACGATCGCCTTTTCCATCGCGGGGCCGGAACAGCTCGGTATTACCTACGAGTTTCCGTTGACCGACGAGGAAGTGGCGACGCTCCAACTGGCGCGCCCGGAAGACGCGCTGGTTGCCGTGATCGTGCGCAAGGACGACAGCAACGACGGTTCGCCGGCCAGCGCCGGCCTGCGCGCCAATTTCATGGCACCGCTGGTGTTCAACGTCAAAGCGCGTCGCGGCCTGCAAAAGGTGATCGACAAGCTCGGCTGCGAAATCATCCTGCGCGCCCAAAGCTGAAAACCGCGCCTGGAGAAGTGAAGCCCCGCCGCCGGACTGTGCGTCCAGCAGGCGGCGGGGGTTTTTTTGCCGTTTATAGGCCATCTTTTCAAGCCGGTTCCCTCGCCTCTGGCAGATCGAACCGCCGCTCCCGCGGCGCGCCATGATCGCCGCCGCTTGATGATCCGACGCGTCGGCACACCCTGCCCCTGAGTCTGCGCCCCACTCGAACACACCCGTTCCCGTTCTGCGTTGCGGCTTAAAATGGCGCATTCCCCAGCATTACTCTCACAAAAGGATCGCCTCCATGAGCCGCAGCATCGTTTCCACCCCGAACGCCCCCGCCGCCATCGGCACCTATTCGCAGGCGGTGAAGGCCGGCAATACGGTCTACCTCTCCGGCCAGATCGGCCTCGACCCGACCACGATGCAGCTTGTCGACGGCTTCGAGGCGCAAACGGTGCGCGTGTTCGAAAACCTGCGCGCAGTTGCCGAAGCCAGCGGCGGTTCGTTGGCCGATGCCGTCAAGCTCACCATCTACCTGACCGATCTGGCCAATTTCGCCAAGGTGAATGAAGTGATGGCGCGCTATTTCACCGAGCCGTACCCGGCGCGTGCCGCCGTCGGCGTCAAGGAACTGCCTCGCGGCGCGGTGGTGGAAGCCGACGCCGTACTCGTGCTCGGCTGAAGCCGCGCTTTTCCGCTCGCGTTCTACCACCCAATCCACCTTGTCCGCCCGTGACGACGCCGCCGTTTCGCCGCGCACCGCACGCGGCTGGGCGGGTGTGGGCGTACAACTGGCCGCGCGGCTGGCGAAGCTGGATATTCACGGCCCGCGCGACCTCGTCCTGCATCTGCCGCTACGCTACGAGGACGAAACCCGGCTGACGCCTATCGCCACCGCACGCGCCGGCTTTCCGGCACAGGTCGAAGGCGAGATCATCTCCTGCGAAGTCGCGTTGCGCCCGCGCCGCCAGCTTGTCGCCCGCGTGCGCGACGCATCCGGCACCCTGGTGGCGCGCTGGCTGCATTTTTACCCGTCGCAGCAGAAGCAGCTCGAACCGGGCCGCCGCGTGCGCCTGTTCGGCGAAGTGCGCGGCGGTTTTTTCGGCGACGAAATGGTGCACCCCAGGGTGCAGCCGGTCGCCCCCGGCGAAGGCTTGCCCGAAGCGTTGACGCCGGTCTACCCGACCACCGCCGGCCTGGGGCAGGCGACGCTACGCAAATTGATCGACCGCGCACTGGAAGGCGAGGTACTGGACGAATTGCTGCCAGCGGACGAGTGCGCCGCACTTGGCCTGCCGGGCTTCGCCAAGGCCATCCTGGCACTGCACCGGCCGCCACCGGACGCCGACGCCGTGGCGCTGGAAAACCGCGACCACCCGGCATGGCGACGGATTCAATTCGAGGAATTGCTGGTGCAGCAGCTTTGCCTGCGCCGCGCCTACAACGCCCGCCGCGCGCGCGGCGCGGTGGCACTGGCACCGCAGTCGCGGTTGACCACGGCCTTGACCACGGCGCTGCCCTTCCGCCTCACCGGCGCACAGGCGCGGGCAGTGGAGGAAATCGCCGCCGATCTGGCATGCGCGCACCCGATGCAGCGCCTGCTGCAAGGCGACGTCGGCAGCGGCAAGACCATCGTCGCCGCGCTGGCGATGCTGCAAGCGGCGGAAAACGGCTGGCAGGCGGCGCTGATGGCGCCCACGGAGATCCTCGCCGAACAGCACTACCGCAAGCTCGCCGCATGGCTGGCGCCACTCGATCTGGAAGTAGCGTGGCTGTCGGGCAGCCGGAAAAAGCGCGAGCGCGAAACGGAACTGGCACGCCTTGCCGCCGGCGAAGTGCTGCTCGCGGTCGGCACCCACGCGCTCGTAGAAGACCCGGTAACGCTGCCCCGGCTAGCACTCGCCATCGTCGACGAACAGCACCGTTTCGGCGTGCGCCAGCGCCTCGCCCTGCGCGAAAAGGGCGGACAGGCCCGCGCCGGCGGGGAAGTGCGCCCGCACATGCTGATGATGTCGGCCACGCCGATTCCGCGCACGCTGGCAATGACCCACTATGCCGACCTCGACGTTTCGGTGCTCGACGAGTTGCCCCCGGGACGCACGCCCATTCTCACGAAACTTGCCGCCGAGGCACGCCGCGACGAAGTGATCGGCCGCGTGCGCGCCGCCTGCCTCGAAGGCCGGCAAGCCTATTGGGTTTGCCCGCTGATCGAGGAATCCGAGGCCCTGCAGTTGAAAACCGCCCTCGAAACCTTCGAGGCACTCGCCGCCGCGCTGCCCGAACTGCGCGTGGGCCTCGTTCACGGCCGCCTGAAGGCGGCGGAAAAATCGGCGACGATGGCTGCCTTCGTCGCCGGCGAACTGCATGTGCTGGTCGCCACCACGGTAATCGAGGTCGGCGTGGACGTGCCCAACGCCAGCCTGATGGTGATCGAGCACGCCGAGCGCTTCGGCCTCGCCCAACTGCACCAGTTGCGCGGCCGCGTCGGACGCGGCACGGCCGCTTCCGCCTGCATCCTGCTCTATGCCCAGCCTTTGTCGGAAACCGGGCGGGCACGGTTGAAAGTGATCTTCGAGCACAGCGACGGCTTCGCCATCGCGCGCGAAGACCTGCGCATCCGCGGCCCCGGGGAGTTCGTCGGTGCACGCCAGAGCGGCCTGCCGCTGCTGCGCTACGCCGATCTGGAACGCGACGCTGCGCTGATCGAGCCCGCGCGCGCGCTGGCAGAACGCATGCTGGCCGAATCGCCCACCATCGCCGACCGCCTCATGGCGCGCTGGCTGGACGGGCGCGAAGCCTTGCTGCGCGCCTGACATAGCCGGCACGAGTGTCTTTCCCCGACTCCCTGTCATGAAAAGCATCGGCATCCCGCACCAATATGCCTGCTTCAAATGCCGCAAAAGCTTCAAACGCCCACGCTTCGGCGCCAGTCACGACCGTTTCATGACATCGGCGCAACATGCAGGCCAGCAGCGGGAGGCCGTCGCATTCGAGGCGCAACGCGAATACCGCTGCCCCGATTGCGGCGGCCCGAGTCACTTCATGGGCCAGGATTTCAAAGCGCCGAAACGCTCGGACGCGAAAGCCTGGAAAACGGTCCAGGCATTCATCGAAGCCGGCGGAACCTATTACCGCAATCGCGGCGGATGAACGTCAGTCGCCGGAAAATTCCAGCCCGGAACATCCATTGCCGCCGCTGCACGTCATAGGGTCGCTACAGCGTCAATACGCCCCCCGGCAAGGCACCCGTGCCTTCCAGGCGGCTGACGGTGGGGAGCAGATCGAGCCCGGTGGCGGCCTTGAGCTCGCGGGCACGCTCGCGCAGCTCGCGCGACGACAGTTCGATCTTCTCGCCGACTGCGCCGAAGGCGACGACGTTGCCGCTGTCGCACGAGGGGAAGGCGATGGCGCGGTCGTCGAACGCGTTGAAGATACGCTCCACGCTGGCCTTGTAGCCCCGCGAGCGGCCGAACAGGTTGGTCGACATCAACCCGCGTGCGCTGAGCCGGGCACACGCCGCCTGGTAGAAGGGCAAGGTATCGAGCGCGCCGGCGCGAGCATTGCGGTCGTAGCCATCGACCAGGATGCAGTCGAACGCATCGCCTTGTTCCAGCATGTACCACGCACCATCACCGATGTGGATGGAAAAACGCTCGTCTTCCGGCGGCAGGTGGAAGAACTGGCGCGCGGCGGCAACCACGGCAGGTTCGATTTCGACCACGCGGATGCGCGTCTGCGGGCAATGGTGGTACAGAAAACGCACCAGTGAGGCGGCGCCCAGGCCGACGACGAGCGCATTGCGCGGCCATGTATCGGCATCTCGCAACAGCAGCCCGGCCATCATCTCCTGCGTGTAGGCCAGTTCCAGCGCGTTGGGCGTGCGCAGGCGCATCGCGCCCTGGATCCATTCGGAACCGAAATGCAGAAAGCGCACGCCGCCCATTTCGGCGATGTCGATCGGTGTGGTCATAGCATTGTCATGAAACGAGCCGTTTCAGCGCATACAGGCGCTCCAGCGCCTCGCGCGGGGTAAGCGCATCGGGATCGAGTTCGCCGAGCGCGGTGAGAACGGGGTGCGACAGGGTTTCCGGTTCGGCCTCCGGAAGTCCCACGAACAGATCGGCCTGTGGCCCCGCGCCGATTTCTCGGTTTTCCAGCGCGCGCAGGCGGCGCTTGGCGTCGCGGATCACCGTGGCCGGAATGCCGGCGAGCGCGGCGACTTCGATTCCGTAGCTCTGGCTCGCCGGCCCTTCTTCCAATGCGTGCAGGAAGACGATGCGGTGGCCGTGCTCGACCGCGTCCAGATGCACGTTGGCGCATTCCGGGTAATCGGTGTCGAGCCGCGTAAGT
>JAVBSY010000003.1:0-28818 GCA_031556475.1 Azoarcus sp.
GCCGAACATCACGCCGATCTTCATGCGGATCTGGTTGATGAAGATCACCATCGTATTGGTGCGCTTGATGTTGCCGGTGAGCTTGCGCAGCGCCTGGCTCATCAGCCGCGCCTGCAGGCCGGGGAGCTGGTCGCCCATTTCACCCTCGATTTCCGCCTTCGGCGTGAGCGCGGCGACCTAGTCGATGACGACGATGTCCACCCCGCCCGAGCGCACCAGCATGTCGGCGATTTCCAGCGCCTGCTCGCCGGTGTCGGGCTGCGAAATGAGCAGGTCGCGGATGTTCACACCGAGCTTCTCGGCGTAGCTCACGTCCAGCGCGTGCTCGGCGTCGATGAAGGCCGCGGTGCCGCCGAGCTTCTGCATTTCGGCGATGACCTGCAGCGTCAGCGTGGTCTTGCCGGACGACTCCGGGCCGTAGATTTCGACCACGCGGCCGCGCGGCAATCCGCCCAGGCCAAGCGCGATGTCGAGTCCGAGCGAGCCGGTGGAAACGGTCTGGATGTCCGCTTCGACATTGCCGTCGCCCATCCGCATGATCGAACCCTTGCCGAACTGCTTCTCGATCTGCGAGAGCGCGGCGGCAAGCGCCTTGGCCTTGTTGTCGTCCATATCCTGTCCTTGCTGAGTGGAGCGCGAATTATGGCACAGTGCTTGCTGGGTTTGCGTTCCCCCCCAAGCCCCCTGCCGAACCGCCCGCGAGCGCCGCGTCGATCACCGCCCGCAGCGCGAAAACCACCGTCTGGCGGCGCACCGCCTCGCGGTCGCCGCCGAAATGCCGGGCCGCGATTTCGATTCCGCCCTCGCGCGTACCCCAGCCGATGAACACGGTGCCGACCGGCTTCGCCGCACTGCCGCCGCCCGGACCGGCCACGCCGGAAACGGCCACGGCGATCCGCGCCCTGCTGTGGCGCAGCGCCCCCGCCACCATTTCCGCCACCGTCGCCGCGCTGACCGCGCCGTGCTCAGCCAGCGTCGCCTCCGCAACGCCGAGCAGATCGTGCTTGGCTGCGTTGGAGTACGTCACGAAACCGCGCTCGAACCATTCCGAACTGCCCGCCGTCGCCGTGACCACCTGCGCGATCCAGCCGCCGGTGCACGATTCCGCCGTCGCCAGCAGCCAGCCGCGCCGGCTCAGCGCCGTGCCCAGTTCGCGCGAGAGCGTATCGAGGTCGGTTTCCATTGCGGTATCCGTAGTGGCTTCCATTGCGGCGTTTGTCGTTCAGCCCAGGTAATACACAAGAACCGCCAGTATCAATAAGGTATAGCCAGCGGCGAGAAGGTCGTCGAGCATCACGGCGAAGCCGCCGCTGAGCCGGCTGTCGGCCCAGCGTATCGGCTGCGGCTTGGCGATGTCGAAGAAGCGGAACAGGGCCACCGCAACGGCTTGCCAGATGAAGGTCTGGGGCGCGAACAGCAAGATCAGCCATGTGGCGACCATCTCGTCCCACACGATCGCGCCGTGGTCGGGCACGCCCAGCGCGCGGCCGGTGCGGTCGGCGGCGATGATGCCGACCACGAACAGGCTGACGAGCAGCGCGAGAAAAACCCCTTCGGAAAGCGGCGCGCTGAGCAGCGGGTAGAGCAGCCACGCCAGCAGGGTGCCGAACGTGCCGGGCGCTTTCGGCGCGAGGCCGGCACCGAAACCGAGCGAAATGAAATGGGCGGGATGGCTGAGCAGCAGGCGGGCGGTTGGGCGCATATCGATTGTTGTAAAGCCCGTTCGCGATCTCGGCGAACAGGTCTTGTTCTGGGCGGAAACGGTTGAAAAATAACGTTCCGCAAGGATACATGAACGGTTTCGTTTATCCCGTCTCCGCGCGGGATTCGCCGGCCCGCACGTTCAGCGTGCCGGCAGGGCTGAATACACCCGTATCGCGGTACCCGCTGCGCGGGCGCGCGCCATGCCGAACGACTTCAGCCGGCGGCCGAGCGTTCGTGAATGACCCCATTCAGATGGCGCAGCCATTCCTCCGCGCCTTCCCTGAACATGGGGTCCATTTCGCTTGCGATGAACCCCTCGAATATCCGCGCCTTTTCCGCAAGGTTTTGCGTTTTCTGAACGTTCGACATCATTCGGTTGAACCGCTCTCGGGCCTTGCCTTCCGCGCTTTTCGTCCCATTCTCGAAAATCGAGACGAAGCGAAGCAGATTTCCGGCGAAATAGGCGGCCCAGGCGCGCACATCCTCCATCGAGTAATAGTTGAGCCACAAATCCCGGCCATACACCGCCTTTTCCGGATCGGCCCGCTCGCCGATCACGACGGCCTCGGTGCCGTCGTCGAGCGGGGCGGTCACGACGCCATCGTTGAGCGTGCCCGGCAGGCGCGCTATCACGTGGTTGTTCCTGATTCGAAGATCGTCCAGTTCCTCGAATCCCTCCAACAGGTAACCGATCCGCTCGAATTTGCTCCCGGTCTGCGGATCGGGCGGGGTGATTTCGAACTCGAGCGTAAACTTCGACCCCCAGTTTTCGTCCCAGCC
This sequence comes from Azoarcus sp., assembly GCA_031556475.1. Classification (GTDB taxonomy): domain Bacteria; phylum Pseudomonadota; class Gammaproteobacteria; order Burkholderiales; family Rhodocyclaceae; genus Azoarcus. Next base: position 2,485 of record JAVBSY010000003.1, read on the forward strand.
CCATTTGTCGCACTGAAAAAAGACGGTCAGGTGCCCATTGGCCGCGGGCCTGCCCCAACCAAGGCGTCCCGCCCTCTCGCTTTTGAAACCGTTCTGCTTCATCAGCGGACCGAGGGCGGAACGCAGTTCGCCGTAGAGCATTTTGGAAGTGATCTTCATTACATGCATGTTCGAATGCGCTGGTCCATTACAGAGGCGAGAATACATCTGTCATGGTGCGGCCGCGACAGCCGGTTCCGCGTCGAAAGCCCAAAGCTCGTCGCTGTCGAGCAACAGGCGGTAGCGCCTTTCCACGGCTTCGATCTGGGCCATCCGGGCCTCCTGCCGGGCGGTGAAGGCCAGGCGACGTGCGTTCAGCAAATCGGCCAGGCTGCCCTCGCCGAGTTCATAAGCCCTGGCCTGGAGCCCGGCGGCCGCCTCCATCTGCCGGGCTGCCGCATCGCTGCGCTGCCAGCTCGAATGCGATGCCTGGGCCCGATACCAGGCCGCGCGGATATCCGCCTTGCTCTGGCGCAGTGCCTGCGCTTCCCGCTGGCTGGCGATGCCGGCCTCCGCCAGGCTGCGGTCCGCGTCCGCCTGCCGCGCCGCGCCGCCGATGGGAATAGTGAGCGTCAGCCCCAGCAGATGCTCCTCGCTGTCCCGCTCGTGCGTCAATCGCAGCCCCAGCGTCGGGTCGGCGAGCCGCTCCTTGTCCGTCCGCTGCGCCTCCAGGCCGCTGCGGCGGGATTCGAGGCGGGCGGCGCGCAGCGCCGGATCGCGGGCGAGCAAGGTTTCCTCCCACGCCTCCGGGCTGCCCTCCAGGGCCTGGGGCTGGCTCAGCGCCACCTGCTCCGGCAGGGCGAGGCCGGGGAAAAGCTGGCGAAGGCGCTCGGCCGCCGCCCGCATCTCCGTTTCCGTCATCAACTGGCGGGCCTCCATCTGCGCCAGGGCGGCTTCGGACTGCATCACCTCCAGCTTCGCAGCATCTCCAAGCTCCCGGCGCCGCTGCACGGCGCGCATCTCCTTCTCCAGCAACTGCCGGTCATCCTGGGCCTGCCGCCATTGCACATGCCCGCGAACCCACTCGAACCACCCGGCCAGCAGCATCCGGGCGGTTTCGCGCCGGCTCGTATCCGCGCCGGCCTCGGCCAGCGCCACATACTCGGCGCCCAGCCGTTCATCCAACTCGGCCTTGCCGGGCAGGCGCCACGCGCGCTCGATGCCGACTGCCCAGTCCTTGGTGAGGCTGTCCGGGTCTTCGCCGGGGGGCTGGGTGCGCCGCCGCTGGCCTTCGAGCGTCACCGCCCACTCATGGGGGCCGGCTTCCAGGCGCCGCCGCTGGGCCTCGCCAACGGCCAACTGGCCCCGGCCGGCCAGGATTTCGGGGGATTCGGCCAGCAGGCGTTGCACCACCGCATCCGGGGGCAAATCCTGGGGAGCGGGGGCGGAAGGGGGGGCGGACGCAGCCACGTTCCACCACAGGCCCAGGCATAGCGTGGCGGTGAGTTTGTGAAGTTTCGTGTGGCGGCGTTTCATGTCAGCCTCCCGCAGGCCAGGGCCGGCGCCATCCAGTAGTACATGTTCGCGCCGGCGAATGTGTCGCGCAGCAGATCCAGAACGTCCCTGGCCTTGGGCTGGCTGTCGCAGACGGTTTCCAGGCGCTTGCGGCGCGCGTAGCCGCGAACCAGTTCGGCGGCGTCCACCAGATGGATGGAACTGCCGTGGCCTTCCACGTCCGAGGAAGAAAAACCGGCGGTCAGGTCGGGGCGGGCCAGGATGGCGTTCGCCACCGCCTCGCCGAGTTCGAAAGGAACGATGACGGTAAGGATTACCGGAGTATCAGGCATGGTCGGAAGCCTCGCGGAAAGGGGTTTGCGGCCTCAGGCCGAAACGCCGGTACAGGATCGGCAGAAGCAGCAGCGTCAGGGTGGTGGAAGTCACCAGCCCGCCGATCACCACGATGGCCAGCGGGCGCTGCACCTCGGAACCCGGCCCGGTGGCGAACAGCAGCGGCACCAGCCCGAAGGCGGCGATGTTGGCGGTCATCAGCACCGGGCGCAGCCGGCGTTTGGCGCCTTCCACCACCACTTGGGCGATGGGCATGCCCGTTGCCAGCAACTGGTTGAAATAGCTCACCATCACCACCCCGTTCAGCACGGCGATGCCAAGCAGGGCGATGAACCCCACCGAAGCGGGCACCGACAGATACTCCCCGGCCAGCAGCAGCGAAAAAACGCCGCCCACCATGGCGAAAGGAATGTTGCTCAGCACCAGCACCGCCTGGCGCACGGAACGGAAAGTGGAAAAGAGCAGGAAAAAGATCAGCGCCAGCGCCATGGGCACGACCACCGCCAGGCGTGCCGCCGCCCGTTGCTGGTTCTCGAACTGTCCGCCCCAGGCGACGGTATAGCCGGCCGGCAACTGCACGGCGCCGGCCACGGCCTGGCGCGCGTCCTCCACGAAGCCCACCAGATCCCGGCCGCGCACGTTGGATTGCACCACCACGAAGCGCTGCGCGTTTTCCCGATCCACCTTCACCGGGCCATCCACCCGCTCGACGCGGGCGACGCTGGCAAGCGGCACGCTCGACCCGTTCGGCGTCGCGATCCGCAGCGCAACGAACTCGGACGGGCTGTCGCGCAGTTCCGGATTCCCCTTGATCAACAGCGAAACCCGCCGGCCGGACTCGATCACCGTACCGACCACGCGGCCCTCCAGCAAGCTCTTCAACTCATCCTGCACATCTTCCACATTGAGCCCGAAACGGCCGGCGGCCAGCCTGTCCACCGCGATCTGCAGGTACTGCACCCCCTCGTTCTTCACCGTGAACGTATCCTCGGCGCCGGAGATGCCCTTGATCGCCGTTTCCACCTGTCCCGCCAGCCGGTTCAACGTATTCAGGTCGGCGCCGTAGATCTTCACCGCCAGATCGCCGCGCACCCCCGTCAGCATCTCGGAGATCCGCATGTCGATGGGCTGGGTGAAGGAAAAACCGATGCCCGGAAAGCCGGCCATGACCTCGCGTAGTTGATCCATCAGCCAGTCCGGGTCAGGCTCGCGCCACTCGGCACGCGGCTTCAGCACCATGAACGTATCGGTCTGGTTGAGGCCCATCGGATCGAGCCCCAATTCATCCGCGCCGGTACGGGCGACGATGGCCTTCACCTCCGGCACCTGTGCCATGATCGTCTGCTGGATGCGGCTGTCCAGGGCCAGGCTCTGGTCCAGCGTGATGGAAGGCAACTTCTCCAACTGCATGATCAGATCGCCCTCGTCCATCGTGGGCATGAAAGTCTTCCCGAGCAGCGTATAGGCCCCCGCGGCGGCGGCCAGCACCGCCAGCGCGGCGAACACCAGCGGCCGCGCATGCGCCAGGGACCACGTCAGCAGCCGGTCGTACCCCGCGTTCATCTTGCGCACCAGCCAGGGCTCGTGGTGCGCGCCGCGCTTCAACAGCCACGACGCCAGCACCGGCACCACGGTAAGGGAAAGCAGCAGCGAGGCGGACAGCGCGAAAACGATGGTCAGCGCCACCGGGCCGAACATCTTCCCTTCCAGCCCCTGCAGGGAAAGCAGCGGCAGGAACACGATGATGATGATCAGAATGCCCGACGCCACCGGCGACGCCACCTCCCGCGCCGCCCGGTAGATCAGGTGCAGCGTCGGCAGGCTCTTCGGCGCATGGGCCAGCTCGGTTTCCACGTTCTCCACCACCACCACGGCCGCATCCACCAGCATGCCGATGGCGATGGCCAGCCCCCCCAGGCTCATCAGATTGGCCGAAAGGCCGAAACTGCGCATCAGGATGAACGTCGCCAGCGCGGATAGCGGCAGCATCAGCGCCACCACCAGCGCGGCGCGCAGATTGCCGAGAAAGGCCAGCAGCAGGATCACCACCAGCACGATCGCCTCCAGCAGCGCCTTCGATACCGTATTCACGGCGCGGTCCACCAGCGTGCTGCGATCGTAGAAAGGCACGATGCTCACGCCCTCTGGCAACGACGGCTGGATCTCCGCCAGCCGCGCCTTCACCCCCGCCACCACGGCCCGGGCATTGGCGCCGCGCAAACCCAGCACCAGCCCCTGGACGGCCTCGCCTTCCCCGCTGCGGGTCACGGCGCCATAGCGGGTCAGGCTACCGTTTCTCACGGTCGCCACATCGCCCACCCTCACCACCCCGCCGGCATCGCTCCTCAGCACGATGGCGGCCACATCCTCCAGATTGCGGATCGCCCCCTCGGCGCGCACCAGCAGGGATTCCTCCCCGTCGTTGAGGCGGCCGGCGCCATCGTTGCGGTTGTTCCGCTCCAGGGCATCCTGCAGATCGGCCAGAGACAGGCCGCGCGCCGCCAGGGCCGTCGTGTTCGGCACCACCTCGAAAGCCTTCACGAAACCGCCCAGGCTGTTCACATCGGCCACCCCGGGCACCGTGCGCAACTGCGGGCGTATCACCCATTCCAGCAGGCTGCGCTTCTCATCCAGGGGCAGGTCGCCCTCGATGGTGAACATGAACATCTCGCCCAGCGGCGTCGTGATCGGCGCAAGGCCGCCGCTCACGCCGGACGGCAAGCTGTCCATCACGCCGGCCAGGCGCTCCCCCACCTGCTGGCGTGCCCAGTAAATGTCGGTGCCGTCCGTGAAATCGATCGTGATATCGGTAATGGCGTACTTCGACGTGGAGCGCAGCAATTGCTGGTTCGGAATGCCCAGCATCTCCTGCTCCACGGGCGTCACGATGCGCGTCTCCACCTCCTCCGGCGTCATCCCCGGCGCCTTCAGGATGATCTTCACCTGCGTCGTGGAAACGTCCGGAAAGGCGTCGATGGGCAACTGCATGAAGGCGCGCGTGCCCAGCCCCACCAGCATCAAGGTAAGCACCAGCACCAGCAGGCGCTGGGTCAGGGAAAAACGGATCAGGCGAACGAGCATCACTCCTCTCCCGTACCGTTGAGCAGCATGCCTTTCAGGCTGGATACACCCTCGACCGCGACCTGCTCGCCCACCGCGAGGCCCTCCACCATCACCGTCTCGCCGATCCTGGACATCACCCGGACGGGCCGGGCCTCGAAGCTCGTCGCGTCGCCGCTGCCGTGCTGGACGAAAACCAACAGCTCGCCCTCATGGCGGGCGAGCGCCTGCGCCGGCAGCGCCAGCCCCGCGCGGCCGCCAACCGTGATCTCCACCTCCACCGCCTGGCCGGGGCTCAAGACCTCCGCCCCCTGGTCCACCTGCGCGCGCAGCATCACGTTCTGGCTCACCGGATCCACCGCCCGGCTCACCTCCAGCAGCTTGCCGGCGATGCCCAGCAGCGGCATGGCGACCGGATCCCCCGCCTTGGCCTGCGCGGCGGCCGAGCGCGGAGCCTGGATTTCGATCCACAGCGGTTCGAGCCGTCCGATGCTGGCAATGGGTGTCGCGGCCGGCAGGCGCTGTCCGGTCTGGGCGAGCTGTTCCAGCACCAACCCGTCCATGCTGGCCTTCAGCTCCAGCACCGGGTCCATCTGGCCGGGCTGCCCACCGGAAAGGCGCAAGGTCTGGCCCGTCTGCGCCAACTGCGCGGCGGCCTCCCTGTCCAGCGCCCGGGTGGCTTCAAGGCGGGCGGCGGCGATGATGCCCTCCTGGAAAAGCTGCTCGTCCCGCACCAGCGCCGTCCTCGCCTGGCTGGCCCGGGCACTGGCCTCCGCGTGCGCGCGCTGCAACTCCAGCGCCTGCGGGCTCACCAGCCGGGCAAGCACCTGGCCCTTCTTCACCGCCATGCCCGGGGCAACCAACACCTCCTGCAAAGTGCCCTCCACCGGTGCGATCAGCACCTGAAGCTGCCCCGCGGGCACCGCCACCTTGCCGGGCAGATGCCGCAGCGTGCCCTGATCGTTGTCGGCCAGCGTCTGGGTGCGAATGCCCAGGTTCTGAATCTGCTGGGCGGTCAGCGGAAGCGGCTCGGCCGCCTGGGCCTGCAAGGCGCACAGCAGGGAACAGGAAGCGATGAAAAGGCGGATTCTCATGGTCGTCGTCGGTTTTGGAATGAACACAACCTTAGCGATCCATGCTGAAAAGAATCTTAAAACCGGAGGCGTGTACCGAGTCCGCGATTGGCGCATGACCCGGCTCGGCTACCCGGCCAGGACCGTCCGGTTTTTGATCCTGCTACGCAAAGTGGATGCCGCCACGCGGCGTTGTTACGCAATGCAAATACTGGCTGGCGCCTCGGGGCGAAAGTGGCGGATCGGGCGCAATCCCATACCGCCAGCGTGCCGGAGCGCTCGCCAGGGCGGGCGCATGAAGACACGTGCGGACCGGGCTGGTGGAGCGTCTGCGAATCCGCGCCCGACGCCGCACCCGGCGCATACCGAAGCGGGTTTTATCGGTGGAGTAGGGGATTGACCCCTTTCAGCCCTTTGTTACTTTTTGTGACGAACAGCGGATAGCCCGAGGGGATGTCAGGCAACATGAATCAGATGAAATGGTCGTAACCGTAAAACGCGGACGGCGACAGGCGGCCATTGCTCGCGCGCAGCAAAACCCCGCCGGCACTGGCGGTAATGGCCCCGATGCGCGTCAGCGGCAGGGCAAGGCGCGCGCCGATGGCCCCGATGGCCTGCCGGTGCGCCGGCGGGGCGGTGAACAACAACTCGTAATCGTCCCCCCCCGCAAGCACGCAACGGCGGGCGAGCGCCTCATCCCCGCAAGCGGCCAGCGGCACGGACAACGGCAGCGCATCGAGTTCGATGATGGCGCCAACGCCGGAGCGTTCGAGAATATGGCCGAGATCGCCAAGCAGCCCGTCCGATACATCCAACATCGCGCCGGCCAGCCCGCGCAGCGCCAGCCCGAGTTCGGTGCGCGGCTGCGGCCGGTGCAAGGCATCGAGGCAGCGCGCGCGCAGATCGGCGGCCAGCGCGGCGTTGCCGCGCAACTGCGCAAGGCCGAGAGCGGCCAGCCCGGGCTGGCCCGAAACCCACACATCGTCCTCCGCACGCGCGCCGGCACGGGTAATGGCCTGGCCCGCGGGAACCTCGCCGGCAATGGTGACGCCAAGGGTGAGCGGGCCGCGCGTCGTATCGCCGCCGATCAAATCGATGCCATAACGCGCCGCGCAATCGAAAAAACCGTCCGCCAGCGCGCCGATCCAGGCCTCATCCGCCGCCGGCAAAGCCAGCGCGAGCAACGCCCAGCGCGGCTCCGCGCCCATCGCCGCCAGATCCGACACATTCACCGCAAGCGCCTTCCAGCCCAGCGCACGCGGATCGGTATCGGCGAAAAAATGCGTGCCCGCCACCAGCATATCGGTCGAAACCGCCAGTTGCATGCCGGGCCGTGGCCGCAGCAGCGCGGCATCGTCCCCCACGCCAAGATCGCTATGCGTGGCCGTGCGGGTGAAATAACGGCGGATAAGATCGAATTCGGAAGGCATGCGCGTGGCCGGGGCGGAAAAAGGGGATGCGTGATGGAGATGTTATAGATTCACCAGCACACGATCGTGCAGCGAGCTTACCGCGAGCCGAAGCTCATGCTGGCGATTTCGCCAATCTTCCTCATGTGCTTTCAAATACGACTCCCGCGCATCCGCCAGAACCGCCGCCTGTTCGGCCGGAAGACGGGCAGCCGCCCAATCGGCGGCAACATCCTTCGGAACGAACTCCCCGGTAAGCAAGGTTCGCCACATACGCGCCAGCGTCAGCAAAACATTGCGTTCATCTCCCCGCAATGTCTCGATCAGAGCCGGCAGAACATCCCCAATGGCCCGGCGTATATCCAGCCCTGAAATGGCCGGTAAAAGGCTGCCTGCGCTCGGGCCGAACAGCGGAATCGCTTCCTGCCGCGATTGAGCCAACACCAGGGTAAGCTCCGCATCGCAAACAGGCTCGGGAATTTCCCCCGCCTCGTAGCCGCTTCGCAGCCACTCGCCATAAATGAATTCGCACCGGGCAGGGTAGGGCGGCGCAGCGAGATCGGCGTGCAGGAAAACGATCAGTTCAAGAGGGCGGCGCCCATCCGGATCGAAAGGATACCGGCCCGATACCGCCATCAAACTGGCGGCAAGACATTCCCGAATCCCGGGCGTCATCGGCTGGTCGACGACCACAAGCAAATCCACATCGCTGCGGGGGCGAAGTCCGCCAGCCACAGCCGACCCATGAAGATAGACAGCCACCAGCGATTCCGCCAATAGCCTCTGGACGATCAATAACGCTTTTTCCGCTTCGGAAGGGATGTTCACTGGCAACTCATAGGTGGCTAGGCATGCCATGAATCCGTATGGTACTTCCACAATGCTATAAGTGTCGTTTTGGGGGTTGCTATGGTATTTCAAGTCCAAAAATGTAATTATATTTGAATAAATTATTGCAGAGAATGTTGAATGCTATTCCTGAATAAGGCGGATTCGGTGGAGTATCTGGGTTCTTTTGGTTTTGCTGATTTATTGCCAAAAGTAGAAGCTAATTCATTGCAAAAAATTGATTTTGATTACTGCGTTGATTTGAATGACGAATGCGGTCGCTACTATTCTTTTGCCAGCGCGGTGGCGGATTGGTTTACACCGTTTTCTTTATCTGTGCTGCTGGTGACAGAGTTCGGAATTTGGCCTTCAAGAGAAAATCTTCATCTTTTTCAAAAACTAAGATTGGCATATTCCGAGAATAAACCTTTATTTTTGGCTCCCGGTCATTTGTTCTTGGATTTTGAAAAACAAGATTTGGTGAGCTTGCTGCATTTGTGCTTGCTTTTTGGATGGAGTGGAATTCTCGCATCGAACCAATCAAAAGTCGTTTATTTTTCACATGATGAATGGGTTGGTCTTTCAGGGGAAGAAAGCCAAATGGTTGGCGGTGGTTGGTAGTTTCGGTGAGTTTCGGGGGGCGGATAGGATATTGCTAGGGGTGGGCGATGTTGAAAATGATTCGTAGAATAATATTCATAGTATTCAAGGCCGTTTTTTTCCTATTTTTACTATATGTTCTTTTTGGCTTTGCCATGGGTATTTATTCTGCTGGTTGGATGTCACCTCGGGCAGACAAGGCAAGAGAGGAATTTGAAAAGAGAGTTACTCCTGGGGTGCGGCTCGAAGAGATAGAAAAAATTGCAAATGAATTACATGCGAGTGAATTAAGAATCATAAAAATAAATGAAGATGGCGAAGAGAAAGTGCGGGTACAATTTAACCGATTTCCCGGTGGTTTATCCAGAAACGTCTGTATTGTTCTTATGTCGGGCAAAGCTGCAACTTCACTTGAATGCTGGTACAGCGGATAGCTATTTAAAGAGTTGGTGAAGTTCATAATGCCCTGTTGTATTCAAGCGCGCTGTAAGGGAAAACGGTCACATCATCAGGCGAAAAGATGAGGATACTGAGATGAAAGCATATCTACTCATGTTGTCCTTGGCACTGGGTATGCCAAATTGCTTCGCGGAAACACCAGTCGTCACTGAACAATCGGATAAAATCGGAAAATCCGTATCATTGACCAATCTGGTCGCCACGCCGGAGCGTTACGAAGGAAAGTTGGTCTATGTCGTAGGATACATCTCGATCGGACTGGAAAACATGTCGCTCTGTCCGTCCAAGAAACCGCTATCGCGCAAGGACTGCATCTGGCTGACTATCGATTCAGGTCCCTTCGAGACCGACGAGGACATAAAACGATTCACGGAGAAAGAAAAGCGGTTGAAACCGTTCAATGGTCAAGTGGTGAGTGTACGAGGTGTATTCGACAGCCACGATACGGGGCATTTTGGCATGTGGTCTGGTGCGATCAGAAATATTATCGAAGTGAGCGCAATGAAATCTCGCGCTACAGCCACATTCGATTCGGAAAGCCAATAGCCAAACGAAAGAGATTCTTGCGCTATCCTGCTCGCCATGCATGCACGATAACCTTATCCCAGGCCCTGAGCCATTGAAAACTATTGAAGATGGTCGTTTCCTATGACTAGAGAGAAAATTCAGCACGCTCTGACGCTGTTTTGTGCGTCCTTCTTGTGCGTGGCCTTCGTATTTTCGGTCTATCGTCTCTCAGGAGTTATTTTTCCGAATCTGATCTTTCTTTGTATTGGGCTTGCCATTTTTCTTCTTGAAAGGAAGAAAAAAAAGACTGCACGCTACGTTTCGGGTGTTGTGTTTTTACTTGCTGGATTGGTGATGTTTTTTGGCTTCTTCAATCCAATGGACGGAGATGCTCACGATAGGTCGGTTTTCTGGACGATCTGCGTATTCGTCGGATCGACGCTTTCCGTTCTTGCTGCAAGTCTGTGCCTCGATCCGCCGGGTTGGAAGAGCAAGTGAATTCGTCGCTTTGTTTCTCTATGCGTTCGAAAGATCTTCGAAATATGGGGCGCTTCGCTGGATATAGCCTTTGCCGAATGGCGCCGCCCCTGAAAGCTTGTGAGCTTTGTCGTTGGTATGAGTAGGCTTTTCTTGGGAACCTCGACGTTCAGCAAGGCCTGATTGGGACATTGCGCTTCGGTTCTTATGGGCGCTTCACGGAACCCTGCGTTCCGCGGCGCGAATATCTACGCCTCCACCTGCCTGTACTGGTAATGCGGTTTTGTCCGGCAGCCAAAAGCTTCTCTACGGGAGTGCAGTACTGATACCATCACTGATAACTGCATGTTAAGGCTGGTAAAAAAGCGGTGGAGGGCTGGGTATCCCGGCTGGTGGTGCGTCGGTAAAAAAATCAAGTATTTCCCCGTCTCAACGGGAGGGTGCAATGAGTCGTTCGAATGCAAAAATGACTACAAAGGGTAAATACTGGGCCTTTCTTTTGGCGCTTTTCACCATTTGCCTATTTTTTCTTTTTCTGAGCGTAGCGTGGTCCCAGTTGTTTGTCGTTGGGGCAATGGTTGTAATGGTTTTTGTAGGCATTGGCTTGATGAGCTTGCAGTGCCCTCGGTGTGGAGCTGCGCTATTGTTTCGAAAAGAAAAATTTCTGGGTATCAGTATCGCAACGTGGTGGCCTACATTGCCTAAGCATTGCCATGAATGTGAGTGCGAAATAGATTAATGGGGGCTGAATAAGTTTCGATAAGCGAAACGATGTTTGGCCGGAAATCACCTTCTCGATGTGACACAAATTCCTATTCTGGTTTGCCAAGGCGGCTTGTCCCGAAAGTCATGAACATATCTCCTGGGTTGATGGTCAAGTTCGTTTCAAAGAATTTATTCAATATATTTTTTTCGATATTGAATTTTTATATTTTTGTGTACTTATTTTTTGCAAAAAATGGAGTTATAGAAGCTTTTCTGCGGATGTTCTTGATTTTCTTTTTTGTTTTATGGGTTTTGAAGCGGGGAAGTATTTTCAGATGGTGTATGGCGTCGCTGTGCGTTCTGTTCATTGCTTTACATGTTGTTGATTCTAAAATAACGCGGGAAAAGACGAAAGAAGAAGTCTATGGTTTGGCTGGTGAATATAAGTGTTCTCCGAGCGTCGATGAATTGATCAATAGAGGCGAAGGGTGGCGCCGTATCGGAAAAACTCAAGCCATCAAAATAGTCCATGGCATTGTTGCTACATGGCATCTTAGGTACACCAACAATAGCCTGGTAATGTCACAGGGATTGGATGCAGAGTTGAGTAAGCTCCATGAGTTTCCCGGATGCTGAAAAGTTGCCCCGTTCGTTTCCGGCGAACTCACTCCATCACGCGCCAATCGAGCAGCTTTCCCGGCAAAACCCAATAAAGGGGACCGCTGCTGCGGCCCCATCCTTGTCCCTTCTCGCTCGTTCGCGGTCTGTCAATCGAGCGCAATCACGATGCATCCCTGATAGACCCTGAGGCGCACCGGATGAGCGGGTATGAAGCCCGCTCTTTCCAACCACAATCCTTTCAAGCGCAACGCCGGCATGCGCCGGGACGGATCGGGCAGCGCAGATACCTTTAGCCGTCGCTCCTGCGCCTTCGTACGGCAAGATTTTCCCCCTGATTCATGATCGTGTTCAGCCATGATCAACTCCTGATTGGTTGGTGATGGCTGGCGAGCATCGGGTGCTGCCGCATCTGGCGTTCGCGCGCTGATTTCTTCGACCTTTCCTGGCTGGGCCTCATTTTGTGCCATCGCGCGCGCTTGTGTGCGTTTGACGATTATCGGCGGGTTTTGCCCGAATTCGTCGAGCAACCAATCCTGGTTTCCGGCCGCTCGGCTCTGCGGTAGGAGGCGAGGAGGCATGCAAACCCTGCCATATGGAATCCTGTATACATCAACAATGATCTGATAATGTCGTACGGGTTGGATGAGGCAGAATAAGCGCTAGGAGTTTTCAGGATACCGAAGAGTTAAGCCCGTTCACTCTTGGCGAACTCATTTCATCAGGCGCCAATCGGGTAGCTTACAGTCCCTACATCCCCTTTATCTGAAGATACTGCCACGCCATGCCTGTCAGCCTTACCACACAAGCTATCCGACGCGTCAGCGCACTTTGTGCTCCGGCCCTCGCTGGGCACGGATTCAAACGCCAGTCGCCGCACTTTCACCGTCTCACGCCCGGCGGCCTCTATCATTTCATCCACTTTCAAGCCTCGCAATGGGGCTCGCACGATGAAGGTAGTTTTACCCTCAACCTCGGTGTCAGTTCGCCTTGGCTATACACCAAGTGGACCACACGCCCTTTTCCAAAAAATCCCGGCTCCGCACTTTGGCCCGTGCAACAGCGTATCGGCAGCTTGCTCCCTGGGCCGCGCGATATCTGGTGGACCATCGATGCCGCCGCCGACATTGATGCCATTGGCGCCGAGATTTCCGACACTCTTGTTCAGCACGGTTTGCGTTTCTTCGACTATTACTCCGATACCGATGCGTTGCTCGATCGCGCCCTTTCCGCGAAAGGCGTGCATGGCGCGAGCGACGCGCAACATCCGCTTATCGCCAGCATGCTTCTTGTCGAGCGCGGCGATACCGTCCGCGCCCGTACATTGCTCGAACAATCACTGCACGACTACGCCGACAGCCGCTTTTGCGACACTATTCGCGAAATTGCCCGCCGTTTGAACATTGACCTCCAGCCCGGTTGACCTGCTTTTTGCCCGTATCCGCAACATCGTCGGCGGTACGGCGGCAGGTAAGCGAACAAGGAGGTGGCACTACGCTGCCCAATACTGCCTCCTTCATCACCTCGGAGCACAAACGTCGTCTGACGAACTGAACGTGCTACTCGACTCCCTGTACGCCGACCAAGCTAACGTACCGGCGGCGATGCTCAAGAGCCAGAACCTACCGCTTCATCGTCGACCACCTGGACGGTGCCAGGGCCGTGCTCGATGCACAGACGGGACGAGGAAACTGGTTTGGCACACGGGTTACGTGCGTGGGACGACGTCACACCATCACCAATCCCGGTTTCCGGTGGTGGCAGGAGGCGAGGGGGCTTGCAGCCCCGATACCGAGTTCGCGCGCCTTGGGGTAGGGCGCAGGTTCGTTGGCGCTTGACGTTGCCAGGGCTAAATGCTGTAATAAAAACAATTCGCATTTACAATCTTATTCAGGATTCCTTTCATCCTTCGTTCCGCACTGTTCCGCCGCGAAGGCGCAACGCGCGTGAAACGGTAGGAAACAGTAGGAAGTTTTCCGGCGGGGTTAAACTATGTATGTCTGCGTCTGCAATGCGGTAACCGAGCGCGATATCGGCGAGGCTGTCAGTTGCGGCGCTTCCACCTTGCGTCACCTGCGCAAGGAACTGGGAGTTGCCGACACTTGCGGCCGTTGTGCCGTTCATGCGCGAGATTGCCTTCGCACTGCATTGGCCGGACAAACATCGGATGCTGGCGGTTCATGCCTGGGCATGGCCGCGCGTCCGCTCGTGTTTACTCTTGCTGCGGAGGCTGCATGAAAGGCGATAAGAAGGTAATACAGTTCCTCAACAGACAACTGACCAATGAGCTGACCGTCATCAACCAGTATTTCCTGCATGCGCGCATGTACAAGAACTGGGGGCTGGTCAAACTCGGCAAGCACGAATACGAAGAGTCCATCGAGGAGATGCGGCACGCCGACAAGCTGATCGAGCGCGTGCTGTTCCTGGATGGGCTGCCCAATCTGCAAAACCTCAACAAGCTGCTGATCGGCGAAACCGTGCCCGAGTGCCTGGCAGGTGACCTCAAGCTCGAACAGGGCGCGCGAGCGGACCTGATCGAAGCGATCGCGTACTGCGAGTCCTGTAAGGACTACGTTTCGCGCACGCTGCTGGAGGATTTGCTTGAAGACACCGAAGAGCACATCGACTATCTCGAAACGCAGATCGGATTGGTCGAACAGGTCGGATTGCAGAACTATCTGCAATCCCAGATGGAAACCGCAGACTCATAAGGTTCGTGATTTGGGAGCGACGACGTTTGCAGGCGCGGTCGGGGCCGGTTATGCCGTGCACCGCGCGGATGGCCGGGCGATGGAGCGCATGCATCTTCCCGCGGGCCGGCTCGATACGCGGCCTGTCCGCGCGTTCCCCGTCGGGCGCTTCATGCTTTACCTGGGCGTCGCGGCAGTGCTGATGCACGTGGCGATGGGTTCCGCGCTCGCCGGCATCGTTTCTCTCACATGAGCATGCGGCCGTTTCCGTTCGTGCCCTGGGTTGCCGGCCGATGAATGTCGCCGCCGTTCGCGCCAGGGCGATTCCGTTTGCGCCGTCTCCGCGTGCGCGGGAAAAAGCCTCGCGGGCCGCGCGCCGGGTCCGTGCCGGGGCGCGGCCGTCGCGTTTTGGCCGTGCGGGCCTCGCTGCCGCAGTCACCCTGGCCCACGCTGCCGGCGTGGCCGGGTTGGTCTATATCGGCTTGCACGCGACGATCCCCGACATGACGGTGACCAGTCCACGCCCGATCGAGGTCGCTTTCGTCGCGCCGGAGGTGCAGGCCGCGCCGAAGCCTCCCCAGCCCGCGCCGCCGCAGCCGGTAAAGGTGGAAATGCCGCCGCCGGTGCCGGTCAAGCCGAAGAAAGCGCCGGCGCCGAAGCCCGTTCCGGCCGTGGAGCCGCTCAAGGTGCCGGAGCAGGCGATTTCCGAGCCGAAGCCCGAACCGCCTGCCGCGGCGGAGGCCGCACCCGTGGCGGAAGCCGCGCTGCCGGCTGCGCCCGCTGCACAGGCCACCGCGGCGGCTGTCGGCCCGGTGGCGACCGCGCCGGTCACGGCGGCCCGTTTCGATGCGGACTATCTGCACAACCCCGCGCCGGCGTATCCTGCGATGTCCCGCCGCATGCGCGAGGAAGGGCGGGTTTTGCTGCGGGTGCTGGTGTCTGCGCTGGGCGCGCCGGTGCGCGTCGAACTCGCGCGCAGTTCGAATTCGAGCCGTCTGGACGAAGCCGCCCGCGATGCTGTGGGCCGCTGGCGTTTCGTGCCCGCCCGCCGGGGTGAGCAGGCCATCGAAGCCTGGGTGCAGGTGCCCATCGTGTTCAATCTGGAAGGGAAATAACGTAGTGGAAACCGTCCAAGCCTTCGGGCTCGCTCATTTGTGGACCCAGGCCGATCTGTTGATCCGCGCCGTGGGCTTGCTGTTGCTGACGATGTCGATCGTCAGTTGGTATCTGATCCTGGCGCGCGGCCTGCGCCAGTTGCGCGCGCGCCGCTACGGTGACGCTGTCGATGCCTTCTGGACCGCCCCCGATCTGAACGAAGGGCTGGCCGGCCTTGCGCGGCAGGCGCCCGATTCTCCGTTCGAGGCGCTCGCGCGGCAGGGCGCGGCAGCGGCGGGGCATATGCGCCGCCATACACACCGTGAGACTTTGGGCGGAAAGCTCGATGCGGCGGAATTCATCACGCGCGCGATGCGCAAGTCGATCGCGCTCTCCACCGCGCGGCTCGAATCGGGGCTGACCATGCTGGCCTCGATCGGCTCCGTGGCGCCTTTCGTCGGCCTGTTCGGCACGGTGTGGGGGATCTACCACGCGCTGGTGGGAATCAGCGTGGCCGGCTCGGCCACGCTCGATAAGGTGGCCGGCCCCGTGGGCGAGGCGCTGATCATGACCGCCTTCGGTCTGTTCGTCGCCATTCCGGCGGTGCTGGCCTACAACGCTTTTGTGCGCGCCAACCGCGTCGAGCTGTCGGAGCTGGATGCGTTCGCACACGATCTGCACGCTTGGCTGTGCACGGGCGCCCGCATCGATCCGTTGCCGGACGATGGCGAGGCGGCGCCCAAGGGGGCGTCCGTGCGGCTGGCGAGCAGCGGGGCGGCATGATGGCTTTCGGCGGTTTCGATCAAGGAAGCGAACGCACGCCCACCAGCGAGATCAACATGGTGCCGTTGATCGACGTCATGCTCGTGTTGCTGATCGTGTTCATGATTACCGCGCCGCTTTTGACGCACTCGGTCAAGATCGACCTGCCCAAGGCGACGAGCCAGCCCGACATGACGAAGCCGGAAAAGGTCACGCTCGCGCTGGATGCCGATGGCAAGCTCTACTGGAACAACGAGCCGCTGGAAAGCGCCGCGCTGGCCGAGCGCCTGCGCGGCGCGGCGGCGCAGAGCCCGCAGCCGGAGCTGCATCTGCGGGCGGACAGGAATACGCGCTACCAGGAACTGGCCGAGGTGATGTCGGAGGCGCGCGAGGCGGGCATCGAGAAAATGGGCTTCATCACGATGCCCGAAACCCCCGGCGAGAACGAAGCTCCCGGGGGGAATTGAGCGCGGCTTGGGTTAAGCCGGCTGTTTGGCTCAGGCCGGCTGTTTGCTGCGGACGCGGACGATGACGTCGATTTCCTGCAGTTCGGTACCCGCCGGCAGCGCCGGCTTGCCGACAACCTGCAGTTCTTCGCAGGTGATGTCGCTCAGTTCACCGGTGTCGATGTTGTACAGGTGGTGGTGCGACTCGGTGTTCGAGTCGTAGAACACCCGTTCCGGATCAACGATCAGTTCTTTCACAAGACCTTTCTCGCGAAACAGGTTGAGGGTGTTGTACACGGTGGCGCGGGAAATCTCGGGCGCCTGCTCGCGGACCGCGGTCAGCGCCTGCTCCGCCGACAGGTGCATCGGCCGCAGCAGCAGCACACAGGCGATTTCCACCCGCTGCATGGTGATCGGCACGCCGGCACGGCGCAAACGTTCCGTCGCGGTTTTTCTGGCGGCCGCTTTTTCTGCGTCTCTGGGGGTTGTGTTCAATGCAGGGACTCCGTTTCCCGTTTGTGTTTGTATGTGACTCGAAAGGCATAATCTTTGTGTCCGCGGCGGCCTCTGTCAAGCATCCGCGCCGGCGAATTCGAACTGGCCGGCGCGGCGTGCGGGAAACGCTGCCCTGTCGGGAAGCTTCCTGTCGGTTTACTTGAAAGGCTGCGGCTTCGGCGTGTCGTTGCTGGACGGGGGCAGCAGCGGCATCGTGAAGGTAGGCTGGTCGCCGGTCAGCGTCTTGAGGAAGGCGACGATCTGGCCGATTTCCTCCTTCGAGTATTTCCGCCCCAGTTGCAGGCGGCCCATCGTTTCCACCGCTTGCTCCAGCGTCTGCGCCGCGCCGTCGTGGAAGTACGGATAGGTCAGCTCGACGTTGCGCAGCGTGGGTACCTTGAAGTTGAAGCGGTCTTCGTCCTTGCCGGTCACGCCGGCGCGGCCGACCGCGGCATTGTCCGATTTGTACGGCTCGACCACGCCCATCTTCTGGAACGACGTACCGCCCGCCGCCGGGCCGTTATGGCAGGCCACGCAGCCGCTGTCCTTGAACAGCTTGTAGCCGGCCAGCTCACGTGCGTTGAGCGCCTTGTCGTCGCCTTTCAGCCATTTGTCGAAGGGGGAATTGGGCGTCACCAGGGTTTTTTCGAATGCGGCGATCGCGGTCGTTATCTTGCCGATATCGATGCGGTCGGTGCCGTATACCGACTTGAATTCCGTCACGTAGCCAGGGATCGATTGCAGCACGTCCACCGCCAGATCGTGCGTGAAGGCCATTTCGCCGGGGTTGGCGATCGGGCCGCCGGCCTGTTCCTTCAGGTCTTTCGCACGGCCATCCCAGAACTGGGCGAGGGCGAAGCTGGAGTTGAGCACGGTGGGGGAATTGATCGGGCCCTTTTGCCAGTTATGGCCGATCGAGGTCTGCAGGTTGTCCGATCCGCCCATCGACAGGTTGTGACAGGAGTTGCACGAAATGAAGCCCGAACGGGACAGGCGCGGGTCGAAGAAAAGCTTTTTGCCGAGTTCGACCTCGGCGGGGTTCGTGACCTTTGCCGCTTCGATCGGCTGGATCGGCTCTTCGCGTACCGCGGCCCATGCGGCGCTGCTTGTGGCGGCAACGGCGGCGAGAGTGGCGATCGTGCCAAGGATCTTCCCTTTCATGTTTGACTCCTTGTTTGAAAAAAGTGGTGTTGCTGCAATGCGGTGCCCGGTGTCGCCGTATAGGTACAGGTAATGCGGCAGCTTGATTTGTATAGACTGATTCTAATCTTCGAGTTATTCAAAGTCCACTGTGCTAGTGTGGGTATTGCGTGTGTCGAATGGGTACGGTGTGGGTACGGCGAACCCGGGCAGGCGTGTTTTCGTGGTGCCAGCCCGGCCTTGCCGCATACGCCTCAGACCTTTTCCCGCACTGTGGCAAGCGCGACGGCCAGTTGCGGGTCGGCGCCGCCGGCGTAGGGAATCCGGCGTTCCACCTTGATATCCGGCGCCACGCCCGTGCCTTCCAGCACCGTGCCGTCGACGCGCATGGCCGCGACGGCCAGCGACAACAGGCTGTCATCGGGCAAGAGAAAAGCCGTGCCGCCGAGCACCGCACCGGCGGTGTTCTTGCCGATCAGTGGAATGCCTTTCTTTTTCAGTGCGTAGGCGAACACTTCGAGGCCGCTGCGGGTTCCCTCGTCGATGAGGGCGACCACCGGTTTGTTCCAGCGCACGTTGGCGACGATGGCTTTGCCGTTGCGCATGACCATCTCGCTCGAAGGCGTGCCGCCGACGAAAATCTCGGCGGCATCCGGCGGTGCGCTGCCCCAGCGGCCGCGCAGGTCGAGAACGAGCGCATTGGCATGCTTCAGGCGCCCGCTTCCAAGCTCCTTCTTGATCAGTTCGAGCGTTTCGTCCGACGTGAAAGACCACAGCCGGATATAGCCGATGCCGGCGCCCCGGAATGCAATGGTGCGGATGCTGGCCGAAACGGCTGTCGTGAATGCCGTTCGGGGCTGGATATCGACGACGCCCACCACAAGCTCGACCGGTACGGCGCCCTTCTCGCGCCGCAGCTTGAGCGAAACCGATTGGCCGGCCTTGCCCTTGAACGACGCGATTTCGCGATAGGGCTTGCCATCGACGGCGGTCACCTCGTCGCCGACCCGGACGCCGGCCAGCGCCGCCGGGCCGGCGTCATAGACATCGGTCACGAACACGGCGCCATCCTGCCGGGCGGCGATCATGCCGATCCCCTGATAGCTCACCATGCCGTCCGGTGCGAGCAGGCGCCAGTTCTCCGGCGCGATGGCGAAGTGGTAGAGGTCGGCAAGCTCGTAATAGTCGATCTGGTCGGGCGTGTAATACCCGGTGTGGGATGCACCGAGCGCCGCCAGGGCTTCGTCGATGCCCTCCCGCGAGGCCGTGCCCTTCGTGGTGGCGATGAGCGTGTCGAATGCGGCCAGGCGGCCCGGGTCGAAAAAGTGCTCGTGAACAATTTTCCTGATCTTCCCGGCGATGTCGCCCGGTTCCGTTGCGGCTGTCCCGACCCGTCCCGCCGAAACGCTGGCTGTCCCGGCCAGAAGTGCGGCGGCAAGATGCTCGAAGTACTTCCTCATCGACAGGCTCCCTGATCATTCGCCCTCGCCCGGCCACCCCGGAGCCGAAATCGATGCGGTGACCGGATCGATTTCGGCGGGTGATCGCAGGCAAGGGCCGTAAGGATTGACGTGCGCGCGGCCGAGCGGCGTCGGTCCGCAATGGTCCTCCGGGGTCATGCGTGCCGTTCTGGCCGGCTACCGAGGCATGAGGTACGACATGGGTGGAAACGCGGCGCATATCGAAATATTCGAGATGTGTGGAGACATGCACCGCATTGGCATGAATTGATTTTAGGTTTCAAGAAATCCCAAACCTATTCTTTCAATATGGGTATTTGAAAGATCATGAAACCGGACAAGCGAGGTTTCCCTGCGCCCATCGCCCGTGTCCACTACCATCCATTGCTCCGTGCCAGCCTGTTGCCGGGCACGTGCCGTAATATTTTGTTACCTTTCCCGACTGGTGCCTGCGTGATTGCCGCAATCGGTACACAATGGCGGTGTGTGCTTGCTCCAACCACGGTCCGTTTCGGCTGCGGCCGTTTGTTTCGTGGCTTTCCGGCCGTTTTCCCGGTGCTCCGTTTTATTTCTTCTGAATAATATTTTCCCGGCTGTTTCGGACTTTTTCCCGCGTCGATTTTCCGTAAATACCCATGAATACCGTTCCCGGCTCCGTCCGGCCCCGCCGCCGCTGGTTGCGTCCCGTTCTTGTCATCCTTGCTCTTGTTCTGCTGGCCGGCGGCGGCTGGTTTGCCTGGGCGAAATGGTTCGGCAACGGCAACCCCGCCGATCAATACGTTTTCGCCGCCGTGCAGCGTGGCGACATCGAGGATGTGGTGACCGCCACCGGCACGCTGCAGCCGAGGGACTACGTGGATGTGGGCGCCCAGGTATCGGGCCAGTTGAAGAAGATCCATGTCGAGGTCGGCTCCGAGGTCACGGCCGGCGACCTGCTCGCCGAAATCGACCCCACCGTGCTGCAGAGCAAGGTCGACGCAACCCGGGCGCTGCTGCGCAACCAGCGGGCGCAGCTGATGGAGCGCGAATCGAACCTGCTGCTGGCCGAATCCCTGCACCGGCGCCAGGTCAACCTGATGGCCGAGGACGCGACCACCGCCGAAGCCCTGCAGAACGCGGAAGCGGTGCTGCGCGCGGCCAAGGCGCAGATCGAGGCGCTCAAGGCGCAGATCGACCAGAGCGAATCGAACCTGCGCGCCGACGAGGCCAACCTCAACTACACGCGCATCTACGCGCCGTTCGCCGGCACCGTGGTATCGATCACCGCGCGCACGGGGCAAACCCTGAACACCAACCAATCGGCGCCGATCATCCTGCGCATCGCCGATCTGTCGACGATGACGGTGCAGACGCAGGTATCGGAGGCCGACGTCACCCGGCTCAAGGTCGGCATGGATGCGTACTTCACCACGCTGGGCAACCCGAACCAGCGCTGGTACGGCCGCCTGTCGCAGATCGAGCCGACGCCCACGGTAACGAACAACGTGGTGCTGTTCAACGCGCTGTTCGACGTGCCCAACCCGGACCGAACCCTGATGACGCAGATGACGGCGCAGGCGTTCTTCGTCGTCGCCTCGGCGCGCGACGTGCTCACGGTGCCGGCTTCGGCCCTGACGATGGACGGCCCGCGCCGCCGCACGGGTTCGGGCGCCTCGGCACCGGGTACGCCTGCACCGGGCGCCGCGAAGCCGTCGGCGGCTGCCGGCAAGCCCGTGTCCGGCAACGCCACGTCAAACAATGCTACGCCCGCCAAACCCGCTGCCGACGCGGCGCGGGCGGCACACCCGGCGTCGGCGCCGCGCACGGCAACGGTCAAGGTGCTGGACGCGAAAGGAAACATCGAAGAGCGGCGCGTTACCGTCGGCATCGGCAACCGCGTCCAGGCGCAGATCGTCGACGGCCTGGAAGAAGGCACGCAGGTTGTCACCGGGCAGCGCCAGCCCGCCGGCCAGCGGCGCGCAGCCGGCATGCCCGGCGGGATTCCGCCCGGAGCCGGGCGCCGGTGAAAGCCGAGCCGGAACTCGCCCGTCTCGCGCCGCAGGCGGCGGGGGCGCCGTTGATCGAACTACGGGGCATCACCCGGCGCTTCATCAATGGCGATCTCGAAGTCGAGGTGCTGCACGGCATCGACCTCGTCATCCACCCCGGTGAATTCGTCGCCATCATGGGCGCGTCCGGCTCGGGCAAATCGACGCTGATGAACATCCTCGGCTGCCTCGACCGGCCCAGCGGCGGCAGCTACCACCTGCGCGGGCGCGACGTTTCCGCGCTCGACCGCGACGAACTGGCCCGCCTGCGGCGCGAGGACTTCGGCTTCGTCTTCCAGAGCTACAACCTGATCGGCTCCGCCACCGCCGCCGAAAACGTCGAAGTGCCGGCGGTGTATTGCGGCATGCCGGCACACGAGCGGCGCGAACGTGCCCGCGCGCTGCTCGGCGATCTGGGCCTGGGCGATCGCCTCGATCACCGCCCCAACCAGCTCTCCGGCGGGCAGCAGCAGCGCGTGTCGATCGCCCGCGCGCTGATGAACGGCGGGCGCATCCTGCTCGCCGACGAACCCACAGGCGCGCTTGACAGCAAGAGCGGCGCGGACGTGATGCGCCTGCTCACCCGGCTTTCCGGGGAAGGGCATACGGTGATCCTCATCACCCACGCGCGCGAAGTCGCCGAGCATGCCCACCGCATCATCGAGATCCGCGACGGCAGCGTCCTGTCCGACCCCGGCCCGGCGACGTCGGAAGGGTCGGAGCCGGATTTCTCCCCGCACGCTGACCGCAGCTCGCGGCTGGCCGACATCGTCGAGGCCACCCGAACCGCGCTGCGCGCGCTGCGCGCCAACGTCTTCCGCGCCATCCTCACGCTGCTGGGCATCGTCATCGGCGTGGCCTCGGTGATCGCCATGCTCGCCATCGGCGACGGCGCCACGCAGGAAGTCGTCGACCGCATCAGCCAGATGGGCAGCAACCTGCTCACCGTCCGCCCCGGCGCGCCCAACCTGCGCGGGCGCGACACCACCGTGACGCTGGTGCCGGACGACGTGGCCGCGATCCGCGAACTGCCCAACGTCGCCACCGCCATCCCCGAGCAAAGCAGCAACGTCACCGTGCGCTACGCGGGCGCGGACCAGCGCACCCAGATCAACGCCACCTCGGCCGACTACCCCTTCGCGCGCGCCTGGCCTCTGGCCAGCGGCACCTTCTTCACCGCCGACGACGAAACCCGCTACGCCACCGTCGCCGTGCTGGGGCAGACGGTGGTCGACGCGCTGTTTCCCGACGCCGACCCGCTGGGCAAGTTCGTGCTCATCAACAACATCCCCTTCCGCGTCATCGGCGTCATGGCCCCCAAGGGCGCCAACGCCTGGGGGCAGGACCAGGACGACGTCGCCTTCGTGCCCTACACCACCGGCAGCCTGCGCCTCACCGGCCAGCGCTACCTGCGCAACGTCACCGTGGCGGTGGAGAACGTCGAGGGCATCGACGACACCCAGGACGACGTCCACGCGCTGCTGCTCAGCCGCCACGGCGTCGAGGACTTCCAGATCCGCAACATGGCCTCGATCATCGACAGCGTGTCCGAAACGCAGAACACCATGACCATCCTGCTCGGCTCCATCGCCGCCATCTCGCTGCTGGTCGGCGGCATCGGCGTCATGAACATCATGCTCGTGTCGGTCACCGAGCGCACGCGCGAAATCGGCATCCGCATGGCCACCGGCGCGCGCATGCGCAACATCCTGCAGCAGTTCCTCATCGAAGCGCTTGTCGTATCCGCGCTCGGCGGCGCCATCGGCGTCGTCTTCGGGCTCGGCACCGCGGCCCTCATCGAAGCCTTCGGCACGCCGGTGCGCTACGCCCTCGCCCCCGTGCTGCTCGCCTTCGGCTGCGCCTTCGCCACCGGCCTGCTGTTCGGCTACCTGCCGGCGCGCAAGGCCGCGCGGCTGGACCCCGTGGTAGCCCTGGCTTCCGAATGAAAATCATGAAAACGACCATGGCTTTCGTACTGCGTGCTCTTCTGTGTGCTTTGCCGCGCCCGCCCGCCTTGCGGCGCCCCTTGCTGTGTGTTGCGGCCGCGGCAACGCTCGCAGGCTGCGCCCTGCCGGTTACCCACCCCGGCACAAGCTTCCAGGCGCCGGCCGACTGGCGCGAAGCTGCCGAGCGCACGCCCGCCGACCTCGCACTGGAAGCCGACTGGTGGCGGCGTTTCGACTCCACCGAACTGGAAGCCCTGGTTGCCGACGCGCTCGCCGGCAGCCCCGATCTGGCCGAAGCCACCGAGCGCGTGGTGCAGGCCGAAATCGCCGCGCGCAGCGCCGGCGCCGCGCTGTTCCCGACCGTTAACCTCGACGCCGCTACCACCCTGGGCCGCGTGCGCGGCAACGCCTCGGGCGCGGCGAATGCGGACAAATCCGCCGTGGGCCTGGGCATCAGCTACGAAATCGACGTCTGGGGCAGCAACATCGCCAACTGGAAGGCCGCGCGCATCCGCTACGACGCCACCCGCTACGACTACGAAGCCACCCGCCTGTCCCTCGTCGCCGGCGTGGCGAACGCCTACGTCCAGGTGCTGACGACGCGCGCGCGGCTCGCCATCGCCCGCGACAACCTCGCCATCGCCGAGCGCCTCTTCACCATCGTCGAAGCGCGCTATCGCCACGGCGCCGCCTCCGCGCTGGACGTGAGCCGCCAGCGCGCGCAAGTGCTGGCGCAGCGCGACACCATCGCGCCCATGCAGGCGCAGGAGCGGCAAAGCCTGCGCGCGCTGGCCATCCTCGCCGGGCGTCTACCGCAGGGCTTCGACGTGAGCGGGCGCGATCTCGACCCGCTGGCGATTCCCACCGTCGCCGCGCCGCTGCCCTCCGAACTGCTCGCGCGCCGCCCCGATCTGGCCGCCGCCGAAGCCCGCCTCGCCGCCGCCGATGCCGACATCGTCATCGCCCGTGCCGCGCTGTTCCCGCTCACCCTCTCGCTCGGCGCATCGGCCGGCGTATCCAGCGGCAAATTCGGCCTCGTCGGCTTGACCGACCCACTGCGGGCCGCCAACCTCACCGTATCGCTGATGCAGGCGATCTTCGACGGCGGACGCCTGCGCGGGCAGGTCGAAACCAGCGAATCGCAACGCCGCCAGACCTTGGAAACCTACCGCCGCGCCGCGCTCACCGCGCTCAAGGAAACCGAGGACGCGCTCTCCGACGTCACCCTGAGCCAGACACAAGAAGTTTCGCAACTGGCGATCCGCGCCGAAAACGAACGCGCGCTGCGCTTGTCCGAACTGCGTTACCGCGAAGGCAGCGACACGCTGAGCACCCTGCTCGACGCCCAGCGCAACCTGTTTTCCGCACAGGATTCGCTCGTACTGCAGCGCCAGGCGCGGCTCAACGCGGCGGTTGGCCTGTACAAGGCCCTGGGCGGCGGCTGGCTGCTCGATCCGGCGCAGGCGGCGGAACCGCTGCCGGCTTCCTGACGGGCCGGAACGAACGGAAAATTCAACGAGCTTGAATGTGGAAAAGAAACATGTGGAGAAAAAACGAATGAGAACCTTGATCCTGGGCGCGGGCGGCATCGGCGGCTACTACGGCGCGCGCATGGTCGCCGCGGGCAGCGACGTGACCTTTCTCGTGCGCTCGGCGCGGGCGCGGCGGCTGGCCGAAAACGGGCTGGTGGTGCGCAGCCCCGTGGGCGACCTCTCCCTGGCGGTGAAAACGGCGACCGACGGCGCTGCGGCGGCAACGGACGGCGCCTTCGACCTCATCATGCTCGCCTGCAAGGCCTACGACCTGGATAGCGCGATGGACGCCATCGCCCCGGCGGTGGGGCGCGACACGCTGATCCTGCCCCTGCTCAACGGCCTGCGCCACCTGGATGCGCTGGACGAACGCTTCGGCCGCGACAGCGTACTCGGCGGCCTGGCGCAGATCGGCGTCACGCTGACCGAAGCAGGCGAAATCCTCCACCTGAACGCCCTGCAGCGCCTTGCGCTGGGCGCGCGCGTACCCGCGCAGGCGGCGCGCGCCGAAGCCATCCACGCGGAACTCGCCAAAGGCGGCTTCTCGCTCGCGCTGAGCGGCGATATCGAGCAGGAAATGTGGGAGAAATTCGTCTTCATCTGCAGCTACGCCGGTATCACCTGCCTGATGCGCGCCGACATCGGCGCCATCGCGGCCACCGACGACGGCAGCCGCATCGCGCTCGAACTGCTGGACGAATGCGTGGCGACGGCAACGGCGCACGGACACGCGCCAAAGGGCAACTTCTCGCGCGACTCGGGCGCGGTGCTGACCGACAAGGCCTCGCAGGGCACCGCCTCGATGCTCCGGGACATGCTGCACTCAGCGGCAACCGAACACGACCCCCTGCTGGGCGACATGCTCAAGCGCGCCCGCCAGGCCAAGGTCGCCACCCCCGTGCTCAGAATCGCCAACGCACATATGCAAGCCTACGCGCAGATGCGGCACAGGCCACTTTGACGGTGCCGTGAAGGGGGGCGGTGCTTAGAGTCTATCCCAATAGGTGATAATCACGGTTTAAACTTGAGGAGCGCAGGAAGATGTCAGCGCAGTGGGCGTTATCCGAAGCATTGTGGGAGCGAATCAAGCCGTTGCTGCCGGCCGCGCCGAGCAAGCGCCATCCATTGGGATGCCACCGTCGCCGGGTGGAGAACCGGGCGGCGATGACGGCAAT
>JAVBSY010000144.1:0-11983 GCA_031556475.1 Azoarcus sp.
CACCACCAGCCGCCCGCGCACCTGCCCGGCAAGCAGTTCGGCCGCAGTCGGGATCACATCGCCCAGCGCAATCTCGCGCGTCATCAGATCGAGGCGGACGGGGTCGAGATCG
This sequence comes from Azoarcus sp., assembly GCA_031556475.1. Classification (GTDB taxonomy): domain Bacteria; phylum Pseudomonadota; class Gammaproteobacteria; order Burkholderiales; family Rhodocyclaceae; genus Azoarcus. Next base: position 113 of record JAVBSY010000144.1, read on the forward strand.
GTGGCCAGGCGCTGCCACGCCAGCAGACGGTCGGGGCGTGGGCACATCACGCTATCGACGCCAGCCAAGGTGACGCCGCGCAGGATGAAAGGCATGACGGTAGAGGGGACATCCATGCCCTGCGCCAGGCCGCAGGCGGCAACGACGCCACGGTAGCGAGTCGTCGCGCACACGTTCGCCAGGGTATGGCTGCCGACGGTATCGACCGCCCCCGCCCAGCGCTCCTTGCCAAGCGGCTTGCCGGGCGCGGAAAACTGGGCACGGTGGACGATTTCGGCCGCACCCAGGGTTTTCAGATAATCAGCCTCGGCAGCCCGCCCGGTGGAAGCGACGACGGTATAGCCGAGCTTGACGAGCACGGCCACGGCAACGCTGCCGACGCCGCCAGCCGCGCCGGTGACGAGAATTTCCCCCTTGTCCGGCGTCACGCCGTGGCGCTCGAGCGCAAGCACGCACAGCATCGCGGTATAGCCAGCAGTGCCGATCGCCATCGCCTGGCGCATCGAAAAGGCGGCGGGCAGCGGCACCAGCCAGTCGCCCTTGAGCCGCGCCTTCTGCGCCAGCCCGCCCCAGTGCCCTTCGCCCACCCCCCAGCCGTTGAGCACCACGGCATCACCCACACGGTAGTCGGGATGGGTGCTGTGCTCAACCGTGCCCGCCAGATCGATGCCGGGCACCAGCGGAGAGATGCGCGCGATCGGTGATTTGCCGGTGATCGCCAACGCGTCCTTGTAGTTGATGGTGGAGTAGGCGACGCGCACGGTGACATCGCCCGCGGGCAGTTCGGCTTCGCCGAAGTCGGCAAGCGCGACGCGGTAGCCGGCCTCATCCTTGTCGATACGGATTCCCTTAAACATTCCGCTTTTCTCCTTTGCGCGAAAGAAAAACTATTGTGGCTCTGGCTTGAATATCCGGCGGTAGCCAACCGCAGCTTCTCACATAAGCGGAGCAAAAACCTTCTGCCCATCCGCCACCGGCAGTGCAGCGGATTGGCGGGAGAGTGCCAAACTTCCTCTTAGCGTTCAATCGGCGCAATAAAGCGGTGACCCCAGTTGCCGCCGTAGTTGGCGCCGGCATCGCCGATGTTCGAATTGGCTGCCTTCACGAAGGCTTGACCGATGATCGGCAAGCCGGTGGGACTGTCCGGAACGATGGCGGAGTTGGCGGCGGATGGGTTGCCTTTTGTCCTAATAAGAACCCAACCGCTGAAATAGGCGCTGGTGAACAGAATGCCATGCGCAACCTGACCTCCAAATCCAGACAAATTGTTGAAATTCAATACGTTAGCAACACCACAAAAACGCTCAGGAGGTGGAGGTGCTGGAAACCCTGGATGGGCATCAGGATAGCTCACCCACCCAGTGCGGTTCATCACCTCCAGCGAATCTCCAACCGAAACACATACCCCGTGTGCTGTTGTGCCCCCAACAACAATATTCGTCCCCGACCCCGCCGTATTGGGCCCAAGATTGGCCGGCAGCGGCAGGATTTGCAGCGCCGTTCCTGCCTTGGCGGCGAAATAGGAGTCCGTCGCATAGGGCGCGCCACGCACGGTAATACCCTGATTGAAAATCCTCTTCTTCGCTGCATCGGTAGCGCTGTAATCGACCGCCACCGCATAACGCCGGGTCGGCATCGTCAGCACCCAATCGGTTGTAGCGAGAACCTCGGGGCTGGTTATGTATTCATTGGAGACCGAGCGCGTGGCCATCGCATCCGATAGCCGCGACGCCTGCAACTCGGGCGCGCCAGCCGCCGCCGGCGCCGTGTAGGGGGTGGAAAGATCGGGCAGATCGGCGTAGCTGGCCGCAACCTTGCCCGCGCGTAGAAGCGGGTCGGCGGTGAAAGCCGGCAGCGCGGCAGCGTCAGGGGCGGCGTCCGTCTGCGGAAACCAGACGAGGTTGCCGCGCTTGCTCACCGCCGCGGCGAACGGCGGAACGAACTCGCCGGCCACGATGGCATTGGCGCTGCCAGCCCACGCAGAGGCTTCAGGAACGTTGATGATCGTCCAGTTCGCCATCAGGCCGCCCGAGGGGGTGTCGAAACCTGTCGCCACGGCTTCGGTTTCGGTCGCTATGTCTGCACTCAGCGCACTCAACTGACCACCGCAGCCCACGCTGCCATCGGCCTTGTGCTCAATCTGCCGGTACAGCGTGGCGTCGCCAGCAACGCCGTTGGGCGGAATATCGGCCATGTTGATGATTTCCACATAACCTTCGCGGGTGTGCGCCCGGCGCTCGTCATCGGTACCGGGCACGCGGACGGTGGAGAAATCACGGTTGATGTCGGCCGGCAGCGTGCAGGTGTTGTCGGGCGCTTGCAGCCGCGCGGTACCGTCCGGGGCCATGTTGATGTTGGCCACCCAGACGTCGCCCGGCGACAGGTATATCTGAAAATCGAAGACGACATCGGCGTTGAGCGCGCCGCGAAAGCGCACTTTGACCGCCTTGCCGTTGATGTGGTCGGTGTTGACGATGTTGAGCAGCGTAGCATTGCCGTTTTGCACGCTGTAGTACGGCACGAGCAGAATGTGGCCGCGCCCGCCTGGATTGAGGACCAGCCCCGGCGCATCGGTGGCGCTCAGCCTACCCGCACCGCCACTGCCCGTAATGACGCCCGCACAGGCAGCACCGCTCAACGCGACGCCAAGACCGAAGGCAGCAACTGCTCTTTTCATCGTGAAAGCTCTCCCTGGGAAAAACCAGCTGCAAAACAGCTTTGTATCGTAACCGCTATAGCATCGAACAGGTTGATCAAGACTTGAGCGCCTCCAGTGTCGGCGAGACGAAATCCCGCCGGTACAGCACGACGACGATCGCCGTGGTGAGGATGAGGAAAATCCACGGCTGGATGAACCAGGTACCGGCGGAAAGGCCGAAATAGTAGGCGCGGATACCCCGATTGAATTCGTCGCCGGCGAGGGAATTGATCGTTCCCAGACGCACCGCGGCGGCATCGATCTCGGCCTCCGTACCCTCGTTCGGACTGCCGCCGATCAGGATGGAAAGAATGTTGAACTGGCGGATCGCCCAGGTGAATTTGAAGTAGGCGACGATGAACACCCCCAGCAACACGATCAGTTTCAGTTCCCACAGAGTACGGCTGACATTGCGGGCAAAAGGCAGATCGGCGGTAAGGCCCATCACCTGATCGAGTGTGCCGAACACGGCCAGCAGGCCGGCGATGATGTAGATCGTGGTGTTGGCGTAGAAAGAAACGCTCTGCATCAGATTCCCGACCAACGCGGCATCGGGTATGCGAATTTCGCGGGCGAGAATCCGCCGGCCCCACTCCATACGGTAGCGGCGGGAGACTTCCTGTAAACCGTACTCGGCCCACCGGCTGCGCTCGGAAAACCAGCCGTAGCCCACCCACGCGACCAGGAACCAGACGAGCGCCGCCGCATCGAGCAGGGAAGCGGTGGAAACCAATTTCTCGAACATCCGCTCCCCTGCGCCGTCAGGTTTCGAGCAGAAACGCCCGTACCGCGGCGATCTGCTCTTCGTCCATCAGCATCGGCGCGTGGCCCACGCCGGCGAACTCCACCGCCCGGGCGAGCGGCCCGCGCTGGGTCATCTCCTGCGACACGACGGGGGCAAGCAGGTCGGATTCCCCTCCACGTACGACCAGCGTGGGGCAGGCGATCCGGTCATAGACCTCCCACAAATTCACATCCGCGATGAGCGGTGTCTGGCGGAAGACATCGCCAATGCCGGGGTCGTAGCGCATCAGGAAACCACCCCCGGCCGGCTCGACGGAATATTCGGCAAGATGCCGCCACTGCGCGTCGGTAAGCGGACCAAAACCCGCATTCACCTCCCGCAGATACGCCTCGGCGGCGCCCATCGTGACGAACTTCGGTGCATTGCCCACATATTGGCCGATACGCCGCAACGCAACGGCAGTGACCAACGGACCGATATCGTTCAACACCAGGCGGGAAATCGGCGAATGCACCTGCCCGGCAAGCATCATGCCGATCAACCCGCCCATCGACGTACCGACCCAATGCACCTCATCTACATCCAACCGGGCGATCAGCGTCACCATGTCGGCGATATACAGCGGGAAACCGTAATCCTCTTTCACTTCCAGCCAACCGCTGCGGCCACGGCCGACCACGTCGGGGCAAACGACGCGGTATTCCCCGCTCATGGCACGGGCAAAGTCGTCGAAATCCCGCCCGTTGCGCGTCAATCCATGTACGCAGACCAATACCCGCGAATTGCGCGGGTCACCCCACTCGGTATATGCCATACGATGCAAACCGTGCGGACCGATGCACTGCACGGTGTGCTGGCGCGGCGACTCGTAGGCAGGCGGAGGAGAAGGTGCGAACAAACGGCGTATCGTGGCTAGCAGGCTCATGACGATCCAGCGGTATCCTTGAACAAAGGCCGGCCGAGTGTAGCAGCCCGCCGGCCAGGCTACACCCGCTATCTACACACCATATGAATAAGGGGGCAAAGCTGGACGAATCGTCAGGAAACAAGCCCTGCGCAAAAAGCGGCAACCGCCTGGGCGCATCGCTCACTGGCCGTCTGTAGCAGGAAATGCGGCCCTGGTATCTCCACCGTGCGGGCATGGGGCAGACCTTCCACGAGCACGCGATGGGCGGAACCGGCCAGCAAACGATCGTGCGTGGCCTGAAGACAGAGCACCGGGACAGAAACCGCCGGCAGAAGGCTCGCGACATCAACCCGCAGGGCGGCAACTGCCCGCACGCGGAGTACGGCGGGGCTGACCGCACGGAGAACGTCCTGCACGGAAGACACCCGTTCCGGCGTAGCCCAACGGCCCAGCAGCAGCCAGGACAGAACGGCCATCGGTGGCCGGAAGGGCGCAAACCGGACCAAGGCTGCCAGCGGCCGGAGCAGCGGCACGGGCGATCTGGCGAAAGTAGTGGAAAGGATCAGCCCGGCAAGCCCGGCCGGGGCGCGGGCGGCAATCTGGATGGCCAGCGGCCCGGAAAAGGACTCGCCCAACAGAACGAACGACTGGTCCAAAGGCAGCCGGGAGCGGACGAAAGACTCCAGTTCCTCGTAGCCGAGCGCTTGATCCGTTGGATAGGCGATTGCCCGTACAGGAATACCGAGCTTCCGCAGATGCAAACAGAACTGCCCAAGCAGGGTCGTCGTGCCATCCAACCCGGGCAGTATCACGACTTCGGCCATATCGTCAGCCATATTGCCTTCTGAACCCCGACATCAAAAACAGACAGCACGCCAGACTGAAATACCTGGCGCGATACCATCAATCTCCGCAGCACTGAACCGCCTCTCCTGACGCAAGCGCATCGTCGCAGACGGCACGGATGGCGTCGAGGACCACGCAAAGGGGATCCCTCGCGGACAGATCCGCGCTGATCCGAGCGCGTACGGACGGCTCCCGTGCCGTGACCACCTTGCGACGCAGAAGCCCATCCATATATGCGTCATGCAGTTCGGTCATTTCCTTCCGCAACTGCAAAATATCGTCAGCCCAAAGGCTCGTATCCTCATAGAAGCGCTCGGAAAGACGCATCAGAACGGGGCAGGAAAAACCGAACCGCTCGGGCAACGCAAAGATCGCCTCTTCGGCAAACCCAATGGCACAGTGAGAATTCGGACCGTGGATATCGAAGGGCATATGTCTGATGCATTGCAAGAAAGAAACCGGGCACGCCGCGATGCTAGCTGCCCGAGGTGGCACGCGCCAAATTCCTGCAGCCACGCTTCACGTTTCACCTTTGCGGGCGTTTTCCACTCGCTCGCCATCCATCTGGCCCCACCAGCCGGATGGCCGATCGGCGGGCGGAGATGGCAAGCCCTCCCCTACGCCCCTAGCGTCCATGCCAATAGCGCGACGCACGCTGGCGTTCGGCTTCGACCTCGACACCGGCAGCCGTCACCGTGGCGCGCAGCGCCCCCTGGCTGTCCGTACGCCAGTTACGCGCACCGACCTCGCTCCAGCGCGCCCACACCGCCGGATGCGGATGTCTGTAGACATTGCGGTAGCCCACCGAAAACAATGCCGCCTGCGCCATCGTGGTATCGACAAAAGCCGGCGCGGATGACGAACGGCTGCCGTGATGGGCGACGACGACAATCTCGCTCGCCAGCGCGTCACCCAGGCGGTCGACCAATGCAGCCTCGGCACGCACGCCGATATCGCCGACAAGCAACGCCGCACCGCCCGCAGCGGCGACTCGCAGTACGCAGGAAGCATCGTTGTCGCGCCTCACGGTGGCCTTGGGATCGAGCGGGTGCAGCACCTCGAACGCAACGCCATCCCAAGTCCACGCCTCCCCCGCCCTGCAAGACTCGGCCGGAACGGGGCTGCCGGCAATGGCAGGATCGCCATCGGTGGCGAACAGGCGGTCAACCGGCAAACCGGCCAGCACGCTGCGTGCGCCGCCCGTATGATCCTCATCGTCGTGCGACAGCATCAGCATATCGAGCCGCGCCACCCCCACCCCGGTCAGATAAGGCAGCACGGCGCGCTCACCGGCGTCCGCCGTGGCGCCATAAGCAGGTCCGGTGTCGTAGAGCAGATCGTGCGTTGCCGTTCGCACATGCACCGCCAGGCCATTGCCCACATCCAGCACGGTCAAGGCGAATTCGCCCTCCGCGGGGCGCACCGGCTGCCACACCAACAAACAAGCCAGCACGACCATTGCCACCAGCTTACCGGGTGCGCCGCGCGGCAACAGCATCACACCCGCCGCACCCACGCTCAGCGCCGCCAACAGCGGCGGCGGCGCGGCCTGCCGCCACAGGGCAAGATCCGACGCAGCCAGCCATTCCACCCCGCGCATCATCCACGCTGTAGCCCAATGTGCCAGCGACAGTAGCGCGTCGACCGGAAACACGGTTGCCGCCAACGCCAAAGGGGTAATCAAGAAATTCACCAGCGGAATGGCAAAAGCGTTCGCCAGCGGCGACACCACGGAAAAAGACTGGAACAACACCAGCAAAGCTGGCGCCATTGCCAAGGTAATCGCCAGTTGCAGCACGACCGCCTCTCGCCACAGCTTTGTCCACGCCTGCGCCCGCAGGCCAAAACGCCCGCTCAGAACGACGAGGATCACCGCCACCGCGCCAAAGGAAAGCCAGAAGCCCGGCGCAAGCACCGCCCACGGATCGACAAGCAGCACGCCCAGCAAGGCCAACGCCAAAATCCGGCTCGGGGCCAATTCGCGGCCGAGCAACAACGCGCCCGCCACAACGCCGAGCATGATCGCCGCACGCATCACCGGAATACCCATGCCCGCCAGCAGCGCATACCCCGCGCCCACGACCAGCGCGCCCACAGCCGCGGCCTTGCGTACGGGCACGCGCAGCGCCAACCCGGGCAGGCGCCGCCAGGCCCACGCCGTAAATAAACCCGCGAGCGTGGCGACGAAAGAAAGGTGCATGCCGGAAATGGCGACGAGATGCGTAATGCCGGTGCGCCGAAACACCTCCCACTGCTCGGCGCGAATCGCATTCTGGTCGCCTACCGCCAGAGCCACCAGCATGCCGGCGTAGGGCGCATCGGGCAGCGCGGCGAGAAAACGATCGCGGATACGTCCGCGCAGTTCATGCACCCACTCCATTGCGCCACCGGCTCGCACTTCCAGACGCTGCGCGCTACCGGCACGCACATAGCCGGTGGCGCGGACACCGTGCTGGAGCAACCAGGCCTCGTAATCGAAACCCTGCGGATTGGCGAAGCCGTGAGGCCGCTTGAGTCGCACGACGAAGCGCCAGCGCTCGCCGGGCTGAATGTCCGGCATGGAGGCGGGTACATCGGCAGCATCACGACCGGGCTCCTTGCCTCGATACCAGCCAAGCTGGATATGGCGCGGCACTGCCACGGCCTCGCCATCTTCCGCGCCCTCCTCCTTCGTCACCGCATCCGCGCGCTCCACGGTGAAAACGAAACGCACACCGCCATCGATGCGCTGCGGCAACTCGACGACCACGCCGGCCACGGCGAGGTCGCGCCCTTCCCACGCCATCGGCAATTCTTCGGCAAGGCGCAGTTCAGCCCGCCACACCGCCCACGCCACACCCACGCCCAAAGCCAGCACACAAACCAGTACCCGGCGCGCACCAGCCGGCAAACGACGGGCGCCCATAGCCGACGCGAGCGCGACGACAAGCAGCGCCCCAATCCCGCCACGCAGCATGACCGGCGATGGCAGATCCGCCCACCACTGGACCCACCACACCCCTACGGCAAAAAGAAGGATCGCCACGCGCATGGCGCGGAATCATGCTACCCGGCACAGCGCGAAAGCAAGATGTAGACACACCGCCCTGCACACGCGAACGCGGGCTTACCCTGCTAGAATTTTCCATATCCCTCCCGAATCTCACCCCCTCCTTCATTCACTCCTGCCCCTACCCGCCGGCAAACGCCGTGCGGAATACACCGAACCGTGCGCAAGCAAATCAAACGTTTCCTGCCGAAAGACGAAACAATCCGCGAGAACCGATGGCTACGCCCATTCGCCAACAGTCTGCTGCATCCGCGGCTATGGCATCTGAATCGTCATTCGGCTGCCGGCGCGGTCGCGGTCGGGCTGGCTTGCGGGCTGATTCCCGGCCCCTTCCAGATGCCGGGCGCGGCCTTGTGCTGCATGTTGTTCCGCGTGAACCTGCCGCTGGCCTTGTTCACGACGCTCTACACCAATCCGTTCACTCTCGTGCCGATCTATATCGTGGCGTACAGACTCGGCGCCTGGGTGCTGCAACACGACAAAAACGGCTTCACCCCGCCTCCCGAGCTGGGCGATGAGGGTATGGGCGCCTGGCTGGGCGCCTTGTTCGACTGGGTAGTCGGCCTGGGCTTTCCGCTGGCGCTGGGATTGGTTCTACTCGCCGCCATTTTGTCCCCGCTAGGCTACGTCGCCATGCGGGCAGCATGGCGGGCATGGTTGATCCGTTCCTGGCATCGGCGCAAACGGCGGATTGTCGCCTCGACCACACCAAACACGTAAAAGAAAAGAGACTTCGTGTACTTCTCGTCATCGCGTAACCACAACCCCAACGGCATCGGCTACTCTACAGCTCACCGATGCTGCGATTTCTTCTCGACGAACCTCGACACGTACGGCCATGGATCATTTCGATACCCAGATACAAGCGCTCTCCAAGCAAATCGAAGCTGAACTGCAGGAAGGACGCCTGAACTTCCCAACCGCGTTCGACGTCTCGCTGCGCGTCAAGCGGCTCGCCGACGACCTCGACTCCTCGATCGAGGACATCGCCCAGCTCGTTCGCGCGGAACCGGTACTGAGCGCAAAAGTGATCCGCATGGCCAACGCGACGCTGCTCAACCCCCAGGGCGTACCCATCACCAAGATCACCGAAGCGGTGAAGCGCATCGGCCTGTCACCTCTGCGCTGCCTCGCCTTTTCCGTCGCCGTCGAGCAACTCACCCAGGACCACCGCTCCAGACACATGCGGCTGATCGCCTCGGGCCTGTGGATGCACTCGGTGGATGTGGCATCGTGGGCATATGCCCTGGCTCACCACCTGCGCACGACCGACCCCGACACCGCGATGCTGGCCGGCATACTGACAAACATCGGACAATTCTTCCTCCTCGCGCGCGCATCGAGCTTTCCCGCACTGGAGGACAACCTCGGCCGCTTTGCCGAATTCGTATCCGCCTGGAGCGAACCGACCGCACGCGCGCTGCTTGAAGCCTTTGAAATGCCGGAAAGCGTGCTCGACGCCTTCCAATGCGACGACCCCTACGGCGGCTCGTGGCCCCCGAAAAATATTGCCGATATCATGTTGATCGCCGGCTTCGCGGCGGAAACCCCGAACCCTTTCGATGCCCTGCTCGGTACCGCACAGCGGCCGGAGCGGCTCGAATCCTGCGTCACCGCAGCCGACAAACCCGACTTCGATGCCTTGCTCGAAGAGGCCCGCGCCACCAAACAGGCCATTCTTGCTGCCGTCTGCAGTTGAACCACCGCACGCAACGAACGTCAGGGAGACAAAACGGAAGGTAAAGGGAATTCGGCCCATACAACCCGGTCACACGCAACACACCCGACCGGAGTTCGATGATGCCCACCCACCTCATTCCCGACGGCCTCGATACCACCGCCACCAGCACGTTTCTCGCTGGCAGCCTGCCGGAACTGCTGTCCGAGGCGCACAACTGCATCAGCGAGGCATTCCGCGACATCACCCGCATCAGCGCCTTTCTGCTCAACAGCGACACCGCCACCCTCTCACATTGGGCCGACAGTAACGGTCGCGTACTCTCATGTCCGGCGGACCTTGCCAGCCTGCTCGGCAACCCGGCCCTCTCGCGCTGCGGCACCACGGGGCGCGCGCAGGCCGCTTTCATCCACACCGATCCGGCATTGGAATGGGCCGCCAACGGCGACACCTGCCCGCTGCTCGCACTGCCGATCCGACACCAGCACCAGTTCTTCGGCTTCCTGGTGATCGAATCGACCCCGACCATCGCCCTACCTGCCCGCATCACCCTGGAACTGCTCGTCTGGGGGCCGCTGGCTGCAAGCATGGTCGCGCGGGGCCTGGAATCGGCGCGTGCGATGCTCAACACCCTCCGCTTCGCCCACACGCTGACCTTGATGCGCGACGAGGAAACCGGCCAGCATCAGATCCGGCTGCGCGACTACATCCGCATACTCACCGAAGAACTCTCCACCGCCCACGGCCTCTCCGAACGCTTCATCGACGAGCTTGCGCTATTCGGCCCGCTGCACGACATCGGCAAGGTCGGCATCGCCGACAACATCCTGCTCAAGCCTGGCAAGCTCGATCAGCCGGAATGGGAACACATGAAGGAGCACGTCAACAAAGGCCGCAGGCTGATCGAGCGCCTGGCCAGCGACTTTGCCCTGCACGATTCACCCGGCGTCGACACGCTGCGCGAAGTCGTCGCCTGCCACCACGAATACCTCGACGGCAGCGGCTACCCGGATGGACGATACGGCGACGCAATCCCCCTTTCCGCGCGGATCGTCACCGTCGCCGACATTTTCGACGCGCTGACATGGCCCCGCCCATACCGTCCGGCCTGGTCCCCGGAAGCGGCGTTCGACGAGCTCGGCAAACTCGCCGGTCATTGCCTGGACCGGGAATGCGTTTCCGCCATGAGCGCGGCACGGCCGCGCATCATCGAAACCTGGCAAGGCCACCATATGGCTTGAGCCGCAAATTTTCGCGAGAACAAACGCCGGAAAACCACACGTACGGGAGGAAGAATAGGAAGTCGGGCACAACATGATTTCGTAATGGAAAGGAGGCAGCCGGGCGCCGAAACTACAAGAACAGTGCTACGAGTGATGAATGGCAATAGTAAAGGGCATGAAATGCGTTGAAGGCAAGGTCTTTTTCTGAGTTGCCCACTGACAGTATAGTCGCGGACGCGCTCGGAAGCGGCAGTCAGGCACTGAGAAAAACAAAATGGGGAGGTGCTGCCTCCCCATTTTCATACAGCAACATCCAGGCGTTTAGATCACAAAAGATAACGCTGCCCAGCTCGGCATTTTAATCGCCGGACTCAAAACCACCCCATAGCAATGTTTTTTATTTCGAGGCTGAAGGTATCGCTCCGATTCCTGACGCCTTCGCACGATGGATCGACGCCACCGCACATCAGCGAAAACATATAGCCTGTGTTATTCCACATGAAATCTCCATAGCTAGGGTGTCTGCCTGAAGAAAATGAAAACGTTGAACCCAGGGCAGGGGCAACAATGTCTCCAGCCACTACAGTCAATGCCATTAAGTTAAGCGTTTTTATATGCGAAGTGAAATCCGGCAATGCGGACGCGATCATGGCGCGGTCGGGGTGCCTGGCGGTTGGCGCGAGTGAGTTCCTGGCTGCCCGGCCTGCGTAGTCGTGCCAGCAATT
>JAVBSY010000127.1:0-7522 GCA_031556475.1 Azoarcus sp.
GATCGACCCGAACTGGGAAGACCCCGCCGGCGTGCCCATTTCCGCCTTCATCTTCGGCGGCCGCCGCGCTACCACGGTGCCGCTGGTGTATCAGGCGTTCAACTGGAACTTCGGCGTTTACATGGCCGCCACGCTCGGCTCCGAAACCACCGCCGCCGCCTTTGGCGCGCAGGGCGTGGTGCGCCGCGACCCGTTCGCCATGCTGCCCTTCTGCGGCTACCACATGGGCGACTACTTCAACCATTGGCTGAAGATGGGCCATGTGGTCGAGCAGACGCCGAAGATCTTCTGCGTGAACTGGTTCCGCATGAACGAAAAGGGCGAATTCATGTGGCCCGGCTTTGGCGAAAACATGCGCGTGCTCAAGTGGGTCGTCGACCGCGTGCGCGGCCGTGTCGCCGCCAAGGAAACCGCGTTGGGCTGGATGCCGAAGTTCGAGGACATCGACTGGGCCGACTCCGAAGTAAGCCCCGAGGAATTCGCCGCGCTGACCAGCGTCGACACCGAGGCGTGGAAGAAAGAACTCGAATTGCACAAGGAATGGTTCGACAAGCTGCAGGATCGCCTGCCGCGCCAGCTCGTGCTCAAGCGCGAGATGTTCGAACTGGCCATATCGGTCTGACGTTGCCTGGCCCGGCTTCGGTAGCCGGGCAGGATTACAGGGAAAGCGCCGCGCGTCGGCGCTTTTCTTTTTGGCGGGCGGTGTGGTGTGATGGTACCGCCGCGCGCCGTGCCCCAGGAGAAACCGATGAACGCGCTTCCGCCCACGTTCCCGTTCGCGCGCCGTTGCGCCGATATCCAGCCTTTTCACGTGATGGAATTGCTGCGCCGTGCGCATGAACTGCAAGCGCAGGGGCGCGACATCATCCACATGGAAGTCGGCGAACCGGATTTCCCCACGCCGGCGCCGGTCGTCGAAGCAGCCAGCCGCTTCCTGGCCAGCGGCGAGGTACGTTACACCTCCGCGCTGGGTCTGCCGCCGCTACGCGAAGCCATTGCACGCTTCTATCACGACCGCTTCGGCGCCGACGTGGCGCCCGAGCGTATCGTCATCACCGCTGGGGCGTCCGGCGCACTGATGCTGGCGCTGGCGGTGACGACCGATCCCGGCGACGAATGGCTCCTGCCCGATCCGGGGTATCCGTCCAATCGTCATCTCGTGCGCAGCTTCGAGGGCGTCGCCCGGGCGCTGCCGGTCGATGCCGACAGCCGCTATCAGCCCACCGCGGCGCAGGTTAACGCGGCGTGGACGGCACATACGCGCGGCCTGATGGTGGCCACGCCAGCGAATCCCACCGGCACGCTGCTGAACGCTGACGAACTGGCGGCCTTGCACGGCGTGACTCGCCGGCGCGGCGGCTGGTTGTTGGTGGACGAGATTTACCAGGGACTCGTCTATGGCGCCGAAGCTTCCACGGCGCTATCGCAACCGGCGCTCGGCATGGCCGACGACGTGTTCGTGGTGAACAGTTTTTCCAAGTATTTCGGCATGACCGGCTGGCGGCTTGGCTGGCTGGTGGCGCCGCCGGCGTATGTGCGCGAGATCGAAAAGCTTGCCCAGCACTTTTTCATCGCACCTTCCACGCCCGCACAGCACGCCGCGCTCGCCGCTTTCGCACCGGCTACGCTCGATATCCTGGAAGAGCGCCGGAGCGAATTCGCCGCTCGCCGCGACACGCTGCTGCCCGCGCTGCGCGACATCGGTTTCACCGTGGCCGCCGAGCCGCAAGGCGCGTTCTACATCTATGCCGATATCGCGGCCCTGGCCGACGACAGCGAGCGGCTGGCGTATCGCCTGATCGAAGAGGCCGGCGTGGCGACCACGCCGGGCCTCGATTTCGGCCACCACCTGCCGCGCCGCCACCTGCGCATGGCTTACACCACAAGCCGCGAGCGCTTGTGTGAAGCAGTGGAGCGTATCGCGCGCGTGTTGCGGTAGCGGCGCAGCCGGTGCGGGGGTACCGGCATGCGTGAAGGCGGAAATGTCGTGCGGTGTGCTTGCCTGGCGTGGGTGGGTGGCGTCAGGCGCCGGCCATCGCGATCGGCTGAGGCTGCTGGGTCGCCGCCATTTGCCGGGTTGCCGCCACCAGGCGCTGTTTCAGCGCCAGCACCTTGCGCGCGTAACCCGCATTGGGGTCGCCCACCGCGCCGCCGTAATACTGCAACGCGGCCTGCAGGTTGCCGTAGCGGCGCAGCCCTTCGCGCAGGACTTCGGTGCCGACGTGCACGTTCACCATCGGATCGAACAGGGCGTCCTCGTCGCTGGCGGCGCCGGCCTTGTCCTCGATCTTGTCCTTGTGGAAGCGGGGGATGACCTGCATCAGCCCCTGCGCGCCGAACGAGCTTTCGGCAAAGGGGTTGAAGCGCGATTCGATGGCCATCACCGCGACGATCAGCAGCGGGTCGATGTTCGCATCGCGTCCCGCCGCTTCGGCGGCAGCGAGCACCGGCTCCAGCGCTATCGTGGAGACGTTGTAGCGGCGTGCGATCCAGTCGCGCGCGCGCTCCATCTCGGCCGACAGCAGCGGTGCCGCTTCGACTTTGCTTGGCAGCGCGACAGGCGCGACGATTGGTTTCGCGCCCAGGCCCAGGTCGTCCAGGTTGACCGCCGTTACTCTGAGGCTGGCGGTGGCGAGTACGGCAATGGTAACGAAACCCGCTACGAGCAGGCCGCCGTGTGTAAGGTGGAGCAGAAAGGCGCCCGCTCGATGTGCCAGGCGTCGGTTTGAAGTTGCGTGGGTCATGGAGTCCTCCGTGCTGTGGCCGGAGCATTCGCAGGATCTGCCGTCTTGGTCTGGAGGCGGATCTCACCGCCGGGGTCGGGCGGGGAAGGGCGGCGGGATGGTGGATGGTCCAGCCCGCTGTGCGAGGTGCTCGGTCGCCAGTAGTAGGTAACGACCCGCCGCCGCAACCAGACAACGGGCCTCATGGTGCGAATGTTCGTGAAGATGTGCCGCTTCCATTGGAAGATCGGTACCGCACCGGGGTAGGGAAACAAAAATGCTGCAGTGCAGCGCGGGCGGATTTTATGAAGGTGGGAGGAGCTTGTCAAAGTGCCTGTTGTGGTTTTTTCGTCTACCAAACAGGTCGGACAGGGCGCGAACGAATCGCTTTCCCCAGCTAGAATGCGCCAGCCAACAGTATCGGCCAAGTCTTTCATGTGTGCTCTACGTCTTTGTTTCTGTTCGTTTCTGCTCGGTATGTCCGCGGTGGTATCGGCGGCAACCTTGCGTGTCGGGCCGGGCGAGGCATACGCGCGCATCGCGGAGGCCGTGCGTGCGGCGCAAGATGGCGATACGGTGGAAATCGCCGAGGGCGAATACCGGGGCGACGTAGCCGTATGGAAGCAAAAGCGCCTCGCCATTCGCGGCCTGGGCGCGGGCGCGGTACTGGTGGCCGATGGCCACAGTGCTGAAGGCAAGGCGATCTGGGTGATCCGCGATGGCGATTTCGATATCGACAACATCGAATTCCGTGGCGCCCGCGTGGCGGACCGCAACGGTGCGGGCATCCGTTTCGAGCGCGGCCGGCTGCGGGTGACGAACTGCCGCTTCCACGACAACCAGACGGGCATCCTGACCTCGAACTTCGCCGATGCCGAATTGACCGTCGAGGACAGCGAATTTTCCCACGCGCCCAACGACGACCGGCTTCTGCCCCACCTGCTCTACGCCGGCCGGATTGCACGCCTGAGCGTCACCGGCAGCTATTTCCACCACGGCTATCGCGGCCACCTGCTGAAATCGCGCGCGCGCGACAACCGCATCCTGTACAACCGCCTCGACGACGGTGCGGAAGGCAGGGCGTCCTACGAACTGGAGTTTCCCAACGGCGGCACGGCGGTGGTGGTCGGCAACATCATCGGCCAGGGGCGCAACACCGGCAACGCCACGCTGGTGTCCTACGGCGCGGAAAAATCGATCTGGCCGGATAACCGGCTTTACCTGGCGTTCAACACGCTGATCGATCGGCGGCATTCCGGGGGGCGCTTCCTGCGCGTGTGGCGGACGTATTTCCCCCGAGGGGTCGAGCTTGCCGTCGTCGACAATCTGCTGCTCGGCTCCGGCGCGCTCGGTATCGCGGAAAACGGGGCAGAGGGCGATTTCGTCAGCCATAACGCGCGCGTTCGCCTGGGGCAGGCACATACACCAGCTCCGCCCGATTACATGCTGCCGGCGCATTCGCCGCTACGCGGACGTGCGCTGCCGCCGGAGGAAACACCGGCTCCCGATCTTGCGCCGGCACGGGAATTCACCGCCCCGCGTGGCACCCGCCCGCTTGCCGCTGTACGGCGTTGGGCTCCGGGAGCGATGCAGACCGAAGCAAAATGACATGGATCGCCCCGGCGATCTTGAGAACCTCCTTTGAAAGGATGGCCCAACAGGGCGTTCTCAAGATCATCCGACATTGCGCTCATTGCATCTTCCTTCAAACAGATCAGCGTCGATGCCGGATAGTGACAGCGTGGTGTGGAAATTTTCAGGTGAAAATTTCTTGGGAAATTTCCTCTTGTCCTACGTGGAAACACACAACGAACGAGTCGCGCCTTTTTGCTTTGTGAATGAAGCAGATGGCCGGAAATGCACCAACGGCGAAGGCGGCCTATCTACTCTTCAAACATCAAGTAAAGCAATGGTCCGGCGCACTGTAGGGAAAAATCCGAAAGCGACAAGGGCCGCAATCGCAGCCCTTGGGGTACTGTCTCTGTAGCATCACGCCCTTTTCAGCGGGAATTGCTCAAGAAACTCAACAATTGGGCTAAACCCATCCTCTTTGGCAAGCTCCAACGGGGTTTTCCCTTCACTGTTCCGCAGATAGAAGGCCGCGCCAGCACCAACCAGTGTCCGGACCGCAGTCAGTTGTCGCGAAACAACCGCTTCATGCACAGGAGCATCCCCATTGTTGTCCACTGCGTCAATCTCGACTCCTGCTTGGAGAAGCAACGCTATCCCTCGCGAATCACCCAGTGTTGCCATCCAATGAAGGGGCGTTTCTCCGTTCGCTCCCCGAGAATGCGGGGTTACCTCATCCAAATGGATGAACGCGGGCGTCTCCTTCACGTCAGACAGAACCTCTTTCAGGGTAAGCATTGCAGAACCTTGGCGTGAAAATTAGGGCATGAAAGAAGAATAGCCGCCATATCTGCACCACATATGTCCGTGGTGTTGGTGGCCGCATCTGGGTAGAATTTTTCCCAGGGCTTCCGTGCGCGCTTGAGACATTGCCGATGTGAGCATGGGAGAGAAGCCACGATCAGCTACGAAAGATGGGCACTGATACCCACCGTTTTCGAACCCAAAAGCTGATTGAAGCTAAATGCCATCAGTACTTATTGGTCTGTTTCTGGGGCTCGGACTCTTTCTCAAATTCGGCAATCATGCGCGCGCGATGTGCATCATGCAACGCTATAAGTTCAGCGGATGGATGCAGGATGTACTCGAAAATAGCCTCCCGGGCATAAACATCATCAAGGCTCCATGGATCGAGGATATTTTGATAAATATCTTCCGGTGACGTCAGCAAATGCCGCCTTTCCAAATCCGGAAGAGCCTCTATCGCTCGGACCAATTCCATCGTCTGCTTTCTGACTGTTTCACGAATCTGGTGGTGTGCGTCGCATAGCAAATCCTTTGACAGGACTCCTTCGGATTGCTTGTTGCCGAGGCGAATACAATGCCCTGTCAATTCATCGTTGAAAGCCCTATACCTTGCCAGTATTTGTCGCATGCCTGTCATGCCCCAATCACCTGGTGGTCGCGGCAGGGCTGCCACTTTTGTCTGCAGCTTATTCTCAAGCTGTTCCAGCGCATCTTCCAAATTGTCGGATCGGGTTTGGGCGCCCCAAACAGGCTCATTCGTATCGTTACGGATAAATTTGCCACGAGCCATCCATATACCTGAACGGGTCTGACGTGAATGAACACTGACGCAGTAGAAGCGGTCTTCGAATTCTTTGAAATCACTCATGGAGTGGCTTTTCTATGTGTTTTGCTTTCCACCTTCGCCACAACCATGGCATTAATACGAACCACTGTACGTAACCGGCAACACCACAAGCGATAGACGCGAAGACCGCATCGACAATCCCAGTAATCGAGATGCCAAACCAACCCATTATCATCCCGAGTATGAATAGTAAAATAAAACCGCTTGGCATGCTGAGCGCTAACATAATTAGACCATGCCGAATTAGAATTTCTCCCCGAAAAACTGGACTAGTTTCTCCGTTATATGCAGCGAGAGTCCAGATAAGAATTGTGGCAGCAACCGCAATCCAGAGAACAGCCGCAGCAATACGAGATTGAAACATCCTCATCGTCTTGCGCACCGCCGTTCACACGTATGTACAACATCCCACGTATATTCCTGGTAGTCAGTTCCCACCGGACCAACACCATACCAAGGGCGAGTAGGTTTCTTTAGCTCATTGACCCTACGCTTGCTCATCAAGGCACGCCTACAGGTAGAGAACTGGAGTGGGGTGCTGCCGCACACCGTGGAGCAAGACTTCTACGCTTCGCTCGTGCGCATGAACTGCGCGGCGGCCCTGGCATTGGAGGCCGATCCTGGCCATGCCTGCCTGTATCCGCCTGAGCCCGGGAGCAAGGGCTGGCGTCGCTCGCTCAACTGCACGCTGGTGATCAAGACTCTTCGCCATGCCTTGCCACGATTGTTGTTGCGCATCGACCCTGATGGCCTGCTCGACAAGCTGCTGGCACGACTACGCAGGCCCGGCAGCCAAGAACTCACACGCGCCAACCGCCAGACGCCACGACCGCGCCACGACCGCGTCCGTCTGGCAGGATTCCACTTCGCTTACAAAAACGCCTAACTTAATGGCATTGACCCTACGCTTGCTACGCTGGCTAATAGTGTGGCGATTTTATCTTCTCCCAAAATTTCAGCGAGATCAGATGGGCTCTCCCCCGCTTGATTACGGATGCTTCTATCTGCGCCGTGAGCTAGTAGCCAAGCAACGGCTTCCGGCTTTCCTTGCTCGACAGCGTTGTGTAGTGCTGTATATCCATGCTCACCCGGACAATTTAAGTCTGCGCCGTGTGCAAGTAACACCACCATTTCCTCAATTGCACCACGAGTTGCAGCGACATTGATTGGACGGTCACCAAACAGACTTACCTGATTTGCATTCGCGAGAGTAATGCCGCTGTACTCAGGAAGTGTTTGATAGTCCCGAAGAAGATCATTGATATGCTTCATTTTATTGGCATGGATCGGAACAGTTATTTTTCAAAACGCCTCAAGATTTGCGATTACCGTTCTTGTATTTAAAATTTCCGTCATATGTCCAGGGTCTTGATCGTTAAACCATTTTTTACTGAAATTCTCTCGGAGCTGAAGCTCAGGTGATCGGGCTCAATTTCAGGGCAATCGCACCTTCATGTCATAAACCCGAGTAACTCGGCGCGAAAGGAGTCAGATGTGGCTGCCAGCATTCGCTTGGTCTTGATGCTGCCCTTGCGCGAGGAGTTCAGGCGAAGCAGGTTCATTACGATGTGTCGAA
>JAVBSY010000107.1:0-11621 GCA_031556475.1 Azoarcus sp.
CTCGATTTCCTTGTCGTCGAGTTCGCCTTCGCGCAGTTTCTTGCGGAATTTCTGCCGCGTGGCGCCGTCCTGCGGTTCGGGTTCGGCGTTGAAGCCGACCGACCGCGCGGGTGGCAGCAGAATGTCGAGCACGCGGTCCTCGGCGGCGTCAAGCGCGCGGTCGGCCACGCGGCGCATTGCCCGCTCGCGTCCGTCCTTGATCGCGATCTCGACCAGATCGCGGATGATGGTATCCACGTCGCGCCCGACGTAACCGACTTCGGTAAACTTGGTCGCCTCGATCTTGATGAAAGGCGCATTCGCCAGACGGGCAAGGCGGCGGGCGATTTCGGTCTTGCCGACGCCGGTCGGCCCGATCATCAAAATGTTCTTGGGCGTGATTTCGCTACGTAACGGCTCTTCCACCTGGGCGCGGCGCCAACGATTGCGCAATGCGATCGCCACCGCCTTCTTGGCCTTGGATTGGCCGACGATATGTTTATCCAGTTCGGAGACGATCTCCGGTGGCGTCATCTGGCTCATGTCTGCTCGCTTGGGGGTATGGATGGAGGGCGGGCCGCCGCTACTCCAGTACCTCGATGGTATGGCATTGGTTGGTATAGATGCACAGGTCGCCGGCGATGGCGAGCGATTTCGCCACCACGTCCCGTGGCGGCAATTCGGTATTCTCGATCAGCGCGCGCGCCGCCGCCTGCGCATAGGCGCCACCGCTGCCGATGGCGACGATGCCGAGCTCGGGTTCGAGCACGTCGCCGTTGCCGGTGATGACGAGCGAATGGTCGCGGTCGGCCACCGCCAGCATGGCCTCCAGGCGGCGGAGCATCCGGTCGGTGCGCCAGTCCTTCGCCAGTTCCACCGCGCTGCGCAGCAGGTTGCCCTGGTGTTTTTCCAGCTTGGCCTCGAAACGCTCGAACAGGGTAAAGGCGTCGGCGGTGCCGCCGGCAAAGCCGGCGAGGATGCGCCCCTGATACAGCGTGCGGACTTTGCGCGCCGATGCTTTGATGACGATGTTGCCGAGCGTGACCTGGCCATCGCCGCCGAGCGCGACGCAATTGCCGCGCCGCACCGACAGGATCGTGGTGCCGTGATACTGTTCCATGCGGTTCCCTCAGAACACTTTTTATGCGAATGGATTTCTTGGTCGTGTGCGTCGAACGTCCATCAAACGCGCACGGTGACGTGGGCCACCTGATCGACGCTCATTACGCGCAGCAACGCGGCAACCATGGCATTCACGTTCTGCAGTTCGATGGATTTGCCCTGGGTTTGCAGCGTGGAGAGGATGTTGAACAGCATGCCGGCACTGACGAAATCGATTCGCCGCAAGCGCAGGCACTCGACCGCCACTTTTTGGCGCTCGTCGGCGAAAGCGGCCAGCTTGCGCATGGTGTCGTTGGAAGCGCCGATCAATTCACCTTCGAGCGCAAAGCCCGAGCTTGCGTTGTCTTCTTCCTGCGCCTGCTCTTGGTCCTCTTTCGGTAGCACGGCCGAGCGCCCTTCCCAGGACGGGGGCGATTCCTCGAAAGTAATCGCGTAATCGAGCGCGACTTGCTCGAACCGTTCCTTGTCCTCGGTGTACTGCAACAACTCCATCAGCAACACCCAGACGTCGCGGTTTTCGGCCTGGCCTGGCTGGACTTGAGCGGACAGCATGTCGATCATCGTTTCGCAGTTGAGCAGCGAAACCTTGACCCGGTCCGTGGCCAACTGAGCCAAAGCCTGGCGGAATATCGTGCTGCCGGCTTCGTCCATGCCGCGCAGACGGCTCAGGTTGATCTGGATGGCGCCACTCTTCCGCCCTATGACGCAGATCTGCTGGAACTGCGTTGCCGCTTGGGAAGACAGCGTACCGGCCAGGTTGACCGTCGGTGTCGCGGTCGCCTTGCGTTGCTCGGATTGGGAAGAAAGATCTTCCCACGGCGGGGGGGAGCGTTCGAAACGGGTGGCGTAGTCGAGCACGCGCGACTCGAACTTCTGGCGCTGGCCGGTCAGCTTGTACAGGTCGAGAAGCATCATCCACAGGCCTTCACCAGCAGTGTTGGATGATTCGTCCAGCACGACGCACAATGCCTTTTCCGCTTCGTCGGTGTTGCCGTTTGCGTACAATACGGCGGCTTCCTCGAAGATCGCGCCGATGCCTGCGCCGACCTCCTCGACTTCGACCATGTCGGCATATTGGTCGAGGCCGTTGATGCCCGAGAAATTGAGTGTCGACAACAGTTCCGTGCGCGGACCCGACGAAGCCTTTTCCGGCTTTGCGGGTGCTTTTGCCTTCTCCTCGCGCCGTGCAGGAGGTGGGGGAGGTTTTTTTCCGAAGAATGAAAGTGCCATGCTGGTGGGGCCTATTCCAGACAGCCCATTGGGCTATGAATCTCCATTGGACTCAATGATAGAGGATAGCATTCCCTGCAACAGCTTGTTTAATCCCTATCAGGCTTCAGCCTGACCGAATGTGCTTCGATGCCACAGACGTTGACGGATCGGATCGGGCCAGTGTTCCCGTGTTCGGGTTAGCCTACTCGGGATGAAAGTCGCCCATATCGGCTCGTCCTTTACGTTTTGCAAAACTCCGCACCGCTGATCGCCCCGGTGCCGTGCCGCAAGCTCGGCTAGAATGCGCCGATGCACATTTCCCGATCTGCCGAAACCATCCCTTGCGCATTGCAGCCCGTGCGGTTCGAGTTGCCCGTCCGGGTCTACTACGAAGACACCGATGCCGCCGGTGTGGTGTATTACGCCAATTACCTGCGCTATTGCGAACGGGCCCGCACCGAATGGCTGCGGGAGATCGGCTTCGAGCAGCAACGCCTGCAGGCCGAGCGCGGCCTCGTTTTCGTCGTGCGTTCGGTCGCGGCCGATTACCTGTCACCTGCGTGGCTCGACGATGCGTTGGTGGTGGTGTCCGTGCTCGCCAAGCTCGGCCATGCCAGCATCGTCTTCAAGCAAACGGTGACACGCGGCGGCACGCCGCTGTTCGAGGCACGGATCGTCGTTGCCTGTGTCGACTGGAACAAGAAAAAAGCCAGCGCGCTGCCTGCCGAGGTGCGCGCCCGATTTGAACGGTTTTCCGCCTCAGCATCACACTTACCAGCATGACCGCCACTCACGACCTTTCCATCCTCAGCCTCATCAGCCAGGCCAGTGTCCTCGTTCAACTCGTCATGGCGCTGCTCGCCGGGCTCTCCCTCGTTTCCTGGTACTGGATTTTCCGCAAGCTTTTCCAGATTCGCGCCGCACGCATCCAGACCAACGAGTTCGAGCGTGATTTCTGGAGTGGCGGCGATCTCAACACCCTGTTTCAATCGGCTTCCGCCGCTCGCCACCGCGCGGGCGGATTGGAGCGTATCTTCGAATCCGGCTATCGCGAATTCACCAAGTTGCGCGGTAAAAGCCACGATACCAGCGCCACCATAGACGGCGCGCGGCGCGCCATGCGTGCCACCTATCAGCGCGAGGTGGACGACCTCGAAGCACATCTGGCTTTTCTCGCTTCGGTCGGTTCGGTATCGCCCTACATCGGCTTGCTTGGCACCGTATGGGGCATCATGAATGCTTTCCGTGGCCTGTCGGACGTCGGCACGGCCACGCTCGCCCATGTCGCCCCCGGTATCGCGGAGGCGCTGGTTGCCACCGCAATCGGCCTATTCGCGGCGATTCCCGCCGTGGTCGCCTACAACCGCTTCGCCCATGACATCGACCGGATCGGCATCCGTTTCGAGAGCTTCATGGAAGAGTTTTCCAATATCCTTCAGCGCCATCTGCGCTGATCGGGCGGGAGCGAAGAAGTCATGCGTCAACGCCGCCTGATGAACCAGATCAACGTCGTGCCTTACATCGACGTGATGCTGGTGTTGCTCGTTATCTTCATGGTTACGGCGCCGATGATTCAACCGGGGTCGATCGACGTGCCCTCTGCGGGCAGCCTGCCGGCACCGAAAGCCGACGCGGCGGTGATCGAAATCAAGGCGGACGGCAAGATAGCGCTGAGTCCCAATGGCACCTCCGCTGCACGCCCGGTTACCGCCATCGAATTCCAGCGTGCGCTCAAGGATGCCATCGCGGCCAACCCGGAGCAGCCGTTCGTCGTCAGGGCGGACAAAGCCATCCAGTACCAGAAAGTCATCGATGTGCTCGAAACCGCGCGCGGACTGGGTGTGCGTAAGATCAGCCTGCAAACCCAGTCGGGCAGCCAGGGCCGATGAACGAGCGCAACGACCTTCCGCGCGCGCAGCCTGGCAAATGGCTGTCATGGCTGCTTACCGTGGCTGTCCACGTTGGTCTGGCGCTGTTCTTGTTTTTCGGCATCCGCTGGCAAAGCAAACCGCCCGCTTCGCTCGAAGTTGAACTGACGGCAGCCCCGCCCAGCCAGCCGCGGCCTCAGCCGCAACCCACGCCTGAACCACCGAAACCGGAGCCGCCGAAACCGGAGCCAAAGCCTGAACCGAAACCTGAGCCGAAGCCGGAACCCAAGCCCGAGCCGAAACCGGAGATCGTCACCAAGGCGCCGGAGCAGAAAAAGCCGGAGCCCAAACCCGAACCCAAGCCCGAACCAAAGCCGAAACCAGAACCTAAACCCGAGACAAAACCCAAGCCTGAACCGCCTAAACCAGCTACCCCTCCAAAAGACGACTACATGGAGAGCCTGCTGAAGAAGGAGCAGGAGCGGGCCAAGGAACAGACGGAAATCGAAAAAATGATGCGCGATGAATTGGCGCGCACCACCGCCGCGCACAACCGTGCAGCTATCGATGCCTACCAGAACGCCATTCGCACCAAGGTGCGCGGCAAGCTGCTGCGCCCGCCAGGCCTGAGCGGCAATCCCGAGGCCGTGTTCGAAGTCGATCAGTTGCCCACCGGCGAGGTGCTCAATATTCGCCTCAAACGCAGCTCGGGTATCGCCGCGCTGGACCAGGCCATAGAGCGGGCGATCCGGGGCGCGAGTCCGCTGCCGCTGCCCGAATCGAGGGATCTTTTTGAACGCACACTGGAGTTGAAATTCAGGCCATTGGAGGAGTGACGCCAACGGCAAAGAAGGGCCTCAATGCTTTCCGGTAAGCCTGGGGCCGTCGTTATCGGGTATAGCCGCAGATGTTGCCCGTGCTGTGCATCCTCTCGCCCCGGGGAGCTTTCTCCTGGACGATGAGGCCGATTAGCTATAATCATTCGTTCCTCGCCGTGCATACCATGACAAAAATGTTTTCTTCCCTTCGCCTTCTCTTTGCCGCTGTGCTCGCCTGCGCGTCGCTGGCCGCACAAGCGCAGTTGTCGATCGAAATCACTGGTGCCGGCGCGACCCGCTTCCCGGTCGTCGTGCCCGTGTTCGAGAACGAGAGCGCGCTGCCGCGCAGCGTTTCCGACGTGGTTCGTGCCGATCTCGAGCGTAGTGGCATATTCAATCTGGTGGATGTCGGCCCGCTGCCCCTGCCCGAATCCCAGGTGCCCGATCTGGCCTCGATGCGTTCACGCGGTGCCGATGCCGTGCTTACGGCCAGCGTCGTGGCGCAGGCCGATGGCCGCTACGAAATACGCTTCCGCTTGTTCGATACGCAAAAGCAAAGCGAACTCGGCGCCCAGGTGCTGCGCATGGCACCGGCGCAGAACCGCCTGACCGGCCACCGCATCGCCGATTTCATTTATGAAAAGCTCACCGGCCTGGCCGGTTACTTTTCCACCCGCATTGCCTACGTGGTGAAAAGCGGCGCCCGCTACGAACTGCAAATCGCCGATGCCGACGGCGCCAACCCGCAGGCTGCACTGGTATCGCGCGAGCCGATCATCTCGCCGGCGTGGTCGCCGGACGGTCAGCGGCTGGCCTACGTGTCCTTCGAACAGAAGAAGCCCATCGTCTACGTCCACACCCTTGCCTCCGGCCAGCGTCAGGTGGTTGCCAACTTCAAAGGCTCCAATTCCGCGCCCACCTGGTCGCCCAATGGCCAGCAACTCGCGGTGGTGCTGACCAAGGATGGCATGTCGCAGCTCTACGTACTCAATGCGGACGGTTCCGGTGTGCGCCGTCTTGCCAGTTCGTCGGGTATCGATACCGAGCCGGCGTGGTCGCCCGACGGCGAATGGATCTATTTCACGTCCGACCGTGGCGGCAGTCCGCAGATCTATCGCATTTCGACTTCCGGCGGCAACGCGCAGCGGGTGACTTTCGACGGTACATACAACGTCACCCCGCGTCCTTCGCCCGATGGACGCCTGCTCGCGTTCGTCACCCGCAACAACGGCCGCTTCCAGGTCGCGGTGTATGACCTGAGCACGCGGCAGACCACCATCCTCACCGATTCGTCGCGCGACGAATCGCCCAGCTTCGCCCCCAATGGCCGCATGATCCTCTACGCCTCCGAAAACGGCGGGCGTGGCGTTCTTGCGGCCGTGTCTTCCGACGGCCGGGTGAAGCAGCGTCTTTCGGTGCAGGCCGCCGACGTGCGGGAACCCGCCTGGGGTCCCAACGTTCGGCAGTGATTGTGTTGCTCCCTGGTGTTTCCTCCCTCCCTCCCTCCCGACCTGTTCCTAGTAAAAGATTGATTGGAGATATTTCGATGAAAAAGCTGATCCTCCCTGCCCTTCTTTCCGCCCTGCTCGCCGCGTGCTCCAGTACCGGTACCTCTGAAAACGGCGCTCAGGTTGAAGATCGCGACGGTGGCCGTTCCGACGTGACCACGGTAACGACGCAGGGGGTGGGCGGTACCACACTCGAGGCGCTGACCGACCCGAAGAGCATCCTGTCCAAGCGCAGCGTCTACTTCGATTTCGACAGCTTCGTCATCAAACCCGATGCCCGTCCGCTGGTTGAAGCGCATGGCCGCTTCCTGGTGCAAAACCCGCAGATGAAAATGCTCATCCAGGGCAATACCGACGAACGCGGCAGCCGCGAATACAACCTCGCGCTGGGCCAAAAGCGCGCGGATGCCGTCAAGCAGGCGCTGCTTTTGCTGGGCGCGAAGGAAACGCAGATCGAATCCGTCAGCCTGGGTGAGGAAAAGCCGCGCTGCACTGAAAGCTCCGAAGATTGCTACGGCCAGAATCGCCGTGACGACATGCTGTATTCGGGCGCGGGCGCGAGCGAGTTCTGAGATGAAGCGCCTTCTGCCCCTGGCGGCGCTTCTCACGCTGTCTTCGGCCGGGCCCGCGCATGCGGGCCTGTTCGACGACGCCGAAGCCCGACGCCAAATCACCGAGATACGCCAGGATTTGGAAAGCCGGCTCGAAACGACCAGCCGAGGTCAGATCGAGTTGGCAAGCCAAAACGAACAACTGCGCGCCGAAATCGCCCGCCTGCGCGGCCAGATCGAAGTGCTGCTGAACGATGTGGAGTCGCTCAAGCAGCGCCAGCGCGATTTCTACGTCGATCTCGATACCCGCCTGAGGCAGATCGAAACCGGTGGCGGCGCTGCAACCGCATCGCAGGAGCAGCAGACCGGTGGCGACCCCGCTGTCGAATCGCAGGAATACGAGGCGGCGTTGAGCCTGCTGAAAAGCAGCAAGTACCGCGAAGCACTGAGTGCCTTCGAGTCCTTCCTGGTGCGCTATTCGAACAGCCGTTTCGCGCCCGGCGCCCATTTCTGGGCCGGTAACGCCGCATTGCAGGCGAAGGAAGTCGCCGCGGCCGCGACTCACTTCAATGCCGTACTTGGTAAATGGCCGAACGACACTGTTGCCCCGGACGCGATGCTCGGCCTCGCCAACAGCCAGCAAGCGATGGGTGACGCGAAAACCTCGCAGCGTACGTTGCAGTCGCTCATCGAGCGTTACCCGAGCAGCAACGCCGCCCAAGCCGCCAAGCAACGCCTGGGCAAGCGTTAAGCGTAGTCCGTAGAAATCGAGAGCAGCAATGTCCGCGAAACCGGCGGCCGTTTCGGTCGACAAGCTCCGCATCACCGAAATATTCGCTTCCGTTCAAGGCGAATCGACCCGTGTGGGCTTGCCGACCGTGTTCGTTCGCCTTACCGGCTGCCCGCTGCGCTGTGTATGGTGCGATACGGCCTATGCCTTCCAGGGCGGTGAAAACCGTAGCGTGCAAGCGGTGGTGGAGGAAGTGGCCAGTCACAGACTGCACCATGTGTGCGTGACCGGCGGCGAGCCTCTCGCGCAAAAAGCCTGTTTGCCCTTGCTGGGCGCGCTATGCGATGCCGGCCATTCGGTGTCGCTCGAAACCAGCGGCGCGCTCGATATCTCCGCGGTCGACCCGCGCGTGTCCTGCATTGTCGACCTGAAAGCGCCCGGCTCAGGCGAAGTAGCGAAAAACCGCTTCGACAACATCGCGCACCTCAAGCAAATCGACGAGGTGAAGATCGTCCTCGCCGATGCGGCGGACTACACTTGGGCAAAGGAGCGTATTGCGGAATACGACCTCGCCAGCCGCTGTGCCGTGCTGCTGTCGCCGGTCGCGGGCAGTCTGGCGCCCGCCGATCTTGCCGAATGGATCGTGCGCGACCGCCTGCCGGTCCGCTTTCAATTGCAATTGCACAAAATATTGTGGGGCGATACGCGCGGCCGTTGAACCGCGTTTTCCCTGCTTTTGTGCTTTTCCCCGCGTTTTTTCCGGATTTCCCCCATGACCGAACCCCAACGCGCTGTCGTCCTACTGTCAGGCGGCCTCGATTCCGCTACCTGCCTCGCCATTGCCCGCGACATGGGCTTCGAAACCTACGCGTTGTCGGTTGCCTACGGCCAGCGTCATGTCGCCGAACTGACAGCCTCGAAGCGCATAGCCGATACCTTCGGCGCCAAGGAGCATCGCCTCGCCCGCGTCGGTTTGGGGCAGTTCGGAGGTTCCGCATTGACCGACCCCTCCATTGCCGTGCCTGAAAATGAAGATGCCGAGGGAATTCCCGTGACCTACGTGCCGGCGCGCAATACGGTCATGCTCTCGATCGCGCTCGCCTGGGCCGAGGTACTCGAAGCCCGGCATGTCTTCATCGGCGTCAATGCCGTCGACTACTCCGGCTATCCTGATTGCCGCCTCGCTTACATCCACGCGTTCGAAGCGATGGCCAACCTTGCCACGCGCGCAGGCGTCGAAGGCCGCGGCATTACCCTGCACGCGCCGCTGATCTCGCTTTCCAAGGCCGATATCATCCGCCGCGGCACCGCATTGGGCGTCGACTACAGCCTGACCGTATCTTGCTACCAGGCCGATAGCGCCGGTCGTGCCTGCGGCCGCTGCGACGCCTGTCGCCTGCGCCGCGACGGTTTCCTGGCCGCTGGCATCGGCGATCCGACCCGCTACCAGGAAACCGTCCGCTGATCGTTTTCCTGGCCACCCGAGAGGCTCGTCAAACTTGACCGGGCGCGGCGAGTCGTCTATATTCGCGCCCTTGCTTTCGGGTCGGTAGCTCAGTCGGTAGAGCAGCGGACTTTTAATCCGTTGGTCGGGAGTTCGAGCCTCCCCCGACCCACAAATCTCCAATCCAGAGCAGCCCGAAGCGGTCCGCAATACCAAGTAGAAAAAGGACTTTGGTTTTTTCCTGCACGAAGCAGACCGGGATTCCTCGCTCCAATCCGGGGTCATCCTCTGTAATCCTTGGGTCGCCCTGGGGACTGCTGCAAAAGAACAAGCTACCGATTGTGCGATCCTGGCAGGCCGGTGAAATTGCTGGATAGTCCGGCGACTCAGTGACCCGCCAAGGTATTCAGTACGAAGTCGGCGCGTTCCGTCACGCCGACTTTGGGCAATAGCGATACCACGTATCCCGATGCCGGATAGGCGTGCTGCAATCTCTCGAATTCGGTCAACGCGGCTTCCATGTCATGGCGGCGGTCCCCATCCTGCACATAGATCTCCGGCCACGGCGGGGCCAGGAATACGCGCGAGTGATAGCGATGAGACTGCCCGAGCGTGGTTAGAACGGGCTCGCCCGTGAGCGCCTGGAGTGCTGCTGCCGCGTCGATCAGGCCACGGTCGAAGAACACCCACTGTGGTGGACTGCTACGCTGGATTCGGCCATGGTCATCCAGTGCCACATCGATGGCACGGCGCAGAAATGCGGCCATGTCGATCCACGGCAGGGCTCGGCCGCCAGTACGTGTTTCTTCCTGGACGATGCGCCGTCCGGGTTCTTCGACCACGGCATGGCCGCGCCGTTGGAGTTCTGCCAGGAGAGTCGATTTACCGCCGCCTGAGCAGCCGGAAATGATGACGAAGTGGTTCATGGGGTCGGAATCCCAGGCAGGTCGCTTGAAGAAGCCTGGCGTGTTGACGCTATGTGCCGCCGGAGTGTCGGGCTGCGCCTTATGCAGACTTTGCTGTCATGGTCCAAGGCGCAGGAACAGGCATACGGTTAACGAATACCCGGATCGTTCTCTGGGTTTTGCACCAACCTGTCAGAGGGCATGCGTATCCCTACTGCTTCCACTCATTGAAATGTCGTTGAGAGTAGTCCGAAATGTCGAGCCGCAGCAGGTGCTCGTGGTCGTAGAACCTCACATTCAGGCGCTCCCACCCTGCAAGGGCGGCGACTTCGTCGGAAGCCGCTTTCAGGATGGCCGGATAGAGAGTGGAAGGGCAGTCCGGGAAGAGCTCCGCCAACAACTCCTGGGTCTTTTGATCCGACCACTCCCGAAACAGGCAATCATACGCAACCCCTTTGGGCACCGAAGCGGTTTTGGGAAGACGGTGCTTTACACGAGATTCGGAGCGAAAGGCTATCGCGTCACTCAGGATCTGTGCATGGGGCGCACTTGCGACCACGCCTAAACTCTCGACGAAAAGCGGAATTTCACGCCTGTTCGTAGACAAGAAGTCCGCAAGTCCTCCGTTACAGACTCGGTCGGCGTAGCGATTCACACGCCAGGCGTGCGCCATGTTGGGCGGAAGCCTGTTCGATCGAGTGGCCCGAAACCACTCGATCAATTCATTCCACCAGTCGGGCAGTGCCCTCATGCCAGAGCCCTCCAGCGCCTGAATAAGCCATGTCGTGAAGCCGCATCGGCTTGAACGATGGGATGGACTCGGTGCTCAATTGGCGCCACCGGGGTTCATGGGAGCGAGATCGTTTAAAGGATGAGTCCTCCGGATGCCACCCCCGTTGCTGGCTAGACGTTGAACAGGAAATTCATCACGTCACCGTCTTTCACCACATATTCTTTACCTTCCGCACGCATCTTTCCAGCTTCCTTGGCGCCTTGTTCGCCCTTGTGGGCAATGAAGTCGTCGAAGGCGATGGTTTGGGCGCGGATGAAGCCGCGTTCGAAGTCGGTATGGATGACGCCGGCGGCCTGTGGTGCGGTGTCGCCGGTGTGGATGGTCCAGGCACGGACTTCCTTGACCCCGGCGGTGAAGTAGGTCTGTAGGCCCAAGAGCTTGTAGCCGGCGCGGATCAGCCGGTTGAGGCCGGGTTCGGTCAAATCCATTTCGGCGAGGAAATCGGTTTTGTCCGCGTCGTCGAGGTCGGCGATCTCGGCTTCGATGGCGGCGCAGATGGCGACGGCTTCGGCTTTCGTGCGTTCGGCGTGGGCACGCACGGTTTCCAGATAGGGATTGCCGTCGAAACCGTTCTCGGCGACGTTGGCGGCATAGAGCACGGGCTTGGCGGTGATGAGGCAGAAGGGCTTGAGGTTGGCCCATTCCTCCTTGCTCAAGTCGAGCGCGCGCACCGGCAGGGCCTGGTTCAGTT
>JAVBSY010000093.1:0-21974 GCA_031556475.1 Azoarcus sp.
CATCGAAGTCGAAGTCGATGAGACCCACTGGGTCGGCAACGACCGCACCAAGACCATCGACGGCAACGAAACCGTCACCGTGCACAAGAACCGTACCGAGACGGTCGACAAGAACGAGACCATCACCGTCCATGAAAACCGTACCGAGACGGTCGACAAGGACGAAACCATCACCATTCACGAAAACCGTACCGAAACGGTCGATGGCAACGAAACCATCACCATCCACAAGAACCGCAAGGAAACGGTCGACAAGAACGAAACGATCAAGATCGGTAACAACAAAACGGAAACAATCGGTCTGACCTACCGGGAAAACACCGGTATCGCCAAGATGATGAATATCGGCATGGCATACAGCCGCAACGTCGGCGTGGCGATGAACTCGCTGGTCGGCCTGATGCAAGCCAGTGAAGTCGGCCTGACCAAAAAACTGATGGTCGGCCAAAGCTATACCGCCGACATCGGCAAGACCGTGACGCTCACCGTTGGCGACACCAAGAAAGAAGACATCGGCAAGACATCCATCCACTCCGTCGGCGAACACTTCGAGCTGGTATGTGGTAAAGCCAAGATTGTCCTCAAAAGCGACGGCGGCATCTTCATCCAGGGCACGCATATCGAACTGCAAGGGCAGGACGCCATCAACGGCGACGCTGGCCTGATCCAATGGAACTGCGACGCCAGCAAGGCACCACCCAAAGCCTCGGCGGACAATCAGGATCAAGCGGAAAACGACCCGGCCTCCGCTGGCGGCGCCGCCTCTCCTGCGGGTGCGGGAAATTTCGTGGCCGCACAGGGCGGTTCCGCGATGCCGAACCTGGGTGGAGCAATGCCAAGCCTGGGTGGTGCGATGTCAGAGCTAGGCGGTGGAGCGATGTCCGCATTGGGCGGCGCAGCGACATCTGCCCTTAGTGGCGCCACGGGCGCGCTCGGCTCCGGTTTTGTTGCTGCCGCAGGCGAAGCCAGCAGCGGCTTGGGGTTGGGTGACGTATTGGGCGGCTTGGGCACGGCGGCCAGCGTGGCTTCGGCGCTAGGTCTGGGCGGTGACAAACTGGGCATGGTCGGCACCGCGCTCAACGCAGCCGGCAAATTCCTCGGCGGTACGCAAACCAGCCCACAGACTCCCTCCGTAATCATGCACTGACCTGTCACGCCCCAGCGCGACCGACTCACCCCCAACCCCTCACAGGAACATCTCATGAGCGGCAAACCCGCTGCGCGTATGGGCGATGGCGTCGCCAAAGGCGTCATCATTCAGGGCTCACTCACGGTACTGATCGGCTCGCAAGGCGGCGTCGCCTGCTCAGCTTGCCCCGGCGGCGTCGCCGTCGGCAACCCAGTCAATCCACTGCTGGGCGCCAAGGTCTTCAGCGGCGAAGTCGATATTGCGCTGCCTGGCCCCTTACCCTTCATCATCTCGCGCGACTACTCCAGCTACCAGACCGCCACCCCCCCCCCCGTCGGCCTGCTCGGCCCCGGCTGGTGGCTCCCCCAGCAACCCACCCTCAGCCTCGGTGGGGAAGTCCTCACCCTCAACGACACCAAAGGCCGCAGCATCCATTTCGATGCGCTCGGCCCCGGCGAAATCGCCGACAGCCGCTCGGAGAACCTCTGGCTCGTGCGCGGCGGGCGCGACAGCCTCGACGAACACACCCTACCTGGTGCCCGCCTGGCCGTGGCCTGGCAAGGCCTCTCCCCGGAACTGCGCCGCAACGAACGCCTCATCTTCGTCACCGCCACCCCGCTCGGCCCCTGGTGGGTCTTCGGCACCATTTCGCCCGCGCTCACCGAACAACGCCTCTACCTCGGTGGGCTGGCCGACCGCTTCGGCCGCCAGCAACGCCTGGGCCGCATCCCCGAAGGCGAACTGGCCAGCCACATCGCCACCGTCATCGATGGCGCCGGACGGCGTTTTGAGCTCGAACTCACCCGCCACCCCAACCTCATCCGCGACCCCGCGCACGGCTGGGGTGCCGACCCCGGCATCCGCCTCACCGCCGTGCGCCTCACCCACGACCCGCACCACCCCGGCGTCCCCACGCAACCCCTCGTCCGCTACGACTACACCCCCCGCGGCGAATTGGCCGCCGTTCATGGCCGTGACGGCACCTGCCTGCGCCAGTTCCACTACCACCCCGAACTTATCGGGCGCATGACCGGCCACGCCCACGCCGGCCGCCCCACCACCCGCTACACCTACGACGCCCACCACCGTGTCACCGAACAGAGCACCCCCGAAGGGTTGTCCTACCGCTTCGACTACCAGCCCGACCGCACCCTCGTCACCGACAGCCTCGGGCGCAAGGAGACCTACCACTTCGCCGGCGAAGGTGGCCTGCGCCGTGTCATCAAGCACGAACGCGCCGACGGCTCAGTGATCGAGAACCGCTTCGACACCAGCGGGCGGCTCACGGCCAGCATCGACCCACTGGGTCGCCAGACCACCTACGAACTGGATATCGTCACCGGCGATCTCCTTGCAGTCCGCCTGCCCGACGGGCATGCGCGGCACTACCAGTATGATTCCCACGGCTCGCTGACCCAAAGCATCGACCACGACGGCAACGGCACACACCACCATTTTGACCCCCTGGGCCGCCCCATTGCTGACACCGATGTACTGGGTCACACCACCCACTACCACTATCCGAACGAACACACCGAGCAGCCCGACGAAATCGAAGATCCAAAGGGTGGACGCAAAAAACTCACCTGGAACGAACTGGGCCAACTCACCGCCTACACCGATTGTTCCGGCAGCACCACCCGTTACCGGCACGACCGCTTCGGCCAACTCACCGACATCGAAGGTGAAGAAAGCCATCGGCTGCGCCGCGAATACAACACCCGGGGACAGCTTGTCGCCCACATCGACGCGCTAGGCCACCGCCTCGCCTACCACTACGACGATACCGGCGAACTCACCCGCCTCACCCTTGCCGACGGCACCGACATTACCTACCGGCATGACCTCCACGGCCGTCCCCTCGTCTTTTGCTACGCCAGCCTCACCCAACACTACCAATATGACGTTGCCGGCCGGCTCACCGTGCTCACCAACGAAAACGGCGCCAGCACCCGCTTCCAATACGACGAACTGGACCGACTCACCGAACAGATCAACTTCGACGGGCGCACCCAGCGTCACAGCTACAACGTTGCCGGCGAACTAACCGAAAGCGTTGATGCCGACCAGATCAGTCGCTACCAGTACGATCAAGGCGGACGGGCGATCGCCCGCCAGCAACTCGACCCGGACGGAGCCCTCCTGTCCAACGAAACTTATCATTACGACTCAACCGGCCGGCTCACCGAAGCACACCACCTGAGCGCGATCGGTCCCAATGTCGTCATCGTCCGTTTCTCCCGCGACGTGGCCGGCCGCATCACCCAGGAAACCCAGCAACTCATCAATGCCGAGGGCCGCACCGTGTGGCAACACCAAGTCGGCCGCCGCTACGATGAACTGGGTTTCGAAGCGCAATTGGAACTCGACACCCTTCCCGCGCTGCACTGGCAGACCTACGGTTCGGGCCACCTGCACGGGCTCACGCTCGACGGACGCAGCCTCATCGACTTCGAACGCGACAAACTGCACCGCGAAACCGAACGGCGCTTCGCCGCCACCACCCGCCGGTACCGCTACGACGCCCTGTCGCGCCCGCTCGCCCTCGACACCCACACCCCGCTCATCGGCGACGAACTCAACCGCCAACACCACTACAACCTGCTGGGCCAGCTCACCCGCATCGACACCACCCAGGGCAGCCACCAGTACGACTACGACCCAACCGGACGCCTCATCCAGGCCAGCCAGCCGGGCCTGCCCGACCAGAGCTACCGCTTCGATCCGGCAGGAAACCGCCTCTTCACCCACCGTCTCACCGACACCGCCGAACAGGACTGGGCCGAGACCGTGCACCAGAACCTGCCCGACCCCCGCTTCAACGTCCTTGGCCGCAACCACGCCCAGGACGCCCACCGCGACGAAACCTGCTGGCCGTCCAACCACATCGAAGACGACGGCCAATACCACTACCAGTATGACGAACACGGCAACCTCGTCCTCAAGCACAAGGATGGCGAACACCACCACTATGCTTACGACACAAGTCAGCGTTTAATCCGCTACGCCCTGGAAACACCAGACAAAGTTCGCGCGAGCCAATATCTCTACGATCCCTTCGGCCGGCGCATCGCCAAACAGACCATTGAAGCCGATGGCAACGGTACCCCGACCGGAGAAGTCCAGACGACGTGGTACGGTTGGGACGGCGACCGGTTGGCGACAACCGAATGCAATGGCAGGACAATCCATACCGTCTATGAGCCGGGCAGCTTTGTGCCACTAATTCGCATCGAAGGTGACACAACCACTCTGCGCCAGAGCCTCGCCGAAAAACTCCAACACCAGATCGGTATCACGCTCGCGCCAGCGCAAATCAGGCAGTTGGAAGCGATCGAAGGTGAACTCAAACAAGGCAACCTGAGCGAACAGAACCGACAATGGTTACAGCAAGCGGGACTCGACCTCCAGCAGTTGAAGGCAATGCTCGACGAGGAAGCGGGCGATGCCGAGAGAACGATTCACTTGTACCACTGCGACCATCTGGGCACGCCGCTGGCACTGATCGACGAGCAGGGAAAGGTCGACTGGAGTATCGAGCTAGATGCCTGGGGTAATACGCTCAGGGAGAACAATCCCGATAACCTCTATCAGCCGATCCGATTTCAGGGGCAGCATTACGACTCTGAGACAAAGCTGCATTACAACCGGCATCGGTATTACGATCCAAGCATCGGGCGATATGTCTCGCAGGATCCGATCGGGCTACGAGGAGGGGTTAATGTTTACAAGTATCCATTCAATCCAATAGGCCAAACTGATCCAACCGGGTTGGCAGTTATTGTTCTAGCTGTTCCTGCTATTTTAGAAGGTCTTGCCGCAGTTGGAGCAGCAATTGGATCAGCAATATCGGCAGCAGCGCCATACATTCTTGGCGGTGCAGCAACGGCAGTGATTCTTAGCATACCTGGTGATACTACTGTTGTTCAGAGAGATCCATGGGGTGTTCCCATTGATCCCAATGCAGACGTATTGAGCAAAGCGCATGAAAATGCGAAAGGCGATCGAACAAATCCCGGATATGGAGGAAACTGTCAACCTGATGAATACGATAGGTTACATGACGCTTATAAAAAAGAGTGCGGGGCTGCCGACACTTTGGGAGGATGTAGCGACCCCAATATGAGTGGAGCGGCGCGCGAAGCAAGAAGAGCGGCATTCGGCCGTTGTGCAAGGGCCCGTGAAAACATAATGAATGCATGTTTTGCTGGGGGTGATTTAAATCACCGCACACAGGCAGGAAATGTTTGGAATGCATATAAAAATTGCGGCCCATAGAACAAGACAATGAACGACGATCAGATCATAAAATTCATTAAACAGGA
This sequence comes from Azoarcus sp., assembly GCA_031556475.1. Lineage (GTDB taxonomy): Bacteria > Pseudomonadota > Gammaproteobacteria > Burkholderiales > Rhodocyclaceae > Azoarcus. Next base: position 5,455 of record JAVBSY010000093.1, read on the forward strand.
GTTTCCTGACTCCCCTATTCCTAAGAGCGTATTGAAGGAGGGTGCCAGTCAAAATCTTTATGATGGCGTAGACGCTACGGATGAATTGCTAAAAAATAAAAAGTGGAATGAAGTAAATCTAAATTCTGCAAAAAATGATTTTTGGCATTGCTTTACCATAATGTCGAATCAAGCGTTTGAGTATTATTTTCCGGCTTTCCTTAAACACTTTATTTATGAAAAAAAACCGAATACGCTATTGCTGGATGCATTTTTGGACGTAATCAACCCACGCAATGCAATAAATGACGAGCGCCTTGAATTTTTTTTAAATTTTGATGAAAAAAAAGAAAAGATAGTCTTCTTATTTCTAGAAGCTATTTTAAAAAGAAGAAACTCCAAATTGGCTAAAGAAGCTCTCGAAGATTATTGGGACAAATTTTCTTGAAAACCTGCGTTAAAGAATCTCTGATCAAGCTTCGACCAACAAGGCGAGTTTCTTGAGTCTGTAAATTGAAGTGCGTCAACGCCACCCTGACGCCGTTGATTTGGAAGCACGTCAGCCTGATCGATGAAAAAAGGACTGAAATATGGTATTGGGAAATGAAAAGAAGGTTCGCTGAATGTATTCTTTTATTATTTGCGTTGACGAGCAACCTTTCTTTCGCATCCAATCCCCCCGACCAATGCGCGCCAAGAAAATTTGCTGAAATTGTTTCTAAAAGCAAAAAGGCGATCAGTCTTGATCCTTATTCTGCATATTTTTACGAACCCGAAACTAAAATTGCGGGCAATTATCCTCGTGCATTTGCTTTTCTTAACGGTAAATTATATGTAGACACGCGAGGCGGAGATCTTTATTCATCAAAATTCAAATATGATGAAAAAACAAAAGGATTTAGAGTAGAACGAATTTTATACGCCACCTATATTGAAAAAAAATCTATTTTATTCCCAAAATACAATCAATCGTGCTCTGAGATAGAGGCCCTTGTTTTTGTCAGCAGCGATGATGACCATGAAAAAATAAACCCTGTATCAATTGAGTATAGAAGAAAGAAGAAATGCCACATTTCTATCACTGCTGACAGTTATGGTTGGGCGGATTGTCATGAGAACTCTGAATAAATACCCCCGGCAAAGCCGGGCCACAGCAGGAGAGTCAAAATGAAGAGCCCCAAACGATTTCAGCGAATAGCGGCACTGGCACTGTAACCTCAAATGCTTGGGGATTCAGGCAACTACCTGCGCGGTGAGCGGCAGAGTCCAGCCCTGATTTTATCGGACTTCCACGACCAAGCCCTATGATAGCGGCTGACAAGGGCATGGTTATTCGCCGTTGCTCATGTTCTGGAAGCAATTGATGTCGAATAAAAAGCGCTCTTGTATTTATGGAGCCATCATCTTTCTTATTTTATTCGCAAGTATATTTTGCTATGAATATGCTTCGGAAAAAAATGTGATTATTACGACAACACCTGATGCTTTTTTACCAGTTTCTGCACTGAATAGCATTGCAGAAACAAATCATGAGGAAATGTATTTTTTCCTCGACATCACCCCTGCCCCATGGCCTAAAGAGGCCAAAGAAATTTACAAAGCCATAAAGAGCAACCATACGGTCAAGGTAGTTGTTATAAAACAAAATAAATCCAAAATGGAAATCAATTTTCTTGCGGGGCTTTCAGAAGGAGGTCATCTCAGAGCCAGGGTGAAATCACGAGAAGAAAAAGATTTGATCATAAAGTATTTATTTTACGGCCTCTGACCGGCCGACCTTCACCACGACATTCCTTCCCCTGCCGGCCCTCTGCTGGACCTGCCCCTACCGTGTTCCCGGCTTTCGGCTTAAAATCCCCAATCAACCAATTTACTGCCCAGCCCGGCAAAAGATTCGCCGCTGCATATGCAGATGATGGATTTTCAAGACACCCCCCGACGGAAACGACCATGTTCAATCCCTCCCGCGAGCAGGTTCGCAGCTTTTTCATCGACGCCTGGCGCAAGTACCGTGAGCGTGAAGTGCTTACGCCGCTCGAAACGATCGCGGTCGACATCGTCGCATTGCACCCGGAATATCACGCACTGGTCGAGGACAGGAATTCGATCGAGCGCGACTTCACGCCTGAAGACGGCCAGATCAACCCCTTTCTGCATCTGTCGTTGCACCTGGCAGTGGAGGAACAGCTTTCCATCGACCAGCCGCCCGGCATCCGTGCCGCCTTCAACGTCGCTTGCGCCCGCAGCGAGCGCCACGATGCGTTGCACGATGCATTGGAATGCCTCGGCGAAACCCTGTTCAACGCCCAACGCAACGGCACTCCGCCGGACGGCGCGGCTTACGTCGATTGCCTGCGCCGCAAAAACAGCGTGCATTGACGACCATACCCAATTTTGGCCCGTTTTCGTCGGGGCTCGGCTCTTCGCCTCCTACCCACCTGCGTGACTTCGCTTCCCTGATGCGGACGATATCGGCAATCGATATCGAATGATCCATTGTGGCAGGAAGCCATTTGCCATTAGCATCCCGTCCGCTCGTATTTCCATCGAGCGCCCGAGTTATTCAAACCCTGTAACCCAAAAATTCACGTTTTCATCCAATGGCTCTAATCGATTATTTTCAAAAAGCAAAATGTCCCGCCTGCAAACAGAAACTTCAAGCAAAGGCGCTGCAAGCCCCCAAGTTATTCAGCAACCAGCCGGTACGGGCTGGTCAGTGTCATGAATGCAAGACTGAATTGCAGTGGATCCGGTCCTGGCGCAAAACCCTGATCATGGCGGCCTGCGGAGCGGTCGGCGTCGTTTTGGCCACATTCGTGATCGTTATGATCAAAGGCAGCGGCACACTGAGGATGGCGCAGATTTTGGGAGCCGGTATCGGTGTCGGCTTCGTCGCGGGAAAGGAACTGTCGGTTGCCCAAACCGCCAAGCCGTCCAGCGAATAAATCCGGACCAGGCTCCTATCAATGGATGGCCCCGCCTCGAAAAGCGGGGTCCGGCACTCATCCTCCCGTCGCCAACTCCGTCAACAGGATCAACTGTGCCGCACGCCGCGTGCCGCGGGGCGTTTTGCGTTGATAGGTACCGTCTGGCAGCATGTCCCATGCTTGGCAGTTGTCGCCGAGATAAGGTCGCAGGCCCTCTTTCATCACGCGGCGCTTGAGACGCGGGTCGAGCACCGGGAAGGCGATTTCGATGCGGCGGAAGAAGTTGCGATCCATCCAGTCGGCGCTCGATAGATAAATCGCATCCTCACCGCCAGCGTGGAAGTGGAAGATGCGGTGATGCTCCAGAAAGCGGCCGATCACCGAGCGGACACGGATGTTTTCCGACAAACCTTTGACGCCGGGACGCAGCGCGCACGGGCCACGCACAATGAGATCGATTTCCACACCGCTTTGCGAGGCGGCGTACAGCGCCTCGATGGTTTCGGGTTCGAGCAGGGCATTCATCTTGGCGATGATCCTGCCCTTGCCGCCGGCGCGAACGTTTTCCGCCTCCTGCCCGATCGCGGCGATCACATTGGGTTGAAGCGAGAACGGTGCCTGCCACAAGTAGCGTAGCGTGGTCGCCTTGCCCAGGCCGGTAAGCTGCTTGAACACTTCGGCAACATCCTCGCCAATGTTCTCGTCGCAGGTAATCAGGCCGAAATCGGTATAGAAGCGCGTTGTGCGCGGGTGGTAATTACCGGTGGCGAGGTGCACATAGCGGCGCAGGCCGTGCTCTTCGCGCCGCACCAGCATCAGCAGCTTGGCGTGGGTCTTATAGCCGAACACGCCATACACCACATGCGCGCCGGCTTCTTCCAGACGGTTGGCCCAGGAAATGTTGGCCTCCTCGTCGAAACGCGCCATCAGTTCGAGCACGGCGGTCACTTCCTTGCCCTTTTGCGCGGCGCGGATGAGATGTTCCATCAGCACAGAATCGGTGCCAGTGCGATAGACCGTCATCTTGATCGCCACCACCTGCGGATCGTCCGCCGCTGCGCGCAGCAGATCGATGACCGGGGCGAAGCTCTGGAACGCATGGTGCAGCAGGATATCCTGGGCACGGATGGCGGCGAGGAGATCGTGCCGCTTTTCGAGCGCCTTGGGCAGACCCGGCCGGAAGGGAGGGTATTTCAGGTGAGGACGGTCGACCCAATCGGGCACCTGCATCAGCCGCACGAGGTTGACGATGCCCGGCGTGCGGTACAGGTCGTCGCGGCCGAGGCGGAAATGCTGGAGGAGGAAGTCGGCCATACCCTCGGAGCAGTTATCGGCCACCTCCAGCCGCACCGCATCGCCAAAATGCCGCTGCTGCAGTTCTCCCTTGAGCGTGGCGCGCAGATCCTTCACTTCTTCTTCGTCAACGAAAAGGTCCGAATTGCGGGTAACGCGGAACTGGTAGCAGCCAAGCACATTCATGCCGCTGAACAGTTCGCTGACATGTGCGTGCAGAACCGACGAGAGAAAAACGAAGACAAACTCCTGCTCGCAGATTTCGCGCGGCAGGCGGATGACTCGTGGCAGCACACGCGGCGCCTGGACGATGGCGGCACGGGAATTCCGTCCAAAGGCGTCGCGGCCTTCGAGTTCGATGGCGAAATTCAGGCTTTTGTTGAGCACACGCGGGAACGGATGTGCCGGATCGAGCCCGATCGGCGTCAGCACCGGCATGACTTCGCGCATGAAGTAATGCCGTATCCATTCACGCTGGGCCTCGCTCCACTGCGTGCGACGCGGAAACACGATGCTTTCGGCTGCGAGTGCGGGCAGGATGTCGTGATTGAGCAGCGTGTATTGCTCGGCGATGATCTCGTGCACGGCCTGGCTTACCTGGGTGAGTAGTTCGGCCGGCGGCAGGCCGTCGTTCCCGGCGCCGTGCTCTCCCAGGCGAAGTTGCTCCTTGATGCCTGAAACGCGGATCTCGAAGAACTCATCGAGGTTGCTCGACACGATGCACAGAAAGCGCAGGCGTTCCAGCAGGGGCACGTTCTTGTCCGCAGCCTGGGCGAGCACGCGGCGCTGAAACCGCAACAAGGACACTTCGCGATTGATGAAGTGCTCCATGGGGAAACGCTGGAAATCGGGCGATTTATGCATGGGATGCGGGCCTGGAGAATTGCGTTCCGATTATGTGGCATTTTTATTATGCAAGTATGACACCGGACACTGCGAACGCATGGCGGCACGGCATTGCCCAAAGCCGGCAAGGTCATGGCGTGGCGAAAACCGGATGATAGAATACGCGCCTTCCGGCGACGTTCGGGCCAAGAACCTCCATTCAATCATGACGCAAGAACTGATCGCCGCGGTCGATTTGGGCTCGAACAGTTTCAGGCTGCAGGTGGGCCGTATCATCAACAATCAGGTTTACCCACTCGACGGCATCAAGGAGTCGGTACGACTGGCCGCGGGCCTGTCACCGGAGAAATGGCTCGACATGGCCGCGCAGCAGCGCGGCGTGACCGCCCTGCAACGCTTTCATGAGCGCTTGAGCGGTTTTTCCCCCGATGCGGTGCGCGCGGTGGCGACCAATACCTTGCGGGTGGCGAAAAACGCGCCTGAGTTTCTCATCCGTGCCGAAGCCGCGCTGGGTTTTCCCATCGAAGTCATCGCCGGGCGGGAAGAAGCACGGCTGATCTACGTAGGCGTTGCCCATACGCTGCCCGATCCGCACCGCCAGCAACTCGTCGTCGACATCGGCGGCGGTTCGACCGAATTCATCATCGGCAAGAATTTCGAGCCGCTGATGCTCGAATCCATCTACATGGGCTGCGTCGGCTACAGCCTGCAATATTTTCCCAACGGCCGCATCGACAAGCGTGGCATGAAGGAAGCCGAACTGGCCGCACGGCGCGAACTGCAAACCATCGCCCACGCTTACCGCAAAGTGGGTTGGGAAGAAGCGGTCGGCTCCAGCGGCTCGGTCAAGGCGCTGGTAGAAATCCTGGAACAGAATGGCTTGTCGGCACAGGGTATTACCCGCGATGGGCTGGAAAAACTCAGGACCATCCTGCTGCGTGCGGGCAATATCAACGCCACCGATCTCGCCGGCCTGCGCGGCGACCGCATTCCCGTACTGCTTGGCGGCTTCGCCATCATGAACGCGGCGTTCAAGGAATTCGGCCTTGAACACATGGTGTTTTCCGAAGGCGCGTTACGCCTGGGTGTGCTCTACGACCTGCTTGGCCGCTACCATCACCACGACCTGCGAGACGCCACGGTGACTGCATTCGTATCCCGTTACGGCGTGGATGCGCGACAGGCGGAACAGGTGGCTGCTACCGCTCAGCGCTTCCTCGCCCAGCTCGAACCAACCAGCATTTCGCCGGACCATCCAGATTTGCGCTTTCTGCATTGGGCGGCAATGCTGCACGAAATCGGCATTTCCATCGCGCATTCAAGCTATCACAAACATAGCGCCTACATTCTCGTCAATGCCGACATGCCCGGTTTTTCGCGCATGGATCAAACCCGGCTCGGTCGTATCGTGCTGGCCCATCGCGGCAAGCTCGAACGGGTCGCGGCCATCGACGCCGACAGTTCGGACTGGCTGCTGATCGCGTGCCTGCGGCTGGCCGTGGTCATTCATCGGGCACGCGACCAGCGCGGCATTCCGCCCGTCACATTGGCGCGCGAAGGACGCGGCTTTTCTCTCAATACGCCACCGGGCTGGTTGCAGAAGCTGCCGCTGACCGCCTCCGCACTGGACGAAGAGCAGCGGCAGTGGCAGTCGGTCGGGCGCGCTCTGTACGTGCGCGCGGCCCCTGCACGGCCTGCCGCCGCGGCCTGAGCACGCATGGCTTCCGCCCAAACCGAAACCGTCGAATTCGCTTTCGACCCTGCCCGTCGCCAGGCAATGCTCACCGGCGACTGGACGCTGCACGCGCTTTCGACACGCATCGACGCATTGCGCCAACAACTGGCGGCGGTTCCTGCCGACAGCGAATGGGCGCTGCACAAGCTGGAACGGCTCGACAGTTTCGGCGCCGTGTTGCTGTGGCAAGCGTGGGGGCATAGCTGGCCCCAGCGTATCGACATCAGCACGCAACACCGCGAAATCATCATGCGCGTGGCGGCGACGACGGGCAAGCCGCTGCCGCGCCCGCCTCGCTTCGGCGCCGCCGACGCGCTCGTCAGCCTCGGCAACGGCCTGTTTCTGCTTTATTCGCACATGGCCGCCGGTACCGCGCTGCTTGGCCAGCTTTGCCTCGATGTTGCCTACCTTGCGCGCCATCCGGGACAGTGGCCCCTGTTGGAAATTTCCGCCAATCTGTACAAAGTCGGCGTGCGCGCGATGCCGGTGGCCGCGCTGGTCGGTTTTCTCATCGGCGTGGTGCTGTCCTATCTTTCCTCCTTGCAACTGAAAACGTTCGGCGCCGATATTTTCATCGTGAACATCCTTGGCCTGGGAATCATCCGCGAGCTTGGGCCGGTGCTGGTTTCGGTGCTGGTGGCCGGGCGTTCCGGCTCGGCGATGACGGCCCAGTTGGGCGTGATGCGCGTGACGGAGGAGATCGACGCACTGGCGGCAATGGGCGTTTCCCATTCCCTGCGGCTGGTGTTGCCCAAGGTCGTTGCCCTGGCCCTTGCAATGCCGTTGCTGGTGCTATGGACGTCGGCGGTTGCACTGCTCGGCGGCATGCTTTCCGCCCGCATCGAGTTGGGGTTGTCCTTCACCTTTTTCATCGAAACACTGCCACGCGTGGTGCCGGTGGCGAATATTTTCATCGGCCTGGCCAAAGGGGCGGTATTCGGTTTTCTGATCGCGCTCATCGCCTGCCACTTCGGCCTGCGCGTGCGCCCCAACACCGAAAGCCTGTCGGCCAACACGACGGCGTCGGTGGTATCGGCGATCACCATCGTCATCCTGGTCGACGCCATCTTCGCCATCGCCACGCGCGGTATCGGGGTGCCGGGATGAGCGCCGTGCAGGTCATCGAACTGGAAGGCATCGTTACCCGCTTCGGCCGCAACGTGGTGCATGACGGCGTGAATCTTGCCGTCGAACGCGGCGAAATCGTGGCGCTGGTCGGCGGCTCCGGCAGCGGCAAGACGACGCTGCTGCGCCACATCATCGGCCTGACCCGGCCGGCCGCGGGCGAGGTGAAACTGTTTGGCGAAGCCCTTCTTTCCGGCTCGCTCGGGGATCAGGCAGCACGCCGACGCCGCTTTGGCGTGCTGTTTCAGCAGGGTGCCCTGTTCTCCGCCTTCAGCGTGGGCGAGAACATCGCTTTTCCACTGCGCGAACAAGGCGCGGCAACCCAGGCGGAAATCGACGATCTGGTCGCGCTCAAACTCGCCATGGTGGAAATGGAGCCGGAACACGCACGGCTGATGCCGGCGGAACTTTCCGGCGGCATGGTCAAGCGCGCCGCGCTGGCACGCGCGCTGGCACTGGAGCCGGAACTGTTGCTGCTGGACGAACCCACCGCCGGCCTCGATCCGGATCGCAGCATGGCTTTCGTCGAACTCGTCCGCTCACTCCACGCCCAGCTCGACCTGACCGTCGTCCTCGTCACCCACGATCTGGACACGCTCGCCGCACTGGCCAGCAAGATCGCGGTATTGGCGGACAAACGCATTTTGAGCTACGCCTCGATCGAGGATACCCTCGCGCTGGATCATCCCTTCGTCCAGGGTTTCTTCCACGGCGAACACGGACGCCGGGCTTTCGCCCGGCAGGAGAAGCATTGACATGGAAAACCGCGCTCATGCCCTTATGGCGGGGCTTTTCGTTCTCGTGTTGTGCAGTGCGCTGGCTGTCGCCGTGTGGTGGTTTGCGGGCGACCGCGAGCGCATGAGCGAATACGTCCTCGTCTCGCAAAGCTCGGTCAACGGCTTGTCCGAACAAGGCCGTGTGCGCTTTCGCGGTATCGCCGCGGGCAACGTCAGCCGGATCACCATCGACCCCAAGGACGCGCGCAACATTCTCGTACGCATCCGCGTCCGCGCCGATATTCCGATCACCAAGGCGACCCGCGCACGGCTCGGCACGCAAGGCGTCACCGGCCTCGCCTACATCCAGCTCGAAGACCCCGGCACCGATCCGACGCCACTCACCGGCGACGGCAACGAACCACCCCGCCTAGCCCTGGAAGCCGGCCTGATCGAGCAGATCGCCGATACCGCGCTGGCGGCGGCGCACCGTTTCAAGGCCGTAGCGGATCAAATCGCGCAGTTGTTCGACGACGAAAATACTGCCCGCCTCCGCAACTCGCTGGAACGGCTCGAATCGGCCACGGTCGGCCTCGACCGCACCTTTGCCGAGGCGCCGAAGACGCTGGCCTCGATCCGCAACACGTTCAGCCCAGACAACATAAAGCGCATATCCACGATGCTCGACAACCTGGAGCAAGCCTCCAGCGGCGTGGCGCCGACCCTGGCCGAAGCACGTACACTGATCGAACGCCTGACGATCACGGCGAACCGCATCGACCACGTCGCCCAAACCGCAGGCAACGACCTGAGCAACGGCACTTTGCCGCAATTGAACGAGTTGCTGCGCGAACTCACCGGCTCGTCCCGGCGTCTCAGCCATCTGCTGGAAGAAGTCGAAGCCTCGCCGCAATTGTTGCTGACCGGCCGTGGAACACCTCGGCCCGGCCCCGGCGAGCCCGGTTTCGAGACGACACCCTGATTATCAAGCCCACGAAATACTCCCGCCGCACTTCGGCTGCCACCTCCGGACCCGCCATGCGCTCCCTTCCTTCACGTCACATACTCCGCGCCACCCGGTCATGCACCATGCTCGCCGCCACGCTTTTCGTCCTTTCCGGCTGCGGCAATCTCGTTACGCCACCGGAACCGACGGCTTTCCACGATCTTGGCGTCGGCACCGATCCGGTGCCGACTCTGGCCAGCGCACCGGCCGCGATCCTCGTCTCCGCGCCCCCCTGGCTGCACAGCAGCGCCATGCAATACCGCCTAGACTGGGATCAGCCCTCGCGCCGCCGCGCCTATGCCAAGAGCCGATGGGCGGCAGAGCCGGGTGAAATGCTTTCCCTGGCGCTGAGCCGTGGCCTCAGCGCTGGCGAAGGCATTGGCAGCGCCTGCCGGCTGAAGATCGACCTGGATGAGTTCGTGCAGGAATTCGAGGCGGCGGATCGCAGCCGGGTCGATATCGTTCTGCGTGCAAGCTGGCTGCCGCCGCGCGGCGAAACGCCGCTGGCGAACAAGCGCTTTACCGTCACCGCCGCTACGTCTTCGGCGGACGCGGAAGGCGGCGTTGTCGCCTTTCGCAACGCGACGCAGGATTTGACCGCGCAGATCAGAAGCTGGATTGCAACACTCGATACTGGATCGGATTCAACCGCGAACAGCTACAGAAACTGCAAAATCTGATCGAAACCCCATAGTTACAGGAGGAAGCGTAAATGGCAGACAAAAAATCATCGCCCTACGATGCAGGTCTGGAAAAAAACGCCGCCAACTACGTAGCACTCACGCCGCTCACCTTTATCGAGCGTAGCGCCTATATCTACCCGAACCGCACCGCCGTCATCCACGGCAAGCGCCGCTACACCTGGCTCGAAACCTACACCCGCGCACGCCGGCTGGCCTCGGCGCTGAAGCAGATCGGCGTGGGCAAGAACGACACCGTCGCCGTCGTTCTGAACAACACGCCGGAAATGCTCGAATGCCATTTCGGCGTTCCCGGCACTGGCGCCGTATTGAACACCATCAACACCCGCCTCGATGCCGAAGCCATCGCCTTCATCCTCAACCACGGCGAAGCCAAGGTGTTGATCACCGACCGCGAATACTCGCGCACCATGACCAAGGCCATCGCACTGGCCAATCGTCCCGAGATGATCGTGATCGACGTGGACGATCCGGAATACACCGGGCCGGGCGAGCACATCGGCAGCCTGGAATTCGAGGCTTTTCTCGCCTCGGGCAGCGCCGACTTCGTGTTCGAGCAACCCGCCGACGAGTGGGATGCCATCTCGCTCAACTACACCTCGGGCACCACCGGCAATCCCAAGGGGGTCATCTATCACCATCGTGGCGCCTATCTGAACTCGCTGTCGAACATCGTCTCGTGGGGCATGCAGCCACATGCGGTCTATCTGTGGACGCTGCCGATGTTCCATTGCAACGGCTGGTGCTTTCCGTGGACGATGGCGGCCAACGCGGGGCTCAACATCTGCCTGCGCCGCGTAGACCCGCGCCTGATTTTCGACGCCATGCGCGAACACGGCGTCACCCACTATTGCGGTGCGCCGATCGTGCATTCCATGCTCGCCAACGCCCCGGAAGCGTGGCGCCAGGGCATCGAACACAAGGTTTTCGGCATGGTTGCGGCCGCGCCGCCGCCCGCAGCGGTGCTCGAACGCATGGCCCAGATCGGCATCGACATCACGCATGTTTACGGCCTGACGGAAACCTATGGCCCTGCCTCGGTGTGTGCCAAACACGAGAACTGGCGAGACATGCCGCTTGCCGAACAAGCAGTGCTGAACGGCCGCCAGGGCGTGCGTTACCATGCCGAGGAAGGCGTTACCGTGTGCGACGTCGAAACGATGGTGCCCGTCCCCTGGAACAACGAAACGATGGGCGAAGTCATGTTCCGCGGGAACCTGGTCATGAAGGGCTACCTGAAAAACGCCAAGGCAACGGAAGAAGCCTTTCGCGGCGGCTGGTTCCACACCGGCGACCTGGGCGTCATGCAGCCGGACGGCTACGTCAAGATCAAGGACCGCTCCAAGGATGTGATCATTTCCGGCGGTGAAAACATCTCTTCGATCGAAGTCGAGGACGCGCTCTACAAACACCCTGCCGTCATGGCGGCGGCAGTCGTCGCGCTGCCCGACGAAAAATGGGGTGAAGTACCCTGCGCCTTCATCGAACTGTGTGACGGCAGCACGGTGACGGAAGCGGACATGATCGCCCACTGCCGCGAGCACCTGGCCGGCTTCAAGATACCGAAGCGCATCGTCTTCGGCCCCCTGCCGAAAACATCCACCGGCAAAATACAGAAATTCATTCTGCGCGAGCAGGCGAAATCCGCCTCCGCTATCGAGTAAAGTCGGACTTTCCTAGAAACGATCACTCAAAGCACAGGAGACAAAAGATGAGTGCTGTTCCGCAATCCCACGACGAAGCAATGCTGCTGCGCCACGACGACGGCGGTATCGCCCGGCTTACGCTCAACCGCCCCAGCCAGTTCAATTCGCTGTCGAAAGCGATGCTGGAAACGCTGATCGCCGAGATCGACGCCATCGCCGCCGACCCGAGCGTGCGCGTGGTCGTGCTCGCCGGCGAAGGCAAAGCCTTCTGTGCCGGCCACGACCTGAAAGAAATGCGCGGCAACCGCACGCTGGCCTTCCAGCAGGAGCTGTTCCGCCTGTGCGCCAAGTTCATGACCAAGCTCACCGAACTGCCTCAGCCGGTCATCGCCCGCATACACGGCATCGCCACCGCCGCCGGCTGCCAGTTGGTTTCGATGTGCGATCTGGCGGTAGCCGCCGACGTTGCCCGCTTCGCCGTCTCCGGTATCAACGTGGGTTTGTTCTGCTCCACCCCGAGCGTCGGCCTGTCGCGCAACATGGGGCGCAAGGAAGCCTTCGAAATGCTCGTCACCGGCGATTTCATCGATGCCGCGGAAGCACAGCGGCGCGGCCTGGTGAATCGCGTCGTGCCTCTGGAACAGTTGGACGAGGCAACTGACGCGCTCGCCGCCTCCATCATCGCCAAATCCCCGATCGCCATCAGCATGGGCAAACAGATGTTCTACCGCCAGCTCGAAATGGGCATGGATGCCGCCTATCAACTGGCAGCCGAAACCATGGCGTGCAACATGATGACCGACGATGCCGCCGAAGGCATCGACGCCTTCGTCGGCAAACGCAAGCCCGAGTGGAAGGGCTGCTGACCGGCCGCGAACAACCGCCATGCTGATCGATACGCATCTGCACCTCGATGCGGAAGAGTTCGACGACGACCGCGAAGCCGTTCTGGCGGATGCCCGCGCTGCGGGCGTCCGGCACTTCGTCCTGCCCGCGGCCATCGCCGCCCATTTCGATCGCGTGGCTGCGCTTGCTTCGGCCAACGCGGACATCCATCCCGCCTACGGCATTCATCCGCTTTACACCGACAAGGCACAGGACGGCGACCTCGAACGGGTGGACGAGCGCTTGCGCGAGAGCGGCACCGTCGCCGTCGGCGAAATCGGACTCGACCATTTCGTTGCCGATCTCGACCGCATACGGCAGGAAACCTTTTTCGTCGAGCAACTGCACCTGGCCCGCCGATACGACCTGCCCGTCATCCTGCATCTGCGCCGCGCCCAGGACGAGGTTCTCAAGCATCTGCGCCGCATCCCCGTGTCCGGCGGCATCGCGCATGCCTTCAACGGCAGCCGGCAACAAGCCGAAGCTTTCATCAAGCTCGGCTTCAAACTCGGCGTCGGCGGCGCGATGACCTATGACGGCTCGAAGCGCATCCGCGCGCTTGCCGCCAGCCTGCCGCTCGATGCCCTAGTGCTCGAAACCGACGCACCGGACATTCCCCCCGCCTGGGCGTCCGGCCAACGCAACGAACCCGCCAACCTGAAACGGTACGCGCAGCTTCTTGCCGAACTGCGCGGCATTGCATGCGAAGAGGTCATCGAAGCCACCGGCCGCAATGCCCTCGCGGTACTGCCGCGCCTGCGAGCTTGATCGAACACCGATGTGAAACGTCTTTCGAGCTCTTTCAAACACTTCTCCACACTTTATGTCACAGAATTTTTCGCGCGGGATGATCTGAACGCTCAGTAATCTCTACAATGCAGCCGGCGGCGTTGAAATCGTGGCATGGGAGCTGAACGGCGAACTTTGACGAGTCGAGTGCATTGAACAATCCCCGCCCTGGCATGAATTCGGGCGCAGCCCAGATCTGCTCGGAGCACTCTCCGGTGCGCCTGGAATACAGCCCGAGAACACGGCGGCTCGCATGGCCCTACATAGCCGCCACAGCCGTGTTCTTGCCGATGCCCTGAACGCACCGGGGTTTTTCTTTCCATCACACAAAGCTCATGAAATCCATCGTCGTTCTCATTTCCGGCCGCGGCAGCAACATGGAAGCCATCGTCCGCGCCAACATCCCCGGCGCACGTATCGCTGCGGTCGTCAGTAACCGCCCCGATGCGCAAGGTCTAGCGTTCGCCGCCAGCCACGGTATCACCACCTCAGTGGTCGACCACAAGGCATTCGCCGACCGCGAGGCCTTCGATGCTGCGCTGGCCGAAACGATCGATGCCCACCAGCCGGATCTGGTCGTGCTCGCCGGTTTCATGCGCGTGCTTACCAGTGGCTTTGTTCGCCGCTACGAAGGGCGGCTGCTCAACATCCACCCCTCGCTGTTGCCCGCTTTCCCTGGGCTCCACACGCACCAGCGTGCACTCGATGCCGGCGTGCGCATTCATGGCGCGACCGTGCACTTCGTCACCGCCGAACTCGATTGCGGCCCGGTGCTGATCCAGGCCGCTGTCCCTGTACTCGCCACCGACGACGAACAAGACCTCGCCGCACGCGTCCTCGCGCAAGAACATCGTATTTACCCACAGGCGGTACGCTGGTTCGTCGAAGGCCGGGTAGACCTCGCTGCCGACGGCCGCGTGCGTATTCGCGGCGAAAACGACGCCGGCACCGGCTGGGCGGTGCCACCAGTGGAAACGGTTTAAACAGGACTCGTATAAAGAAAGCAGCATGATCAATCGTGGAACGATCCTGACGCTTGGCCTATCCGTTGCGATGCACGGCGTTCTGCTCGGTGTCGGCAACGAGGCCATGCAATATCGCGGCGTCAGCCACGAAGCGCCGCCGATACAAGCCATGCTGCTGCCTCCGCCGGTCGAACCGGCAAGAAAAATCGCGCTGCCTGCACCTGCCGTACCCGCGAAAAGTCCGCCAACAGCCAAACCCGAACCCGCGCCCAAACCCCTCAAGCCCGTTTCCAAGCCCTCGGCGCAGGCGTTGACCGCGGACGAACCCGACGAAGCGCCGCCCGATCCCATACCTCCCGAAGTGCGCGCGGCATTGGCAGCGGCGGATAACGTTCCGGAAACCACACCCGACGCGGCACCCGAAACCACCGATCCAGACCAGTCCGGCAGCGTCGATACCATCTCCACCGACGGCTGGCCGACCCACGGCGGTATCCTGTTCCGGGTTTTTCTGGGCCGGGGAAAATTCCAGGTCGGCGAAGCGGATCACCAGTGGTCTCATGACGGCATGCGTTACCGCATGGAGGTCAAGGTGAAGACCACCGGCGTGGCTGCGCTTGTACGCGGCTTGCACTATGTTCAGCGCAGCGAAGGCGAAATCGGCGAACAAGGACTGAAACCGCTGCGCTTCGACACGGAACAGGAAGGCAAGCCGTCGGAATCGGCCGAATTCGACTGGAGTTCGAGCCGCGTCAGTATCCGCCGCGACGGACGCGAACGCCGCACCGCCGACGTGCAGGCAGGCGATCAGGACGTGCTCAGCATCTGGCACCAGATCGGTATCGTCGGCACCGCCAGCCTGCCACGCACGATCATGGTAGCAAGTGGCAAAGCCGCCAAAGCCGCACGGCTGGAGGCCGTGGGCGAAGAAAACATCGCGTTGCCGATCGGCCGCCTCGATACCGCGCACATCAGGGCGCGGGCGGAAGATGGCTCGCTGACAATAGACATCTGGCTCGCGCGCCGTTACGGCATGCTGCCGGTACGCATACGCATGACCGACGATAAAGGCGAAGTGCTCGACCAACAAGCCATCCGCCTGCACCTGCTACCCACGGACGACGGCCAACAACCCGACGCAGCCGGCGCTCCCCCACGCATCGAACTGAAGGAAGAGCAACAGCCGTTTCCCACGGCCAACCTCTACGCCAACTGATATAACCGCCATGCAGAAAACCACGAAACCCTCGTTGAAATCCCACGACAAACCCACACGCGCACCGGCAAAGCACCCTCGGCAACCGGTGAGCAAACCGGATAGCGCCCGGTCCCACGCCTTGCTGACCCAAACCACCCAGGCGCTGGGCGCGGTACTGAGCTTCGAGCATCCGGCGGACGCCGTGTTGTCGCGCTATTTCCGTGAAAACCGCGATCTCGGCCAACGCGACCGCGCCTTCGTCGCCGAAACGGTATACGGCATCGTCCGGCGTCTGCGCTGGCTGCATCGCCTCGCCAGCGGCAACGCCACACCGCGTCCGACGGCCCGTCAACTGCTGCTGGCCTGGCTTACACGCAGTGAAGGCTGGACGGTACGCCAGTTCGAAGCGGTGACCCTGGCGTCGGAACGCGAATGGATCGGCGCGGTAAAAACCGTCGTGCTGGACAAGGGAAGCCTTGCCGAGCGGGCGGACTTCCCCGACTGGCTCGTCGAACGCCTGCTTGCCACCCACGACGAGGCCTCGTTGCTCAAACTGGCACACAGCCTCAACCAACCCGCACCGCTGGATTTACGCGTCAACGTGCTCAAGAACGATCGTGACGCAGTGCTGGCTCAACTGCGCGCAGAAGGCTTGCAAGCCGAACCGGGCGCCTGGTCGCCCCAGGCGATCCGCCTCGCGGGCAAACCC
>JAVBSY010000116.1:0-18782 GCA_031556475.1 Azoarcus sp.
CATCGAAGTCGAAGTCGATGAGACCCACTGGGTCGGCAACGACCGCACCAAGACCATCGACGGCAACGAAACCGTCACCGTGCACAAGAACCGTACCGAGACGGTCGACAAGAACGAGACCATCACCGTCCATGAAAACCGGACCGAGACGGTCGACAAGGACGAAACCATCACCATTCACGAAAACCGTACCGAAACGGTCGATGGCAACGAAAAGATCACCATCCACAAAAACCGCACCAAGAAAGTCGATGGCAACGAGACCGACCGCATCGGCAAGAACTGGTCGATCCGCGTGGGCCGGAACAAGACCGAGACGATCGGCATGGCCTACCTGCAAAACGTCGGCCTGGGGCGCATGGAGAACGTCGGCCTGGGCTACAGCCTGAACGTGGGCGCGGTGATGAATACCGCTGTCGGACTGAACCAGAGCACGCAGGTCGGCAGGGACCAAAGCACCAAGGTCGCCAAGAACCGCACCATCACCGTGGGCAACACCTATAGCCTCACCGCCGGTACCAGTGGCTCGGGCGGGGGCGCGAACAACCCGATGGTGATGCACATCGTTGCACCCACCGAAAGCGAGAGCAGCGGCAGCGGGGGTTCCAACATCACCATGGACGATGATTCGATCACCCTCACCGTAGGCAAATCAACGCTACGCATGGACAAAGATGGCTACATCACCATCAACGGCCATGAGTTCGATTTGAGTACAACCGGTGAACAAAACTTCAAAGCCGACGGCAACATAGACATGAACGGCAAAAAAATCCTGGAGAATTGACCCATGCCTGTTACCGACGCCATGACGGCAAACGAGCATGTGCAAGCAGAAGAGAAAAAAACCGATCGACTTGCAAGCCTGCTATGCCAGCCCACCCGGCTGGAACCGGTTTCCGCCGCCATGCTCCCCAGCATTCTGCTGGGTAAAATCGTGGCGGTAGACGAAACAGGGCAAGCCCGCATCCACCTGCCATCGATCGCCGTCGATCCCATACCGGCGTTGAGCCTGTGCGCATTACGCGAAGAATTGATCGGCCACACCTGCGCTGTGCAATTGATCGACGGAGATGCCTCTCGCCCCTTGATCATCGGCATGGTGCACGCTCAGTCCGAACAGCAGCTTCAGCGCGATACCGCCACCGATTCTTCCCATTCCACACTAACCGTCACACAAAACGGCAAGCGCGTAGAAATCAACGCAGCGGAAGAATTGGTCCTGCAATGCGGAGAGACCCGTATCGTCATGAGTTCCGACGGCCTGATCGAAATTCGTGCGCCGTATATCGACAGTCACGCACTGGCCACGCAACGCGTGCGGGGCGGTTCCGTACAAATCAACTGAGCACGCACCATGGAAATCGTCAATGGCGCTCGCCACACCGTTGCCGATGTCGCCGTCGCCCTGGACAAAACCGGGCGCGAGCATTTGGTCGTCGTCGTCAAGGCAACCTATCGCATCCCCGCCAACGGCAAGACGCCGCGCCCCATCGTTCCCCCGCAACCGCTGGCGACCAGCGACATCTTTGCCGGTGAAGCGGGATTGTCCGCACCGCTGTACGAGGCCGATTTCGTCCGTCACAAGAGTAAATGCGACGTGCTGTTCAATGCCTCCGCCCACACGCCCGGCGAACGCCTCATCGAAGAACTGGGCGTAGCCGTGCGCGTGGGCGACATGCGCAAAACCCTGCGCGTAACCGGCGACCGGCAATGGGGCAAGAGTTTGTTGACATCGGCTTCCCGCCCACGCCCCTTCGCCACCATGCCGTTGCACTACGGGCGTGCCTTTGGTGGCACCCGGCAATATCGCCACGGCGAGCAAATCCTGACAGAAGCCTTTCATCTCAATCTGATTGGCACCGGTTACAACAAACGCGCCAGCCTGGCAGACGGCCTGGCGCTGCCCAATCTCGAAGCGCTTGACACCCCCGTAACACGCCCCGATGGCGAATACGCGCCGGTCGCCCTGTCCGCCGTCGCGCGCAACTGGCTGCCACGCCGGCGCCTGGCCGGTACCTACGACGAACACTGGCAAAAAGAAATCTTCCCCTTTCTGCCCGCGGATTTCGATGAACGCTACTTCCAATGCGCGCCGCCGGATCAGCAGATCGATTACCCGCGCGGCGGCGAACAGGTCGTGTTGATCAACCTGATGAAAAAACGCGAAGAAGTTCACTTCAAACTGCCGAAGCTGACCAACCTCCCCATCAAAATTCTTGCTGCCGACTATCAGGTGCATACGCCCCCCATCGTTGCCGACACACTGTATTTCGAGCCCGACGAAGAACGCTTCTCGGTCGTCTGGCGCACCAGCGTGCCGATCAAACGGAGGATGCAGGAATACAAGACCATCGCCATCGGCCACGTATGCAAGAACTGGTGGGAAGCCAAGATCGTCGGCGCGACCCACTGCACGGGCTGTGCGGACCAACGGCGCAACACGGAAAGCGCGCCGCAGGATTGCCCCGAAGACGCTCAAACCGGCAACGGCGAAACCCCGGACGAAGGAACGCCCCAATGATGCCGCTGCGCCTGACCGCCGCCGGCATGTGCTGCGCCGTCGGCTACAGTGCCCCGGCCGCGACGGCGGCGATGCGCGCGGGCATGGATCACTTTCGCGAAACCGAATTCATCGGCCCGCAGGGCCAGGCGCTGATCGGCGCACAGCTATATGGTATCGACCAATGGGGACCGCCGCGCATGGGCTGGATGTTCCAGCGCGTACTGGCCGAATGCATGGCGGCCGAACCTGCCATGCAACCCGAGCAGACCTGCCTGATCCTGATCGTGCCAGAACCGGAACGGCCCGGCACCGACCCGCGCTGGCCGCAGGAAATCTACCGTGTGAGTACCGCACAGCACGCCTTCCACGCCAGTTCCCGCATAGCCCCGATGGGCAAAACCGGCTTGATCCCGGCATTGGAGCTAGCCAGTGACCTGCTGCGGGAAAAAGAGGTACAACGAGTAATGATCGCCGGCGTCGATAGCTATTTCAGTGCCACTACCATATCCCACTACCTGGACGCTGACCGCTTACTGACGGCGGACAACGACGACGGCTTCATTCCCGGAGAAGCGGCGGGGGCTGTCGTCGTCGCCCTGCCTGAGCCATCCCGCGACGCGCTAACGATCACCGGCGTAGGGCAAGCTAAGGAAACAGCACATATCTTGCAGGACGACCTGCCCAACCGCGCAGACGGACTGCGCGCCGCCATTCGCGGCGCCGTCGCCGACAGCGGCACCCGGCTGACCGATACAACCTTCCACCTCAGCGCCATCGGCCACGAATCCTTTTACTTCCGCGAAACGGAATTGGCCATTTCACGCAGCCTGGAACACAAAATCGCGGACTACCCGCACCTGATGCTCACCTCCAGCGCGGGAGAAACGGGTGCTGCCGCCGGACCGTTGATGCTGGGGTATCTGGCTGCGATCATGCCGCGTCCGGATGGCCCAGGCCGCCGCGCACTGCTGCATCTGAGCGACGACGCCGGGCAGCGCGCCGCCGCGATCGTCGAATACCGCCACGCCAGCGGCTAAAAAACAAGGGACGCCATGGAAACGCACGTCTATATCAACGACCGGGAAGCCTGCTCCAAAGCCGCCGACGGCAAATCCACCGCTGCGTTCCCCGACCCTTGCTGGAGCCCGCCAAGCCCATCCGCCGGCCCCGTGGTGATTCCCTATCCCAACACCGCGCATGCCAGAGACCTGCAAAACGGCACGGCCACCGTATTCATCTGCAAAACCATGGTGGCGCAAAAGGACCGTTCCTACTTCGCCACCAGCGAGGGCGACGAAGGGGCTACTTACGCGTTCCAGAAAGGTGTGAGGTCGAACGTCATCAAAGGCAAGGCGTACTTCAAGTCCTGGTCGCCCAACGTCAAGTTCGAGGGACTGGAAGTCCCCAGGCATCGGGATTGGATGACGCATAACCATGGGTCGACGGCGAATACGCCACCCAATATTTACGTCGACACAAAATCAAAAAAAGGGCCATGTGGCGATGAAGTAAAAGCTGTGGAAAAACACTGCAAACCTGAAAAACAAAAAACCGATGATGAATCCAAAAAAGCCTCTCGAACAAAGCTCGGAAAAATTGTCTCTGCCGACAAATTAAAGAAACTTGACGAGGCTTCAGATAAAATAAAAAAGAAACTTGGCTACAAAAGAAATACGCAAAACGATTGGATAGAAGATCACTGCGAAGGATTGATGTTTCGCCCATGGTCTGCGAAACAAATCGACAAAGACTTTAGCGACCCAGATTTAGCCAAGGAGCTTAAAGATCTAACAAAGAACATGGCTGATCAAGTCAAGGAAATTGCATCAGAAATTGACAAGCATTTTGCGGGATTAATGCAACAGATCCAGGACAAAGCGACACAGACATTAATAGACAAACTTGAAAAAAAAATCGCAATCAAAGTAGCTTCACAAGGAGGGAAAATCATTCTTAAAGGGGCGGTTGCCTCAGTCCCAATTGCAGGATGGATTATTTCTGGGCTATGGACCGCATATGACGCTTATGACATATACGACTCAATAGATGAATTAAACAAACTAAAAGAAGCCTTTGAGTCCGCCAAAGAAATCTTATATGACAATAAAGGAGCACTCGAAGAGTTATCTAAATTAATGGGCGAGATGAGTAAAAAATCACCCATGCAAATTGCCGCAGCAGGAATGAGTGTTTTTTCGCGATTGAATGCATGCACCAGGGCAAGACGATGCTTGATGGTCCAGTACGACAACACTAAAAAATATACCGATTCATTTGAAGGGAAAGGCTGCTGCCCTGGACAAACAGGCCACCATCTTATTCCAGAAGCAATGGCGAAAAGCGGCTGCACGCCCTACCAGCATGATAAAGCCCCAGTTGTATGCGTTGAAGGCATTAATCAAAACCAGGGATCGCACAAAACTGTTCACGATAAATTACACGAACGTGTTCTTGGTTTTGGTATAGACAAACCGATTGATTACGATCCTGATGCCCGAAACATGGCAATAAAAAGTTTCGAAGAGGCGTTCCATGAATCAAGGTGTAGCAAAAAATGCTTAATAGCTCAGCTCGATTCGTTCTATGGCAAATGCAAAGGGAAAATGACTGCAAAATCTGGTAAAGGTGGATCGGCAGGAACACCACCAGAGGAGGAGGAGGACGATGACGGCGCCCAATAAATATGGAGAAATAACAATGCTGACGAAAGATGAATTTAAACATTGTTTTTATGGAAATATCACTACCGACTGTGCCGTAAGAACCAAAGATTATTTTATTTTTTCCGCGCGCGATGAAGAACAGAGCAGCGAGAACGATCTGACGAGCGAGGGAGATGTTACCAAGTATGGCTGCAGAATTCTTTTGGATGAACCTGAAGGCAAACGAGTTGGAAAGGTAACGCTAAAAGGCTGGGATCGCGTATACTGCGCTGCAAATACGTTGCCATTAAGCCAATTTGTTTGCGTAAGTGCTGAGGGTTCAGTCTACGCTGTGGGATCAGGAATTAAAGGAAAAGAAAAAAAGATATCTGATGGCTGGATAAATGGCGATGGCCCGAATCGTTTTGCTGTCTATCGCGCCAAAATGCTTTTTGGCTATACATACGTCTGCGGGCCACGTGGCGGCATGGCTAGAAGAATCGCACCAGATCGGTGGGAATACCTGGGCCATACATTTCCCGATACGAATGATATTGAAACACTGGACAATCAACGATTTCTGGATATTGACGGCTTTTCAGAAAACGATATGTATGCGGTTGGTGGAAAAGGAATGGTCTGGCATTATGATGGCAAGTCGTGGACTCAGATCACTTTCCCAACGAATATGTATTTGTCTTCCGTTTGCTGTGGTGCAGATGGGGAAGTTTATATCGGAGCGCAATCAGGATCTGTTTTTAAAGGAAGAAATTACAGATGGAACCAGATCGTCTGGGGAGGATTGGCGACCCCTTTCAAGGATATGGTCTGGTTTCAGGACAGGATATGGGCAACATCCGATTATGGAATATGGACTATCAAGGGTGACCGTATCGAGCAACCTTTGATACCGGCTGAAGTCGGCGCCTGCTCTGGAAGTATGGCTGTCGGAGATGGGGTGCTGTTAGTTGCAGGTGAAGGTGGCGCTGCTTTTCATAATGGAACCTTGTGGCAAAGTCTATTTTTACAGTATGAGATGACAGAAATGGTTGAAAAAAATGCACCATTACCTTAAATAAGCAATATCAATGTTTTAGAAAGCATTGAATTTATATTTTCATTTATATCCAATGTTGGTCACGAAAAAAGAATACGACTTGATTTTTGAAGGTTACTACATCAACGGTGTGGCCGTACGTGACACAGGATACATATATTTCACCATACGGGAAAAAAGGGATGATATCGATCCGGTGCTACAGGAACGCATGGCAAAAAAAAATTTTGTTTCTTTTTCTCCTGAAGACCCAATTGGAGAACAATGGGGAGCCCAAGGCTATGAAGGCCTAGATAAAATTTGGTCTGCAACCACGACTATTCCCTTAGGCCAATACATCGGCGTGGATATGGATGGTCGGGTTTATGTTCTGGGCAGTGGCATCGAAGAAATGGAGGAAACAATTCCGGAAGAAAAAACCATAATGAACAGCCGTTCGATTGGCGGGCGGCTATATATCGCTGGTAGTAGCCGTTATGTCGCACGCCGTCTGGAACGCAATCGCTGGGAGGCTTTAAAAGAAGGAATCAAAAAACCGACGTGCGACGAACATTTGTATTCCGCGGGCTTTAATTGCCTCGATGGTTTTTCTGAGCAGGATATTTATGCTGCTGGTGGCAAAGGCGATCTTTGGCACTTCAACGGCAACGAATGGCGCCAGATCAATTTCCCCAGCAACATGCTCATAGAGTCCATCTGCTGCGGTCGGGATGGCTTCGTCTATATCGGCGCACTGAGCGGAACCGTGTTCAAGGGCAGGGAAAATCAATGGACGATGATCCATCGCGGCATGCTTTCCCTGCCGTTTCGCCAAATGGTCTGGTTCCAGGATCGCGTCTGGGCGACATCCGACTACGGGGTGTGGCAGATCGTCGGTGACAAGGTCATATCCGCCGACCTGCCGTCGGAAGTCTCCGTGTGCGCCGGTTATATCAGTTGCAGCGATACCATTCTGGCTTTGGCCGGCTTCTACGGCGCGGCGCGCCTGGACGGAAAGAAATGGGACATCCTGATCAACTGCGTCCAGGCGGAAAAACGACGCGCACAATAATGGCATTCATAGAAAACGGGCAACCGATCTGGAAACGATGAATACGCCTTCGCAGGAGCTTCCGGTCATTCTTCCACTGATCAAGCGACATGTCCGCGACGCCGCTTTCTACTGGTCGCAGATCGATGCAAGCCGTTTCTCTCCGATCGCCGGGCAGGAAAAGCTGAACCACTTCCGCCGCCAGATCCATGCCCATCTCGACGGCCTGCGCGTTGCCGGCGATGCGGGGTGGGATGCTGCCTACAAAAACCTCGCGCGCTGGAAAACCCAGGGCGAAGCCTTTGTATGCTGGCTTTTGGCGTTGGAGGCCAACGATGACAAACGTGTCGAAGCAGTGTGGCAAATCGCGGCACAGTATCCGGACACGACCCTGCGCGGCATGATCGGTGCATTACCCTGGCTGGCGCGGGCACAGGCTGTCCGCTTCATGAGCCACTGGCTCAACGCCCCTCGCCCCCTGTTGTTGGAGATGGCGCTTCGCGGGTTCGCCGCATGCCGCATCGTACCGGACAAAGACATCGCTTCGCTGTTCGCCCATCCGGATGCCGAAGTACGCGCCGCATGCTGTCAGCTCGTCGGAAAGTTGCGCTTGCAGCACTACCGCCCGCAGATCGAAGGCGCGCAGGGCGATGCCGATGCACGGGTGCGCGAACAGGCAGGCCTGGCCCACGCCTGGCTGCAACCCCAAGCGGCAAATGCCGGCGCATTGCATGCCGCGCTGCAATGGCAACTGCAATACGCCCCCCAACGAGGTCTGGCGGCAGTACTGGCTCAGCGCCGCATGGAACTGCTCGCACGCATGCTCGGCCACGCTTTGCCATGTGGCGATGCACGCCTGCGGCCATGGCTGGAACATTTGCCGACACGGCTAGGGATATTGCTGCTCGCGCATCATGGCGACCCAAACCAATTGCCGATTTTATTGGAAAGCCTGAACGACAAAGCAATGGCACGATTGGCTGCGTGGGCCATCGGCATGATCACCGGGCTGGAAATTGCCGCTTCCGAGCTACACGAGACAACACTGCCCGAAGAAAACGAAAAGCCGCTTAGCACTATAACGGCCGACGCGGACCTGGGACTGGCGTGGCCCAATGCGGCAGCCGTCGCAACGGCCTGCCGCACGCTCGATCTGCCGGCCGGTCCGCTGCTGCAAGGAAAGCCGCCTACCGTCGCGCTTTGCCAGCAAATATTGCAAGATGCTCCGCAAATCCTGCGTTTCGCAGCCGCCTGGCATCTGGTTTGGTTGGAACCGACTGCGCCTTGCATCGACACCCGTGGTGCAGAATACCAATGACACTCAAACGCCCTGAACGCGATCTACCCGCGATCAGCGAAGCACTCTCCGCCGGGCGACGACTGGTCGCCTGCCTATGCGCTGACTGGTGCTCTGCTTGCAGTGCTTGGGAAGATACGTTTGCCGCACTGGCCCGCAACCATCCTGACGACTGCTTCGTTTGGATCGACATAGACAACCACCCCGACCTGGTTGCCGAAGTGGACCTCGAAACCTTGCCGGTCCTCCTGATTCAGGACAGCAGCACCACGCACTTTCTCGGGGCCATTCAGCCGAAATCGGCAATCGTTGCCACACTGCTGGAGCATGGCAGTTCCTGTTGGAATACTGACGATCATGGCATACGTGAGTTCCTGATGCAGTGATAGCCTCAAAGGCTCAACTGCACTGGCATCCTTGCCCTTGACGCTCGCTGAGAACTCTCCCGGCTCTTATGACGCGGCCAAGCGTAAATAAGAGGCGCACAGAAGCAGCGCTGCGCCATCCTTTATAATATGAGGTTTTCCGCTCATCCCCGGAGCCGTACATGGAAGCCGAACTGAAGAACGCCATTGCCGAAAAACTTGCCGACCTCGCTGCGCGCGGCCGGGAACTGCGGAGGTATCTTTGACTACGACGAGAAATCGTCGAAGCTCGAAGAGGTCAATCGCGCGCTGGAAGATCCAGCAGTGTGGAACGATGCCCCGCGCGCGCAGGAACTAGGCAAGGAAAAGCGCCAACTGGAAGATGTCGTCGTCGCGCTGCGCGGTATCGCGCAACAGGCGACCGATCTGCAGGATCTGTTCGATCTGGCCGACGCGGAGGATGACGACGACACCTTCGCCGCCGTGCAGACCGATCTGGCGGACCTCGCCGCGCAGGTGGAAAACCTCGAATTCCGCCGCATGTTCTCCAATCCGATGGACCCGAACGCCTGCTTCATCGAAATCCAGGCCGGCGCGGGCGGCACCGAGGCCCAGGACTGGGCCGGCATGCTCGAACGCATGTACCTGCGCTACGGCGAACAGAAAGGCTTCACCGTCGAGCTGCTGGAAGAGACCGAAGGCGAAGTGGCCGGCATCAAGAACTGCACGATCAAGCTCAGCGGCGAGTACGCCTACGGCTATCTGCGCACCGAAACCGGCATCCACCGCCTGGTGCGCAAGAGTCCGTTCGATTCCAACGCCCGCCGCCATACCAGCTTCACGTCGGTGTTCGTCTATCCGGAAGTCGACGATTCGATCGAAATCGAAGTCAACCCGGCCGACCTGCGCATCGATACCTATCGCGCTTCCGGCGCGGGCGGCCAGCACATCAACAAGACGGACTCGGCGGTGCGCATCACCCACCAGCCCACCGGCATCGTCGTGCAGTGCCAGAACGACCGCTCGCAGCACCGCAACAGGGACGAAGCCATGTCCATGCTGCGCGCGCGCCTGTACGAACTGGAACTACGCAAGCGCCAGGCCGAGCAGCAGAAGCTGGAAGATTCCAAGAGCGATATCGGCTGGGGCCACCAGATCCGCAGCTACGTGCTGGACCAGTCGCGGATCAAGGACTTGCGTACCAACTACGAGGTTGGCAACACGCAGGCGGTGCTCGACGGCGATCTGGACGATTTCATCGCCGCCAGTTTGAAGCAGGGGGTGTGAAAACACCCGTTTTTCCCTGCGCTCGGGCGTCATAGTCCCAAATCCAGAGCCAAAGCCGGAATCACGATTCCGGCGGCATCTCCCAGCCGCCCCCCAGCGCCTTGACCAGCCCCACGCTCGCCGCCAATCGGCGGTTGCGGATGTTGAGCAGGTTGTTTTCGGCGGTGAGCAGCGTGGTTTGTGCTTGCACGACGTCGAGGTAGGTCACGGTGCCGGCGCGGTACTGGTTGCTGACGATATCGAGCGATGTTTTCGCCGCGTTGCGGGCGGCCTCCTGCGTTTGCTGTTCCTGCGCGAGAATGCGCAGCGCGACGAGGTTGTCCTCGACCTCCTGGAAGGCGGTGAGCACGGTCTGGCGGTAGATGGCGACTTCGGCGTCGTAGGCGGCCTCGGCGCCGCGTTTTGCCGCGGTGCGTGCGCCGCCGTCGAACAACGTGGCTGCGAGCTGCGGGCCCACCGACCAGATCCGGTACGGCAACGTAAACCAATCAGCGTAGGAACTCGATTGGTAGCCGCCCTGCGCCGACAGCGTGAGGCTCGGGAAAAAGGCGGCGACGGCAACGCCGATCTGCGCGTTGGATGCGGCCATGCGGCGCTCGGCGGCGGCGATGTCGGGGCGGCGCTGCAGCAGCGTGGAGGGCACGCCGATGGGGACTTCCGGCACCGAGCTTGTGAGCGTGCCGGCTTCCAGATCGAAATCCGCCGGTGCCTTGCCGACGAGCAGCGCGATGGCGTGTTCGGTCTGCGCGCGCGACAGGCCGGTGTCGAGCAGATTCGTGCGTGCCGATTGAAGCTGGCTTTCGGCCTGGGCGACGTCGGCCGGCGTCACGACGCCGCTGGCAAGCCGGTTGCGCGTGATCTGCAGGGCGCGTTCGTAAGCCTGCGCGGTTTCGGCGAGCAGTCGATATTGGGCATCGAGCACGCGTAGCTGGAAGTAGCTCGTCGCTAGCTGCGCGCGCGCGGAAAGCCGGGCGGATTCGAGGTCCGCCACGCTCGCCTGCTCCGATGCGCTGGCGGCTTCGCGGCCGCGGCGCAAGCCGCCCCACAGATCCAGTTCCCACGAAGCGGAAAGCAAGGCGGTGTAGTTGTTCTGCAGGTTGCTGCTCAACACCGTGCTGCTCTGCGCGCCCTGTGTGCGGGTCTGGGCCACCGTGGCCTTCACCGTCGGGTACAGCGCGGCGCCGGCCTGGGCGGTGAGTTCGCGCGCCTGCCGGTACTGCGCCTCGGCGGCCTGGATGTTGTAGTTG
This sequence comes from Azoarcus sp., assembly GCA_031556475.1. Lineage (GTDB taxonomy): Bacteria > Pseudomonadota > Gammaproteobacteria > Burkholderiales > Rhodocyclaceae > Azoarcus. Next base: position 11,432 of record JAVBSY010000116.1, read on the forward strand.
TCGATGTCGACCCGGTACATCAATTCGTCGAGCACGGCGTCGCCGAACACCGCCCACCAGTTGCCGCGCGGCACGTCGTCCTGCGGCGTGGCGGGCTGCCAGCCCCGGGTTTCCTTGTAGTCTTGCGGTACCGGGGCGCTCGGCCTGATGTAGTCGGGGCCGACCGCGCAGGCGGAAAGCAGCATGGCGGTACAGGCAAGCGGGACGAGCAGGCGTCGCCGCGTCGGACAGGAATCATTTGGCGGGTTTGTGGGCGCGGGTTTCATAGGGCAGTTCAGGGTGCGGTTCAGGGCGCAACACTGGGCAGAGGTTCGGGGCGGCGCGCGGCGGCGCGGCGGCGTTCGTTCCACAGGCGCAGGCGGTCGAGGTAGAGGTAGACGACGGGCGTGGTGTAGAGCGTGAGCAACTGGCTGATCAGCAGGCCCCCGACGATCGCGATCCCGAGCGGCTGGCGCATCTCGGCGCCCTCGCCGTGGCCGATGGCGAGCGGCACGGCGCCGAAGAGCGCGGCCATCGTGGTCATCATGATCGGGCGGAAGCGCAGCACGGCGGCGCGGTAGATCGCGTCGCGGCTCGACAGTTTCTGCTCCCGCTCGGCCGACAGCGCGAAGTCGATCATCATGATCGCGTTCTTTTTGACGATGCCGATCAGCAGCAGCACGGCGATCAGCGCGATGATCGAGAAATCGGTATCGAACAGCATCAGCGCCAATAGCGCGCCGACGCCAGCCGAAGGCAGCGTGGAGAGGATCGTGATCGGGTGGATCAGGCTTTCGTAAAGCACGCCGAGCACGATGTACACCGTGATGAGCGCGGTGAGGATCAGAATCGGCTGGCTTTCGAGCGACTGCTGGAAGACCTTGGCCGTGCCCTGGAAACTGCCGTGCACCGAGGTCGGCACGCCGATACGCGCCATCGCGTCGTTGACGGCGCTGGTGGCTTCCGACAAGGAGACGTTGGCCGCTAGGTTGAACGAGATCGTGGTGGCGACGAACTGGCCCTGGTGATTGACCGCGAGCGGCGTTTTGCCCGGTTCCCACTTTGCGATGGCGGAAAGCGGCACCGCCAGCCCGCCCGGCGCGATGATGTAGGTATCGCGCAGTGAATCCGGGCTTTGCAGGTAGCGCGGCGCGAGTTCCATGACGACACGGTACTGGTTGAGCGGGTTGTAGATGGTCGATACCTGGCGCTGGCCGAAGGCGTCGTTGAGGATGGAATCCACCTCGCGCGCGTTCAGGCCGAGCCGGTAGGCGGCGTCGCGGTCGACTTCCAGCGTGGTCTGGAGCCCGCCCTCCTGCTGGTCGGTATTGACGTCCTGGAGCTGCGGCATTTGCGACAGCGTCGTGCGGATCTTCGGTTCCCAGTCGCGCAGCGCGGCCAGGTCGTCGGCCTGCAAGGTGTATTGGTACTGCGCGTTGGCCTGGCGGCCGCCGACGCGAATGTCCTGCACCGATTGCAGGAAAAGCTGCGCGCCGGGAATGACCGCCGTCTTGCTGCGCAGGCGATTGATGACGTCGTCCGCGCTTTCCTTGCGCTCGCTGCGCGGCTTGAGGCCGACGAACATGAAGCCGCTGTTGCGCTGGCCGCCGCCGGTGTAGGCGGTGACGACATCCACCGCGGGGTCCTGCCGCACGATATCGACGAAGGCCACCATTTTCTGCCGCATCGCCTGGAAGGAAATCGCCTGGTCGGCCTGCACGAAACCGGTCATGCGGCCCGTATCCTGCTGCGGGAAAAAACCCTTCGGCACGATGACGTAGAGCCACACGTTGAGCCCGACCGTGGCGAGCAGGATCAGCATGACGATGCGCGGGTGGCGCAAGGCCACGGCCAGCGTGCGGCCATAGCCGGCCGACAGGCGTTCCAGGAAACGGCCGATGGCACGCGAAATACGGCCTTCTTCGTGCTCGCCGGCACGTCCGGTTTCGCGCCGCGCTTTCAGCAGGCGCGAGCACATCGCGGGCGTGGTCGTCAGCGAAACCACCAGCGAGACGAAGATCGCCACCGACAGCGTGAGCGCGAATTCGCGAAAAAGCCGGCCGACGATGCCACCCATCGCCATGATCGGGATGAACACGGCAACGAGCGAAAGGCTGATCGACAGCACCGTGAAGCCGACCTCGCGCGCGCCGCGCAGCGCGGCCTCACGCGGTTTCATGCCGTCCTCGATATGGCGCGAGATGTTTTCCAGCACGACGATCGCATCGTCGACGACGAAGCCGGTGGCGATCGTCAACGCCATCAGCGAAAGGTTGTCGAGCGAAAATCCGGCGATATACATCACGCCGAAGGTGCCGACGAGCGATACCGGCACCGCCACGCTCGGGATCAGCGTGGCGCGGCCGTTGCGCAGGAACAGGAAGACCACGAGGATCACCAGCGCGATCGAAATCACCAGCGTGAATTCCACGTCGCGCAGCGATGCGCGGATGGTGGTCGTGCGGTCCTGCGCAACTTCGAGGTCGACCGCCGCCGGAATCGAGGCGCGCAACTGCGGCAGCAGGGCCTTGACGCGGTCGACGGTGTCGATGATGTTGGCGCCCGGCTGGCGGTTCAGAACCAGCACGACCGAAGGCTGCCCGTTGGCCATGCCGGCGTTGCGCACGTCCTGCACCGAATCGATGACGTTGGCGACGTCGCCGAGCTGTACCGGCGCGCCGTTTTTCCACGAAACGATCAGCGGAATGTATTCCTTCGCCGTGCGCGCCTGGTCGTTGGCCTGGATCTGCCAGCGCTGCGTATCGTTTTCCACAAGGCCCTTGGGGCGGTTGGCATTGGTCGCCACGATGGCGGTGCGCACATCCTCCAGCGATACGCCGGCGTGTGTCAGCGCCACCGGATCGAGTTCCACGCGCACCGCCGGCAGCGAGCTGCCGCCCACGTTCACCTGCCCGATGCCCCGCACCTGTGAGAGTTTCTGCGCGAGGATGGTCGAGGCCACGTCGTACATCTGGCCCTGCGTCATCGTCGCCGAGGTGAGCGAGAGGATCATGATCGGCGCATCGGCCGGATTCACCTTGCGATAGGTCGGATTGTTCGGCAGGCTCGTCGGCAGCAGGCTGCGCGCGGCATTGAGCGCGGCCTGCACGTCGCGCGCGGCGCCGTCGATGTTGCGGCTCAAATCGAACTGGACGGTAACGCGCGTACTGCCGAGCGAGCTGGACGAAGTCATCTCGGTAATGCCGGCGATGCGGCCGATCGCGCGCTCCAGCGGCGTCGCCACCGTGGCCGCCATCGTTTCGGGGCTTGCGCCGGGCAGCGAGGCCGAAACCGAAATCGTCGGAAAATCGACCTGCGGCAAGGGCGACACCGGCAACAGCGCGAAGCCGAGAAAACCGGCAAGCGCCACGCCCAGCGTCAGCAGCGTGGTTGCCACCGGGCGGTCGATGAAGAACGCAGACAGGTTCATGCCCGGGCGGCCCCTTCATCCGACTCGCCCGACCCGCCCGGCTCATCCGGAATACCGCGCACTCGCCGGCCGAGGCGGTCGAAGGCGAGGTAGATGACCGGCGTGGTGAACAGTGTGAGCACCTGGCTCACCATCAGGCCGCCGACCATCGTGACGCCAAGCGGGTGGCGCAGTTCGGAGCCGACGCCGGTGCCGAGCATCAGCGGCAGCGCGCCGAGCAGCGCCGCCATCGTCGTCATCAGGATCGGCCGGAAGCGCAGCAGGCACGCCTGATAAATCGCCTCGCGCGGCGGCATGCCTTCCTTGCGTTCGGCTTCGAGCGCGAAGTCGATCATCATGATCGCGTTCTTCTTGACGATGCCGATGAGCAGGATCACGCCGATGATCGCGATGATGTCGAGGTCGTTTTTCGACAGGATCAGCGCGAGCAGCGCGCCGATGGCGGCGGAGGGCAGCGTCGACAGGATCGTGACCGGGTGGATGAAGCTCTCGTAGAGCACGCCGAGCACGATGTACATCGTCACCACCGCCGCGAGAATCAGCCACAGCGTGTTGGAAAGCGAGGCCTCGAACGCGCTCGCCGCGCCCGCGAAATGCGTGCCCATGCTTGCCGGCAGGCCAAGTTCGGCTTCCGCCGCGCGGATCGCGTTGACCGCCTCGCCCAACGAGGCGCCGGGCGCGAGGTTGAACGAAACCGTCGCCGCCGGGAACTGGCCAAGGTGGTTGATCGCCAGCGTGCCCGGCTGTTCGACGACGCGCACCACCGACGACAACGGCACCTGCACTCCGCCCGAGGTGGCGACGTGGATCTGCCCGAGCGCCTCCGGCCCCTGCGAGAACCGCGGCCCGACTTCGAGCACGACGCGGTACTGGTTCGCCTGCGTGAAGATCGTCGATACCAGCCGCTGGCCGAAGGCGCTGTAGAGCGCGTTGTCGATCTGCGCCACGGTAATGCCCAGCCGCCCGGCCGCTTCGCGGTCGATCTGCACCATCGCCTGCAGGCCCTGCACCTGGAGATCGCTGGCGACGTCGGCAAGCTGCGGCTCGTGCTTGAGCCGTTCGACGAGCTTCGGCACCCATTCGGCGAGCAAATTGGAATCGGCGTCTTCGAGCGTGAACTGGTACTGCGTGCGGCTGATGCGATCCTCGATGCCGAGATCCTGTACCGGCTGCATGTAGAGCGTGATGCCGGGTATCCCTGCCACGCGCTGCTGAATGCGGCGGGCGATCTCGGCGGCATCCCCGTCTCGCTCGGCCTTGGGCTTGAGGTTGATCAGCATGCGGCCGCTGTTGATCGTGGCGTTGGTGCCGTCGATGCCGATGAAGGACGACACGCTGTTTACCGCCGGTTCCTTCAGCACCTCGGCGGCGAGATCGCGCTGGCGCTCCGCCATCGCGGCGAAGGATACGGTTTGCTGCGCTTCGGTGATGCCCTGGATGACACCGGTATCCTGCACCGGAAAGAAGCCTTTCGGCACGGCGAGGTAGAGCAGCGCGGTCAGCGCCAGCGTGCCGACCGCCACGGCAAGCGTGATGCCCTGGCGGTCGAGCACCCAGGTGAGCATGCGGCCATCGCTGGCGATCATGCGCTCGAAAAACTGCCCGGCCGCATGGTAGAAGCGGCCCTGCTGCGCTTCGGGCACGTGCTTCAACAGCCGCGCGCACATCATCGGCGTGAGCGTGAGCGACACCACGGCGGAAATCAGGATGGCCACCGCCAGGGTAACGGCGAACTCGCGGAACAGCCGCCCCACCACATCGCCCATGAAGAGCAGCGGAATCAGCACCGCGATCAGCGAGAAGGTCAGCGAGATGATGGTGAAGCCGATCTGCGCCGAACCCTTCAGCGCGGCCGCCATCGGCGCTTCGCCTTCCTCGATGTAGCGCGCGATGTTCTCGATCATCACGATCGCATCGTCGACCACGAAGCCGGTGGCGATGGTGAGCGCCATCAGCGTCAGGTTGTTGATCGAGAAGCCGGCGAGATACATCACGCCGAAAGTGCCCACGAGCGACAGCGGCACCGCCACGCTCGGGATGATGGTGGCCGACAGGTTGCGCAGAAAGACGAAGATCACCATCACGACGAGCGCGACGGCAAGCACCAGTTCGAACTGCACGTCCTCGACCGAGGCGCGGATCGTCACCGTGCGGTCGGTCATGATCGACACCTTGAGCGCGCCCGGCAGCGATGCCTGCAACTGCGGCAGCAACTGCTTGATGCGGTCGACCACCTCGATCACGTTCGCGCCGGGCTGGCGCTGGATGTTGACGATGATGCCCGGCTCGGTGTTCGCCCAGGCGGCGAGCCGGTTGTTTTCGGCGTCGTCGACGATCTCGGCGACGTCGGAAAGCCGCAGCGGCGAGCCGTTGGCATAGGCGACGATCATGTCGCGGTATTCGACGGCGGAGCGCAACTGATCATTCGCATCGATGGTGGATGCGCGCTCAGGGCCGTCGAAACTGCCCTTGGCCTGGCTCACGTTGGCGTTGCCGATGGCGGTGCGCAGGTCGTCTATCGACAGCCCGCGCGCGGCGAGCGCCTGCGGATTGGCGCGGATCCGCACGGCGGGGCGCTGCCCACCCGAAAGGCTGACGAGGCCCACGCCCGGAAGCTGCGAAATCTTCTGCGCGAGCCGGGTATCGACGAGATCCTGCACCTTGGGCAGCGGCAGCGTGTCGGACGTGACCGCGAGCGTGAGCACCGGCGTATCGGCCGGATTCACCTTGTTGTAGATCGGCGGGTTCGGCAGATCGGTGGGCAGCAGGGAGCCGGCCGCGTTGATCGCCGCCTGCACTTCCTGCTCGGCGACGTCGAGCGGCAGTTCGAGGCTGAACTGGAGCGTGATGACGGATGCGCCGCCCGAACTCGTCGAACTCATCTCGTTCAGGCCCGGCATCTGGCCGAACTGGCGTTCGAGCGGGCCGGTGACGGAGGAAGCCATCACCTCGGGGCTTGCGCCCGGATACAGCGTAACGACCTGAATCGTCGGGTAATCGACTTGGGGCAGCGCCGAAATCGCCAGCAACCGGTAAGCCACGATGCCGACGAGCAGAATCGCGACCATCAGCAGCGAAGTCGCCACCGGCCGCTCGATGAAGATGCGCGATGGATTCATGCCGGATTTTCCGCCGTCATCCCGCGCCGCTTATTCCGCACGCCCCGCCGGCTTGCCGCCGCTGGCGCCCGCGATCGCACGTGCCGCGTCTTCGCGGCTGACCGGCTCGATACGCGCGCCTTCGCGCAGCTTGTCGGTACCATCGACAACGACCTGTTCGCCGGGCGCCAGACCGGATTCGATGATCGTGCGGCCGCCCTCGCCCGGCCCGATGCCCACCGGGCGAACGCTCACCGTCTTGTCCGCGTTCGCCACATAAACGAACGTGCCCGGCGCGCCGCGCAGCACGGCGGCGCTCGGCGCGACAACGGCACCGTGGCGGACGTCGAGCTGCAGACGAACCGCGACGAACTGATTCGGAAACAGCCGCGTGTCGTCATTGATGAATTCGGCCTTGAGCTTCACCGTGCCGGTCGCGGTGTCGATCTGATTGTCGACGGTGAGTACCTTGCCGCGCGCGATCGGCCGCTTGCTGTCCGGCGCCAGCGCCTCCACGGCCAAACCCGTACCGCCGCCGGGCATCTGCAGCAGCGTCGTCAGTTCGCCCTGCGGCAACGAAAACACCACGTCGATCGGCTTTACCTGGGTGATGACGACCAGCCCGTTCGTATCCGAAGCGTGCACGATGTTCCCCACGTCGACCTGGCGCAAACCGAGCTTGCCGCCCACCGGCGCGGAGATACGGGAATAGGTCAGTTGCAGTTGCGCGTCGTCGATCGCCGCCTGGTCGGTCTTCACCGCCCCCTCGTACTGCCGCACCAGCGCTTCCTGCGCATCCAGTTGCTGGCGCGTGGCCGAATCCTGCTCGACGAGCGTCTTGTAG
>JAVBSY010000042.1:0-35448 GCA_031556475.1 Azoarcus sp.
ACATGTCGCGCAGGCTTTCGATGAAGCGGTTGAAGACGACGGCGGTCTGGCCGATTTCGTCACGCCCGTCGGCCGCCAGCGCGCGCATCGATTCGGTGCGTCCGTTGGAGATATCGACAAGCGCGTCGCGCAGCTTGAACAACCCCTTGAGCAGCCCCGACAGTACAAGGTTGGCGATGGGGGCGCCTATCGCCGCGATCAGGACACCGGCCAGAACAAACTTCCACAACAGATCATGCAGCGGCGCCTGAACCGCGGCTTTATCCACCACCACGCAAAGCACCCAGTCCGCGCCTGGAACGGCCGAAGCGGCAACGTACTTGGGCTTGCCTTCGATATCGAATTCGCGCAACGCGATTTTGTCGTCGGCCGTTTTCACGATCGACACATCGAATCCGGGCAACATCTCCTCGACGGGTTTCAGCCCCGATTTCGGCTGGGAATACGCGACGATCTTTCCGTCGCGCGTGGTCAGCAAGGCATACCCGTCGCCGTGCAGCTTGATCGAGTTCACCATCGAAACCACGCCTTCGAGCGAGATATCCCCGCCCACCACGGCTTTTCCGCCCTCTACCGCCCGCGCCACGGTGATGCCCAACTGCTGCGTTTCAACGAAGATATAGGGGTCGGTAACGATGGCTTCCCTGGCTGCGATGGCTTTCTTGTACCAGGGCCGGCTGGTCGGGTCGAAACCCGCTGGCGCCTTTTCCGTCACCAGATCGTAGATGAAGCGTTTGTCGTCGTAACCGGCAAAAGTCCGGTCGAACCGTCCGGCATCCTTGCCCGTAATCAAAAAGGGAACCGGGTCCGTCCCTGCATCCGTCAATCTTGCCGCCGTGGCACTCACCGCATCGCGGCGCTGGGTGATCCAAAGCTCCACCACTGCGCGGTTGTCGCGCATCGCGGCATTGATTTCCTGATTGATCCCCCGAACGATTTCCCCTTTCATCTGCCAGTACGACAACGCCGACAAAACCGCGATAGCCGCTACCAGCAATGCCGCCACGAAGGCCAGCAACCGCCACTTCAATGACATGATCCGCTCCAGATACGCTGCAGCCTGTTATTCACTTCCCTGGAACACATGCGGCCCTGGCCGGCGCAATGACACGCAACCCGCGGGAGCGTGGGTAGATACCCCCGCACTCCCGCTTCACGCACCGCACCGCCCTCCCTATTCTTGTCGCATACGTTCAAACTACCGGTCAGTCAATCAGCGTCCTGGCGGGGAAAAACTTGACGGTATTAACGCGCAACCGTGCAAAAAAATCCTGCGATTCAGTAGATCCCGTACTTACAGAACAGATAAGACGCCCCCGTAACGCTCAACGCCGGAACCCGCCGCGAAAACCACCGCCACGAAAACCACCAAAGGCAGGGCGGGAAAACTGCGCCCCGTGGTTACGGAAGGCATCGGCGCGGGCGTTGCCCATCTGGCGGCTTTCCCAATCGCGGTCGAACGAATCGCGCCGCGCGCCGGCATCTTCCATTCCCATCGGTTGCTGCCGCTCGCCAAGGCCACCGCCAAGCCGCTCGCCGGTACCGCTGCCGAGCCGCTCCCCGGCCGCCCCATCCTTCACCATCGGCTGCCATTGATGCGTGTTCTGATCGTAGTGATAGACGTGGCCGTCCTTGCTGGCAAATACATCGTCGTTGATATGGCCGATGCTGTTGCCGCCACTGCCTGAAATACGGCCCACATCGGCCGCCTGCCCAGTTCTGGTCGAATAGATGTCGGCATGGCTGATCGTCGCCGAACGGCCCGTCATCTCGTTGCCCACGGTAACGCTGCCGCCGCGCGAAGCGATACCGGTCTGCGGGTTGAAGCGCGCGCCCTGCCCACCCGCCGCGTAATTGCCGGTATAGACGTTCTGCACCACGCCCTGGCGCCCCACCGTCACCGCACCGGTGCGGGAGTTGTACGCGGCACCGTAGCGCCCCGCGAACTGGTTGCCGGTATAGGCATCGAACCCGGCCACACACCGGCTCACACTTTGCGCATTGCCCCAGCGGCGATAGACGTTGCCCGTGGTGCCAGCCCAACCGCCCGGCCCCCACGCGGTGATGCCGCCATAGCGGTTGTAGTAGGCGCCGCCGCCCCAATACGGCCCCCACCACGGCGCGGGCGGATACCACCAGCCGTAATCGGCCCAGGCCCAGGCCCAGCCGAAGGCGAAACCGAATGCCCAGCCGTCCCACGGCGTCCAGCACATGCTGGCGCCGACGCCATAGCTCACCGGCTGGCCGTACCAATAGGAGCCGGTCCAGGAGTCGTATACGTAACCGGTGCCATAGACCACCACGCCGTCGGCGGTGACGATGCTGCCGTAATAGCCGGGGGTATAGCCGAAGATGACCGTGGTCGCCGTCACCCCGTAGATTTTCACATAGGTCACGTAATGCAATGGCGAGGAAACGGGAATGGCGTAGATCTCCGCCGGCACCGACACGGCCACCGACCACGGCCCGGCCGCTCGCGCGGCGACGAACCACACGCCGTTGTGCAACGCATACCAATCCGTTTCGTCGACGCGGATGATCGGATCGGCGGCGTTGAACACGTAGGCCATGCTGGTACCGTTGATCTGGCGCAGTTGCGGGCTGCCGTCGATCACCGGGGCAAAGGTGGTCTTTGCCCGATCGACCGTTGCCGTTTGCGGAATCTGGTTGGCGATGACCGCTTCCTTCGCCTGTACCGTACCGGGCACCGACGCCTTGACGTTTTCCTTTGCCGAACCGTCCGGAATGCGCGCGAAATCGGCCGGCAGATCACCCGGCGGCACGTACTGCCACGGCCCGTCGAGCGACGCGGAACGGAACCAGCGCCCGGAGAGCAGCACGTAGCTCCGCTGGTTATCCATATCCTTGAAGATGTTGCCGCTGGTGTTGTCGACATAGAGCAGGTTGGTGCCCTGCAAAGGCACGTAATTCGGCTCGCCGTTGGTCACGAGCAATTCGGCCGGCCGGGTTTCGACGAAGACGACGGGCGCGTTTCCTCCTGGAAGCTCGCTGAGCGACGGCCGCTTGCCGCTTTTCTCGTCCGGCTTGCCGGCGAGCAGATCGGTCTGCTTGTCGTCGGCGACCTGTGTTTCGGCCGTGCCCGCACCGACCGGGCCGCCACGCGCGATGCGCCACGGGCCGGCAAGGCTGTCGGCGGTCAGGTAGCCATCGAGGTAATGCAGGTAATAGCGGTCGGCGGGATCGCGCAACAACAGCACGCGGGTGTTGAGCACGCGCTCCAGCGGCGTATCCGCAACCTTTGCCCAGCGCGGTTCGCCATCGACGTAGATCATCAATGCCGGCTGGCGGGAAAAAATGATCTGTGGCGGATCGTTCCTCACCGGCTGCGCCTGTCCGCGCCGCTCGGCCTGCACGATGGAAAGCGCGGCCTCGAGGCGGTCGAGCGCGATGCCGTCCACGTCGCGCACCATCGCGTCCTGCATGCTCTTGGTAAAGCTCGCCTCACGCTCGGGCGCGGACGGAAACTTCACCGCGAAGCGCTTGACCCGATCGAACCAGACGGTGCGCGAGGGACGATCCACCTGCATGGAGGCGTCGAGATAGAGCACGCCGTAGATCGGCGCCTTTTCACCCGGGAAGGTCGCCGCCATCGCCGAATGTGCCTGGATGTCGATGCCATCCCAAGCGTCGAGCTGCGGCTGGAAGACCTCCACCGAAATGCCATTGGCCTGGACCGTGCGCGGCCAGGTACGCGTTTCACCCACGGGCGCGGAGGCCGACCATGCGGAGGAGGACGACACGAACGAGAGAAACAGGAGAAAACCGGATAAACCGAGGAAAAGCGCAAATCTCTTTATTGTCATGGCAGCATTCCCAATAATAAAAACAGCAAAAACCCGGTGGTCCGGATCGCGGCGTCGCGGCGGCTCTCCCTCGCCAGACGCCAAACCGATCGTCAAGCACGACCTTGCAAAACCATCGTCATCCAGACCCATGCCATTATGGCCCCGGTCGGGTACTTCGTTGTGACCGCTGGAGGACGGCCAGGTTCAAGGGGCGCCTCCAGGCCACTGCCCAAACGACGCAAATCCTGGTGCAAATTGTTCGCACCAGCCGCATCTGCGACAATCCAGCGTCCTATGAAAAACCGGTTTATCCCCGCGGCGCCGGAAAGCATGCGCTTTTCCTCCCCCGAAATCCTGGACCGATGACCACGACACCACCTCTCCCATCCTCGCGCCAGTCCGCCCAGCGACGCACCGACCAGATTCACGCGTTTACGCGCGAACTGGCGCAACTGGAAACGGACGGCGTGCTTGCCCTGCCCGAAACGCAGCGCGCCCAGCTTGCCGCGCACCATCAGGCCCTGCTTGCGGATTACGCGCGACTTTTCGATGTAGACCGCGACAGCCAGGCCCGGCGCCTGTCGCTCGGCATGCGCATCAGCTCGCTCTTCGGCGCACTGGCGCTGGCGGCGAGCGTGTTTTTTCTGTTCTACCAGTTCTGGGGCCACTTTTCCGAAACGGTCCAGGTCGCGATCCTGGCCACCGCCTCGCTCGCCACCCTTGGCATCACGGCATGGCTCCGGGATCGCGACGTCAGCGGCTATTTCACCCGGCTTGCGGCCCTGCTCACCTTTGCCTGCTTCGTCCTCAACGTCGTCATGCTCGGGCAGATCTTCAACATCACGCCCTCGCCACAGGCCTTTCTTGCCTGGGCCGCGCTCGCCCTGCTCCTTGCCTACGCCTGCGATCTGCGTCTATTGCTCGCGGCGGGCCTGGGCTGCGCGACATTTTTCGTCGCGGCCTGGCTCAACGTCTGGAGCGGACTGCCGTGGAATGCCTTCAGTACGAGGCCGGAGCATTTTTTCCCCATTGCGCCACTGCTGTTCTGCCTGCCGCAATGGCTGCGCCACCGTCGGCGTGAAGACTTCATACCGATCTACCGTCTTTGCGGCCTGGTCATACTGCTGCTGGCGATACTGACGCTCTCCGAAAGCGGCGGCCACAGCTATCTGGGCTGGAATACGAAAGTCGTGGAAGGCGCTTACCAAGTGCTCGGTTTCGCGCTCAGCGCGGCGGCGGTCTGGCTGGGCCTGCGGCGGCAATGGGCCGAAACCGCCAATACAGGCGTGGTCTTCTTCCTCATTTTCCTTGCATTCAAGTTTTACGACTGGTGGTGGGAACTGCTGCCCAAGTGGGCCTTCTTCCTGCTTGTCGGACTCATCGCCCTCGCCTGCCTGCTGGTAATGAAACGTTTCCGCTACGGCAATAGCCAGCCAGGAGAAGCATGATGCGTCTGACGGGGAAAAAACTCTTCCTGATCGGCTTCGCGCTGATCGCGCTGACGCACGGCGTCACGCTCGCGGGCGTAGTCTGGAACCGTGGCGGCACACCGACGGCGACACTGAAACTGAGCGAACGGGAGTTGTACCGATGGCGATCCGTGCGCGATGAAAACAGCCAGATCACCCTTCATCTGAACTGGCGGGTTGCAAACGTTTCCGGAAACAATGGTTGGTACGGCACCTGGTCCAAATCCCCCACGTGGCTGGATCGCGCCGAACTCGAACGTCTGGGTTTCGACCTGTCGTTGCCTTACGACAACAGGAAAGCACTTTTCCTGGCATTGGAAATGGATGGCCCCACCGCCCGGTTGATGCTGCGGCAGGCACAGGAAAAAGTCGCCGATGCGGAACGGAAACTGGCCGAAGCTCCGCAAGCCGACACGGAGAAGCACGCGGATGCCGAGAAATACCTGACAAGAGCGCGGACTCATCTGCAGGAAGAAGAAAACGACAACAGCCGCCTGTTCGTCGTCGCGGCCGGCCTCGATGCGGAAGCGCTGCGCGCCGCCCATCCCGGGCCTGAATATGCCATCGTGCGTGGTGAAATCACCGTGCGGCAACAAGACCGCGACAATGACCGGAAGCAAACGGCCTATATTTCCGCCCTGAGCGTCGACAGCATCAATGTTCCCCATGCCTTGCGCACCACGGTCGAGTCTCGCCTGGATGCAAGGGAAAAACGCGCCAGAGAGAAAAACAGCCGCGAACACGACTCGACCCCCGCATTCACCTTCGCCTGGGGACAACGCCTGGAACCCTGGCTCGTGGCGGCGGATGCGCCTGCGCAAGATCCCCAATAATCGGTTGCGGGATCGGATTCAGGGCGTCGGGTGGCGGGGCTTTCCGTCCACGGGAAGAAAGCGCAGGCCGACACCGGGCTCGGTAGCGATGTAGCGCGGCACGGCCGCGTCGTCGCCCAGCTTGTGACGCAACTTGCTCACCAGGATGCGCAGGTAGTGCGTGTCTTCCGCGTGTGTCGGCCCCCACAGCTCGCGCAGCAGTTGCGGCTGCGTGAGCACGCGGCCGGCGTGGTTCATCAACAACGCGAGCAAGGCGAATTCGCGCCGCGTGAGCACCACCGTGGCGCCATCCAGATGCACCTCGCGCCGGGCCAGATCGACGCGCAGGCGGCCGTCGTCATAGACCGGAACGGCATCGCCGCCACCGGCACGGCTGCGCAGCAGCACGCGGATGCGCGCCATCAGTTCCTGGATGCCGAAGGGCTTGGTCACGTAATCGTTGGCGCCGCCATCGAGCGCGGCCACTTTCTGGCCTTCGTCGGCACGCACCGTCAGCACGATGACCGGCACCTGCGACCACTGGCGCAGTTCGCGCAGCACCTCCTGCCCGTCCCGGTCCGGCAGGCCGAGATCGAGCACGACCAGATCGGCCCCCTGGCTGGCGAGCACCGCCAAACCTTCCTCCGCGCTGGCGGCGAGTACGGCCCGATAGCCCTGCGCACGCAGGCTGATGTCGAGGAACTTGCGAATCTGCGGTTCGTCGTCGATCACCAGCACGCGCACGGGCGGCGCGGAAGCGATGGTTTCGTCAATCATTTTCGATGGTGGCATCCTGCGGCGGCGCCTCGCTCCACGGCAATGTGAGGCGGATCGTCGTGCCCTGCCCATCCGGGCCGGGCAACGCCTCGACCGTTCCCATGTGGGCGCCGACGATGCCCTGCACGATGGCCAGACCCAGGCCCGTTCCGTGGCTGCCGCGGTCGCCCCGCTCGACACTATAGAACATGTCGAAAATGCGCCGGCGTTCCTCCTCCGGTATGCCGGGGCCCCGGTCGCCGATGTCCAGGCACAGCCGGCCGTCGTCGGCACGCCGTGCGGCGATCCGGATCGCCACGCCCGGCGGGGAGAACTTGGCTGCGTTTTCGATCACGTTGAAGATCGCCTGTTCGATCAGTGCCGGATGCACGCGGATGGGCGGCAGGCCGGGAGGAATGTCGATATCGAAGCTCGTTCCCGGCGAGTAGCGCTGCAGGCGCGAGCAGGCCGAGCCGACAAGCTCGTCGACGCCGATCCAGTCGCGCGTCAAGGTCAGCCCCTGGTGGCCGAGACGGGTCATGTCGAGCAGATTCTGGATGTAGCGGTCGAGCCGCTCGCCTTCGAGGCGGATCGTTTCCAGCAGGCTGCGGCTGTCGTCCGCGCTCAGTGTCGCACCGTAACTGGCAAGGCTGTCGGCGGCACCGATGATCGACGACAGCGGCGAACGCAGGTCGTGCGATACCGAAGACAGCAGGGCGGAGCGCAGACGCTCGGTTTCGCCGCCGACGCGGGCGGTTTCCAGATCGGCGACGAGACGGGCGCGCAATGCGGCCTGGCCGATATCGTCGACCATCGCCTCGGCCAGGCGCCGCTGCTCCAGGCTGAGCCGCGACATGCCTTCGGGAAACTGCAGGCCGGCCACGCCGATCGCCTCCTGGTCGGCGCGGATGGGCAAGAACCACCACGCCGACGCGGCCAGCGTATCGGTATAGCGCCCCGCCTGCTGGTCGTTCCGCCGTGCCCAATCGGCGGCGGCCTTGTCCTTGTCGCCGGCCGGTCCGCTGGCTTCCTCGCCCGGCTCCAGGCCGTCGATGCGCATCCACGCCTCGACGCCCAGCGCCGTTTTCAACGCATTGCGTCCGGCCCGCGCGACCTGCCCCAGATCGGCGGCGGTGGATAGCTGCCGCCCCAGCGACTGCATCGCGTTGGCATGGGCGTTTGCAGCACGCAGCGCCAGCACCTGCATGCGCAGCCTCGAAGCCAGGCGCCCGACGATCAAGGCGGCGCCGAGGAACAGCAGCACCGTGGCCACGCCCTGTCTGGCACCGATATCCAGGGTGAAGCGCGGCTCGATGAAAAAGAAGTTGTACGCCAGAAAACACAGCACCGCCGTCGCCACCGCCGCCGCCATTCTGGTGCGGGTGGCCACCAGCAGTACCGCGACGATGAACACGGTGGACAAATCCTCCAGCCCGACCCAACGCTCGCCGAGCATGGCGACGACGATCGCCACCACGGTCGTGACCAGCACCAGCACCGATTCGACCCGCGTCACCCCCAGCCCGGCCTCGCGCAATCGGCGGCGGGAGCGCGCGCGCGCCTCGGGTGTGTTGATGATGGTCAGTTCGTAACGCGCACCGCGCGCGAGCAGTTGTTGCGTCAACGTGCGGTTGAACAGGCGCGCGAACGGCCGGTCGCGGGTGCGGCCGATGACGAGCGCGGAAACACCGCTGGTGGCGGCGTAGTCGAGCAGCGCATCGGCCACGTTGGTACCGCGCAGCATCTCCGTCGTACCGCCGAGCGCGCGGGCCAGCGCGAACGCACGGTCGAGTTCGAGCCGCTGGTCTTCCTCGAACGGCTTGCCGACGATCTGCACCGCAACCACCGTCCACGGCGCATCGCGCCGTTCGGCGATACGCCGGCCGGCGCGCACCAGGTACTCCGACTGCCCCCGGCCGTCGATGGCGACGAGCACGCGGCGGCGCAACGCGGTACCGGGCAAGCCGCGCGCGGCCTGGGCTTCGCGCAGATCGCTATCGACATGGTCGGCCGCCGTCTGCATCGCCAGTTCGCGCAGCGCGGCAAGGTTGGAGGGCGAGAAGAAGGCCTGCAACGCCTGCGCGGCCTGATCGGGCAGATAGACCTTGCCCTGGTTGAGGCGCTCGATCAGTTCGCGCGGCGGCAGGTCGACCAGCCGGATATCGCGCAAACGGTCGAACACCGCATCGGGCACGGTCTCGCTCACACGCACCCCGGTGATCTGGTGGACGACGTCGTTCAGCGTTTCCAGATGCTGGATGTTGACCGTCGTATAGACGTCGATGCCGGCGTCGAGCAGTTCGACGACATCCTGCCAGCGGCGCTCGTGACGGCTGCCGGGCACGTTGCGGTGCGCCAGTTCGTCGACCAGCGCGACCTGCGGCCGCCGCGCGAGCAGGGTATCCAGGTCCATCTCCTCCAGCGTCCGACCCTGGTAGTCGATGCGCCGGCGCGGAATCAGGGGCAGGCCGTCGACAAGCGCGGCGGTTTCGCTGCGTCCGTGCGTTTCGACGATGCCGATGACGACATCCATGCCCTGGCGCAGCAGTTCGCGCGCCCGCACGAGCATGGCGTAGGTCTTGCCCACGCCGGGCGCCGCGCCGAGAAACACGGTGAGACGGCCCGCGTCCTGCCGGCGCAGTTCGCCGATCAGGGCGTCGGCCTGGGCGGTGCGATCGTCGCTCATCGCCTGGACGTCAACAGTTGGATTTCATCGAGCGCCAGATTCAATTTCAATACATTCACCCTGGGTTGTCCGAGCAAACCGAACTGCGGCGGTTCGGTATGCGCGTCCAACAGGCGGGCGACACTGGCCTCGTCCAACCCGCGCGCGCTTGCGACCCGCGCGAGCTGGAGCCGCGCCGCCACCGGGCCCAGATGCGGATCGAGGCCGCTGCCGGATCGGGTGACAAGTTCGCCCGGCACATCCTGCACGGCGATACCCTCGCGCCGGGCCACCTCTTCGGCACTCGCGGCGATGCGCCGGCGCAATTCCGGATTGCTGCGGGCGAGATTGCTGCCGGCAGCGGCCATCGGGTCGTAAGCGGCCGCCGACGGCCGCGGCTGGAAGTAACGCGCATCGACGAACGGCTGGGCGACGAGCACGGAGCCGACGATGCGGCCATCGCGCTCAATCAGGCTGCCGCCCGCTTCGTACGGAAACAAAAGCCTTCCCAGACCGGCCGCCACCAGCGCATAGCACAGCCCGAAACCGGCCAGAACGACGACGGCGAAGCCCGCCGCCGCGCGTGCCACGCCCCCGGCACTCGGGCTGGCGGGGGAAAGGGTATCGGCGGAAAAAGAAGCTGAACGGGACATGGATGGCGCCTCCTCAAACACCAGTCGTCGCGGCGAGCGCGAGGTCGATCAGCTTGATGCCGGCAAACGGCAGCAGCAGGCCGCCCACACCATAGATCAGCATGTTACGCCGCAGCAACTCCGTCGCGCTGGCCGGCTTGAAACGCACGCCGCGCAGCGCCAGCGGGATCAGCAAGGGGATGATGGCGGCGTTGAACACGAGCGCGGCGAGCACCGCGTTCGCGGGGCTGGACAGGCGCATCACGTCGAGCACGGCCATCTGCGGGATGGCGGCGGAGAACAGCGCCGGCAGGATGGCGAAGTATTTCGACACGTCGTTGGCGAGCGAGAACGTGGTCAGCGCACCGCGCGTGATGAGCTGCTGCTTGCCGATCTCGACCACCTCCAGCAGCTTGGCCGGATCGGAATCGAGATCGACCATGTTGCCCGCCTCCTTCGCCGCCTGCGTGCCGGCATTCATCGCCAGGCCCACGTCGGCCTGTGCCAGCGCGGGCGCATCGTTGGTGCCGTCGCCCACCATTGCCACCAGCTTGCCGGCGGCCTGCTCGGCGCGGATGCGGGCAAGCTTGTCCTCGGGGCGGGCCTCGGCGATGTAGTCGTCGACCCCCGCCTCGGCGGCGATCGCGCCTGCCGTCAGCGGATTGTCGCCGGTGATCATCACGGTGCGCACACCCATCTCGCGCATGCGGGCGAAGCGCTCCTTGACCCCGTGCTTGACCACGTCGGAAAGCTCCACCACGCCGAGCACATGGCTCCCCTCGGCGACCACCAGCGGCGTGGCCCCGCCACGCGCCACCTGTTCGACGCGCGTGGCCAGTTCCGGCCCAACCTGGCCGCCGAGCGACTGCACGTATTTGCCTATCGCATCGCCGGCCCCCTTGCGGATCACGCGGCCATCCACGTCGACGCCGGACATGCGGGTCTGCGCGGTGAATTGCACGTAGTTCGCCTGTTCGGGCTCGGCTATGGTGCTTTTCAGCTCGCGCGCCAGGCGCACGATGGATTTGCCTTCCGGCGTGGGATCGGCCAGCGAAGCCAGCAAGGCGGCATCGCGCAGACGCGCGGCATCGACGCCGGCAAGCGGATGGAAGGCCGTGGCCTGGCGGTCGCCGTGCGTGATGGTGCCGGTCTTGTCGAGCAGCAGCACATCGACGTCGCCGGCGATCTCCACCGCCTTGCCCGACTTGGCCAGCACGTTGGCGGCCAGCGCGCGGTTCATGCCGGCGATGCCGATGGCCGGCAGCAGCGCGCTGATGGTGGTCGGAATCAAACACACCAGCAGCGCGATCAGCAGCATCGGATCGATATGGACATCGACGAAAGAGGCGATCGCCGGCAGCGTGGCGACGACGATCAGAAAGCTCAGCGTCATCACCACCAACAGCGCCATGAGCGCGATCTCGTTCGGCGTCTTCTGCCGGTTGGCGCCCTCGACCAGCGCGATCATGCGGTCGAGAAAACTGTGGCCGGGTTCGACCGTCACCTGCACCACGATGCGGTCGGACAATACCTTGGTGCCACCGATCACGCCGGAGCGGTCGGGGCCGGCCTCGCGCAGTACCGGCGCCGATTCGCCGGTGACGGCCGACTCGTTGACCGTGGCCAGGCCCTCGACGATCTCGCCGTCGGCCGGGATCAGTTCACCCTCGGCAACCACCACCCAGTCGCCCGGCTTCAGCTCGGCAGCGGGCACGCGGGTCTCGCCGCCGCCATCGTCGAGCCGGCGCGCGAACAGATCCCGCCGCGCGCGGCGCAGCGACGCCGCCTGCCCGCGCCCGCGCGCCTCGGCCACCGCTTCGGCGAAATTGCCGAACAGCACGGTAACGAACAGAATCGCCGTCACCGCCCAGCCGAAACCCGCCGGCGTCCACCCGGCCAGCGTCATCACCGCGCCAGCCACGGTACCGATCCAGACCACGGCCATCACCGGATTGCCCATCGCATGCCGCGGCGAGAGCTTGATGAAGGCATCGCGCGCGGCAACGCGCAGGCCCGCCGCGTCGAGCAGCATCGATCGCCCGCCGCCGCCCGTTGCATACAAGCGTTTGGTGCTCATGGAAGATCGTCCCTCCGATACGTACGCTTCAGTGGTGCGCTTCAGTGCGAACCGAGCGCCTGCGCGCCGAGCGACAGATGCTCCGCCACCGGCGCCAGCACCAGCACCGGCATGAACTGGAGCAGCGTGAGAATCACGATCACCGCGACCAGGGTCAGCGCGAAAGTCGGCGTTTCCACCTTGAAGCCGCCGGCGCCCGCCGCCATCGCCGGCTTGCGCGCCAGCATCGCGGCGATGACGAGCGGCAGCAGCAGGCCGGGGTAGCGGCCCAGCGCCAGCGCCACGCTGCAACTGAGGTTCCACCACGGCGTGGCATCCCCCAGCCCCTCGAAACCGGAGCCATTGTTGGCGAAAGCGGAAACGTACTCGTAGAACACCTGGCCGATGCCGTGGAAGCCGGGGTTGGAGGTGCCCGCCAGTGCCGGAAACGCCAGCGCCACCGCGCTCAGGCCCAGCACCACCAGCGGCTGCAGCAGGATCAGCACCGCCAGCAGGCGCACTTCCGCCGCCTCGATCTTGCGCCCGAACAGTTCCGGCGTGCGCCCGGTCATCAGCCCGGCGAGAAACGCGCCCAGCAGCAGATAGACGAGAAACTGTTGCAGCCCGCAGCCGACGCCACCCCAGATGGCATTGACCAGCATGTTCGACATCAGCACCAATCCGGTCAGCGGCGCCATCGAATCGTGCATCGCATTGACCGCGCCGTTCGAAGTCTGCGTCGTCAGCGCCGCCCACAGCGCCGATGCGTCCACCCCCAGACGCACCTCCTTGCCCTCCATCACGGCCGCATCGGCACCGGCATGGCTTTCCGCCCAGATCACGCCGCCCGCCGACAGCACCGACATCAGCAGCATGCAGCCGAACACCAGCGCGGCGAACGCCGGACGCCCAGTGAAGGGTCCGACCATGAACACCACCGCGACCGGAATCAGGACCAGCGCCAGCGTTTCCAGCAGATTCGACAGCGGCGTCGGATTCTCCAGCGGCATCGCGCTGTTGGGGCCATACCAGCCGCCACCGTTGGTGCCGAGCTGCTTGGCCGCAACCATCGGCGCCACCGGCCCGAGCGGGATCTTCTGCTCCGCCATCACATCGGCCTGGACCGGCGCCGCCAGCGGCCCGCCACCGAGCGTGGACGGCACCCCCTGCATGGTCAGCAGCAGCGACCACAGCAGGCACAGCGGCAGCATGAAACGCACCGTCGCGCGCGTGACGTCGGCCCAGAAATTGCCGATGTCGACCTCGCCTCTCTCTACCTCGCCTCTCCCCTTCTCGCCTTCTCTCCCGCTTCTCCCCGCCCCATCGTTCTCCGCCGCGCCTTCCCCACCCCGGCCCCGCCCGCCGAACAGGCCGCGCAGCGTGGCCGCCAGCACCGCCAGCCCCATCATCGGCGTCACCACCTGCAGGCCAACGATGGCGCTCATCTGCGCCAGGTGGGAAAGCTGCGCCTGCCCGGCGTAGTGCTGCTGGTTGGTGTTGGTGAGAAAGGACACCATCGTGTGCAGCGCCAGATCCCAGCTCATGTTCGGCGCGCCATTGGGATTGAGCGGCAGCCAGCCCTGCGTCATGAAGATCAGCCACACCGGCACGGCCAGCGCCAGATTGCTCGCCAGGAACGCCATCGCGTAACCGCGCCAGCCCATGCCGCGCGCCGGGTCGGTGCCGAGCAGGCGGTAGATCGGCCGTTCGATCCAGGCGAACAGCCGGTCGCCACGCATCGGCGCGCCGCGCATCACCGCGGCGAGATAAACCCCCAGCGGCCAACCCAGGCCAAGCGCCAGCGCAACGACAAGCGCGGATTCGATCATGGCGAGCTTGCCTGGCAGTGTGTCTCGAAACCACAATCGGACGGAGGCACGGCCTGCCAGTCCGTCGCCGGCAACCCGTCGAAAAGCCGGACCAGATCGAGCCACACCACCCTGGCATCGGTCTGCTCATGCAGGCGCTGACGGAACGCCGGGTCCGACACGCCCTGCGCGACCTCCGCGAGTATTTCGAGATGTTCCCGCGTGGCGGGATCGGGAACGAGAAGGGAAAACACATCCACCACGGGATGTCCGTCGGGCGTATCGCAGTGCAATGGGTGCCGCAGCCGCAGGTAGGCCAGCACCGGACAGCGCAGATCGCCCAGCCGCGCGTGCGGAATCGCCACCCCTCGCCCGAGCGCGGTGGAGCCGGCCAGTTCCCGCGCCGCCAATCCGCACGCCACGGCTTTCGGATCGAGCGCATGATTGCGCCACATCAGTTCGCCGATCGCCGCAAACAGCGCCTGCATGTCGGGTGCATCCACATCGAGAACGACATCTTCGCTTCGCAACGATCCGGCAAGCATTTCCACGCCCCATCCACAAACGACGACTTGCCGTCAGCGTAAGAGGAAAGGGCGTAAAGCTTCGAGAGGGAAAACAGGCCGGACGCGCAAAATTAGCGTAAAAAAACAGCCCTGCCGGGTGCTGGAACAGGTCGAGCCCAAATATGTTTCGTACACGATCTTTGCCGTGCAAGGATTGGTCCCGAAATATATATTTGTCATCAACCCCATTAACAGGTTGATACAAAATACCGCGACTTGCCTTCCGCACTTATGACAATAGATAATTTATTTCAATCAATAGCTTACAGAACTCAAGATAAATTCTTTTCAATTATCTATAACCCACTTTTAACTTCTTAATCAAGCTGTTGGAGGTTATCAAAAACAGCACTGTGCGGTCACGATCGTACGATTCAATTTTTTCTTCATCCGCACGCATACCCGGATTAAACTCGGCAAAAATCAAACTTTCCAGATAGCCCGGAAAGCAAATAAGTGACCCGCGGAGCAGACAAAACAATTCATTCGAAGCTTATCTGCACAGGAGGCTGGCCATGATATTCCGCACCACGCTGCATTCATCCCGCTTTTGGGCTGCGTTACGCGCTGTTCTGACGGCGGTTGCGCTCATCGCGGCCGTGCCGGCGGCAATGGCTCAGGTTCCCGCGCCCCCCGATGCCGTAAGCATCACGGCGATTGGCGATCAGACAATCACCCTCGTGGTCACGCAAAGCGACTCCACGAATTTCGACCACTTCATCTGCGCGGTATCCTCGGACAGCGGTGTGACTTGGCCCCCCACCGCATGCACGCAAACAGGCAGCACGGCGCCAAGCTATACGCTGGAGATTGCCGGCCTGACCAACGGAACGATTTATCAGGTACAGGTCGCCGCCGCCAGTGCCTTGGATGCACCCAGCGCTTTCACCACAGCCGTGGAAAGCGCGCGGCCGGTAGCCAACGAGGGGCCCGGCGCCCCCACGGTCGGCAGTCCGACATCTCCCGCGGCCGGCGGCCTTTCCATTACATGGACCGCGCCGACAGACCTCGGCTATGGCGACCCGTTCGCAACGGCGGTGGCCGCTTCTGTCCTCCGCTACGAGTACCGGCAGAAGGAGAGTTCAAATCCTGTCTGGGGCGGCGCCTGGCTCCCGGTAGCGCCGAACCCTTCGAATCCTCTGCTCGAATTGTCGGGATTGACCTCGAGCACAAACTATGACGTTGAAATCCGAGCGGTCAACAACCTCGGCAAAGCCGGGTTGCCGCTTGCCTTGGACAACCTCCTGCCGGCAGGCCCGCCCCCGCCACCCGGCGGCAATACGCAGGCCATCCCCACGCTCGGCGAATGGGGCATCCTCATCCTGTCGCTGCTGCTTGCCGCCAGCATCATGCTGACCGGCCGGCGCCGTCGCGGCTGAAACGCCCGCGGGCGTGCGCGGGCGTGGACTCCCCCCGGCGTGCCCGCCAGCAGCGGCGGCACGCCGGCCAGACCTGGGCGCATCCTCGATGCGCTCATGGCCGGTGGCATTGGGTCCAGCTAACCGAACGCCGCGCCACCGGCCAGCCACGGCAAAAAACCGCGCAAAAAACGCGTGGTGGCCGGCATGAAGTAGCTACCGTGGTGGTAGCACGGATCGAGCGTGGACACGATCAGGCGGCCCGCCGTGGTGTGCGTGTCGTCGTACAGCACCGACCCGCCTTCCTCGGCGTCGACCAGCGACACCGCGCCCGGCGGCGGGCACAGGACGCCGTGGCGATGCCAGGTGGCGTCGGCCAGACCGATGTGGCGAAACAGCCCATGTTCGGGCGCGGCCAGGCGCAGGCCGGAATCGGCGCCGGGGGTGAGCCACCACCAGAAATTGACGACGGTGGGCGTCCACTTCACGCCGGGCACCCAGTCTTCGGCGCGGTTGTCGCCCATGACCGCGACGAGCTTGCCGTCGGCGAGAAAGCGGCCGATGGCCTCGCGCGCGGCGATGAGGTTTTCCGGGTCCTGCCGGCTGGCGATATACAGCGCGTCGTAGCGCGCCAGATCGGCCGTGGCGAGTTCGGGGGCGTAGATCGAACCGGTGAAGTGACAGGCCAGTTCGGGATCGTTCAGGGTGCGGTGGTGGTAATAGGTACCGCCGTCGACGAAAGCGATGCGCATGATTTTTGACCTTTTCATGTAATCAGGACAGCAAGGGAGAGCGGCGAGCGGATGTTCGACGCGGCGGCTCAATGCAGCGCGCCGGCACGCAGCCAACGCAGCAGTTGCGGGCCGATGCGGGCGGCGCTGGTCGGGTCCTCGACGTACATCCACAGGGTGTTGCCGCCGTGCATGAAAACCTGCCCGCCGGCGGGCCGCCGCCATACCCAGTCGAGCGGCGAACCGTCGCGCTTCAGGCGATGCAGCACGCGCGCACCCGGCGGCGGCGGATTGGCGCCGCGCCCATAGAACCCGGCCACGCCACGGCGGAAGCTGAGGTCGTCGACATTCACGCCGTCGAACACCGGATGCGCTTCCACCCGCTCGACGACCAGCCCTTCCAGGCCGCGCTCGGCCGCGGGCACGAAAGCGGCCAGTTCGGGCAGCACCGGATAGACCATATGGCCGTTGAGCACCAGGGTGCCGCCCTGGTCGAGAAAGCGCCCGAGCACGGCGCTCCTGGCCGACAGGGCGCGCTGATCGATATGCGCGGGCACGAGCAGCGCGTCGCTGGCAAGTATCTGCTCGTCCGTCAGCGCGCGCAGCGGGTGCGACACCACGCCGGCCGCATCGGGCAGGGTGAGAAAGCTGGGCAGTTCGTGGGAGATCGCCTCTATATGCAATATTGATTTCATCTGTGGCAAGGTTCCTTCAGAAAGTGGCGGAAGAATGAGTGGAAAAAACGGATGCGGCGGAGTTGTCCACACGGGAATCCGCGCGGGAAAAAACCGGAATGGCGGCCGCGCCGTTTCCGCCGGGCAGAGCGACGGAGCACACCGGCAAGCGGTAGAGCCGCGACAGCGCCTGGTCGCTCATCACCTCGCCGGGCGGGCCGAAGGCGTGCGCGTCGGCACCGAACACGAGCAGCGCGTGGCTGGCGAATTCCTGTGCGTGCTGCGGCGCGTGGGTGCTGAGCACGATGGTGATGCCGGCCTCCGCGAGTTGCGCCAGAAGGCGCAGGATCAACGCCTGGTTGTGCCAATCCATCGCCGCCGTGGGTTCGTCGAGCAACAGCACTTCGGCGTCGGAAGCCAGCGCGCGCGCCATCAGCACGAGTTGCCGCTCGCCACCGGAAAGGGAGGAAAACGCCCGCACGGCCAGATCAGAAGCCTCGACACGCGCAAGCGCGGCGTCGACCGCCGCGTAGTCGTGCCGCCCCGGCGCGCGCAGCAAGCCGATACCGCCGGCGCGGCCGAGCAAAACCATGTCGCGCGCCGACAACGGCAGCGCCGGATGCACCTCCTGCGGCACATAGCCGATGCGTCCGTGGTGGATCACGCGCCCGGACGCCGGCCGCGCGACCCCGGCCAGCGCGCGCAGCAAAGTCGATTTTCCGCTGCCGTTGGGGCCGAGCAGCGCACACAACGCGCCACGCGGCAGGCTGAACGACACATCGCGCAGCACCCAGCGCCCGTCGTAACGCTGGCCGAGATTTTCCGCCGCGAGGGCGATCCGCCCGGTACCGTGCACGCGCGCGTTCATGCCGTCACCGTCCGCCCCAGCCTGCGCACCAGCAGTGCGAACAGGGGTGCGCCGAGCAGGGCCGTCAGCACGCCGAGGGGGATTTCCACTGCGGCGGCGCTACGGGCGAGCGTATCCACCACGATGAGGTAGATCGCCCCGCCAAGCAGCGTATTGAGCAGGAAACAACGGTGATCGACGCCGAAGCTCATCCGCACCAGATGAGGCACCACCAGCCCCACCCAGCCGACGACGCCGCACACCGCCACGCTGGCTGCGACGATGACGCCGATCGCGCCCAGGGCCAGGATGCGCACGCGCCGCACCGGCACGCCGAGGGCGCGGGCGTCGTCGTCGCCCAGCGACAACGCGGACAGATGGAAACGCAGGCCGAACAGCAACAGCAGGCCCGCGCCGATGCACGGCAACGCCAGCCACAGGCGCTCCAGGTTGGCGGCGGCGAGGCTGCCCATCAGCCAGAACACGATGGCGGGCAACTGGTTTTGCGGATCGGCGACCAGCTTGACGAGCGACACCCCGGCGGAAAACACCGCGCTGACGACGATGCCGGCCAACACCAGCAACACCGTGCCGCCGGCCGGACCGGAGCGCGCGCCGCCGGCAAGCCAGAACACCGCCAGCAGCGCGCCCACGCCCCAGGCGAAAGCGCCGGCCGCGACCGGCCAGCCGTCGCCGGCGAGAATGAAGGCCAGCACGCCGCCGAACGCCGCGCCCGACGACACGCCCAGCAATTGCGGCTCGGCCAGCGGATTGCGGAACAGGCTTTGCAGCGCCGCGCCCGCGCCGGCCAGACCGGCGCCGACCACGGCGGCGAGCAGCACGCGCGGCAGACGCACGAGCGCGACGATGCGCTCTTCCAGATCGCCATCGGCGGCGACATCACCCCAGCCGGTCAGCAGGCCGAACAGCCGCGCGGGCGATATCGCGTAACGCCCGACGGCCAGCGCCGCCAGCATCACCACGATCAATACCGCCAGCAGCGCCAGCGGCGGCAACACATGGCCGCGCCACCACGCGCCCTGCGCGGAACGCGAGACCACCACGGGGGCAGGAGCCGGCTTCAGTGCCGCGCTGGTAGCCGCCGTCATTTGCGCGCCTCGCCGCTTTTCGTTTGCCCGCTTTTCGTTTGCCCACTTTCCGCGAAAAACGCGCGATAACGAGCGCTGTCGCCGTTCAGATCGAGCCGCAGCACGGCGTCGATATCCGCCGCGCTGGCGCGATAGCCGTACAACATCCGGTACGCCGCTTCGACGCGCCCGCGCAGTCCGGCTTCGGCGCGATCCGGGTGAAAGAGGGAGAACAGCCAATCCAGCGCCAGCGGCGTTTCCTGGCTCGGCGGGTCCCAGCGGAAACCACCACGCGGGTAGATGTAGACGCGCCGTTCGCGCACCGCCGCGAGCGCTGCCAGACGTGGATCGCGGTAGAACTGCGCGGGCGCGAGGCTCGGTTCGAAATTGTTCAGCAGCAACACCTGCGGATTCCAGGCCAGCACCTGCTCGATGCCGACCGGCGCGAAGCCGGGCAGATCGGCGGCGACGTTGAGGCCGCCGGCCAGGCGGATGTCGCTGTCCATGCTCGTGCCCTTGCCCGCCGCCTGCCAGCCGGAACGGGTGCGAAACAGGAAAAGCACGCGCGGGCGCGTGGCGGGCGGCGTGGCGTCGGCCCTGGCGGCGATGCCGGCACGCGCGGTTTCGAACCACGCGGCCAGTTCCTCGCCGCGCTCGCGCTTGCCCAGCGCCGCGCCGGTCAGACGCAGCCAGCCGGCGGCGAGCGCACTGTCGCCGTAGCGCAGCGTGATCACCGGCAGGCCGAGGTCGGCAATGGGGCGAACGATGTCGCTGCCGCGATCGCCCCACTGGATGACGACATCCGGGCGCGCGACGGCGAGCGCTTCGACGTTGGGAATGAAATCCTCGCCAGCCACGCCCACGGGAATATCGAGCGCGGCCGGAAACATGCGCCCGAGCAAGCCGTTGTGCAGGTCGTCCGCCGCCGCGCGGTTCATGCCGGCAAGCCGCCGTGCGTCGCCATCGACGGCCATCACCATCGACGCCAGCGGAATCGGTATGGCGACCACGCGGCGCACGTCGGCGGGAACGGCGACGCGCCGGCCGGTCTGGTCGATCACCTCCGCCCCCGGGGCAGAGGCCGCGAACGCCAGGACCGGCGCGAACACCAGCGCGGCCAGAAACGAGCCGAGGTCAAGGCCAGGGCGGAAACGAGCCTGTTTCATGTTCAGTAATCCGAAGTGAGCTTGAGCATGAACGAACGCCCCGGCTCCAGCAGCGGGTTGCCGGTCAGGCCGTAGGGAAAGGCGAGGTTTTCCGCCACGACGGGGTTTCGCCCTTCCTGGTCGAACACGTTTTCGATACCCGCCACCAGCTTCCAGCCACGCCACTGCGAGCCGGCCACGCGCGTCAGGTCGAAGCCGGCGTACAGATCGAGCATCGCGTAGCCCGAGCCTTTGCGCTCCTGCGTGGTATCGATGCGGTATTTGCCGCGATAGCCGCGCAGCGCGCCTTCGCCGTACCAGGTATCCACCTGGTAGCGCAGCGACAGGCGGCCGGACAGGGGCGCGATGTTGGGCAGCGGCTCGCCGGAGGAATCGTTGGTGCCGCGCATAATCGTGGCCATGTAGCCGACGCTCCAGTACGGCGTGAGCGCGGCCTGCCCTTCCAGCTCCAGCCCGGTGATGGTCGCGCGGGAGATGTTCTGCCGCTGGCGCAGGTCGGGGCCGACCACCACCAGCGAGATCAGGTCGCGGTACTTGCTCTGGTAGGCGGTAAGGCTTGCGCGGCTGTCCGCGCCGAGCCAGCGCACGCCGGCCTCGTAGGTATTCACCGTTTCCGATTCGAGATCGGGCGACGGCAGCGTGACGAGCGTGCCGGCCGCGCCGGTGAGCGTCAGATCCATGCCCGAGGGCGCGCGGAAACCGTGCGCCACGTTGCCCACCAGATGCCACGACGGCGACAGTTTGTAGACCGCACCGAGGCTGCCGGTAAGCGCCGTTTCGATCTGCTCCGGATCGTCGCCGAAGGCCGCGCGCTGCGCCGCCGACTCGTTCGGCCGCGGCCCGCCGATGGTCACCCGCACCCAATCGGCGCGCGCGGTGCAGGAAAAGGTCCAGCGCTCGTTGAACAGCCATTCGTCGCTCACATACACGCCGATGTCGGTCTGCTCGGAACTGCGTTCGAGATAGGTCCAGGGACTGCCGCCGATCATCGCGCCGGTGTTCGGGTCGGTCTGTACCGTCAGGCCGCGGCGGCCGGAAAAGTCCTCCTGGAAAAAATCGCCGCCGAAACTCAGCATGTGATTGCCCAGCGCCTTCACCGCCGTCAGATGCCCGCCCCATACGGTGGGCGTATAGACCTTCAGGTGCGTACTGACCGTGCGCACCGGGTTGGTACGGTTGATCTGGTAAATGTCGGTTTCAAAATCACGCACATACAAGGCGGCGTCGAGCGTATCGGCGAAGGCGCCGAAATTCCGCCCCTGGTAACCCAGGCGCAGGTAGCGTTCGACGATCGGGTCTTCGCGCACCTCCTGCCACGGCTCGCCCGGCGCCGCGCCCAGACCGCCGGCACGGCCAGTCGTCACGCGCTCGTAGCGGCCGGACAGTTCCCAGCGGGATTCCATATCCGGCCGGAAGCCGATGTTGAAATCCAGCCCGGCCATGCGGTAATCGCTGTTCTTCGCGTCGCCGTCGGGCGTGCGGTAGTCGCCCGCCTCGCGCAGGTGCGCGCCCACCATCACGTCGAACCCCTGCCCGCCGCCGACCAGCTCGGCACGGCCGCCGAACAGGCCGCTGCCGCTGCCCCATTCGACCGCGCGCAATTTGGGGCTGAGCGTAAAGGCCTGATCGGGATCGACCTTGGCCCGGCGCGTGACGATGTTGACCACGCCATTCATCGCATCGGCTCCGTACAGCCCGGAGGCCGGGCCACGGATGACTTCGATGCGTTCGATGCCGTTGGGGTCGAACATGTTGAATTCGAGCGTGTTGCGCCCCCGGTAGCGGTCGCCATCCACGGTCAGCATCGAGCGCGACTCGCTGGAATTGAAGCCACGGAAAGACAACTGCCCGCCCAACCCGCCCGAACGCGCGAACTGGATTCCCGGCGTCTCCGCCAGCAGCGATTGCACGCCGGCCAGGCCGGGACGTTCCTCGATACGCTGGTGGTCGATGGTACTGAGCGCGCACGGCGATTCGTCCTCCGTCGCGATGAAGCGCGTCACCGACACCGTGACGGGCGCGAGTTCGACGACTTTTCCCTCTTTACCGCCTTCCTGTGCGGTGCCTTGCTGTGCGGACTTCTCGGCCGCACCCTCCGCAACCCCCTCCGCGAAGACTGCCGATGCGCAGCCGAACGCACCCAAAAACGCCGGAACCGACCATAACCCGTGCCATTTCATTCTTTTTACGCTTTCAACAAAAAGGAATAAAAGATCAAACGATATTTATTCTTATTTGAGAAATGATCTCATTCATGGCAAAGTAGGCGAATGACTTTTATCAAGTTGTCCCCCGAGCAGCGCAATGACATCGCCGCCGCCCTGTGCCGCTCCGGCCTGTTCGATGCCGCCGGCGCGGCCTGGCTCACCGATGCCGGGGCCGGTGCCGCGATCGGCGTGCTCGCCGAAGGCGAAACGCTGTTCCGCCAGGATGAAACTGCCGATTACTGGTATCTGATACTGGAAGGGAATATCGAAACCCTGCGCGTCGGCGCCGACGGCGAGGAACGCGTGCTGCAACAACACGCGCATGGCAAGCTGGTCGCGCCGCTGGTCATGTTCATGCCACACCGCCGCTACCCGGTGGAGGCGCGCGCATCGAGCCCCAGCCTCGTCTGCCGCCTGCGGCGCGAAAGCCTGCACACGCTGTGTGAACGACGCCCGGCAACCGCCATCGGCATACTCACGCTGGCAGGGCAAACGCTGCTTTCGCGCATCGACGAGCTTGAACAGCTCGCCAGCGCCTCGGCGCCGCAGCGCATTGCCGCCTATCTACTCGATCTCGCGCGCAATCAGGGCGAATACCTGGAGTTGCCGCTAAGCCAGCGCCACCTTGCCGCGCGCCTGGGCGTGCGCGCGGAAACGCTCAACCGCCATCTGGCCGACTGGCGGCGCGACGGCTACATCCGCGGCCAGCGCCGCAAGTGGGAAATCCGCGACCCCGCCGAATTGCGCCGACTGGCGGGAAAGGCACGCGCCGCCCACGGCTCCAGCACGAACTACTGAACGCTGGATTGCGTGCGGCGGCGCAAATGCCCGAAAAGCGCCGTTTTCAAGCCCAAAAACCGGGTATTTCGGTACTCCGCCTGAGCGTCGGCAAGCGTCCAAACAGCTTGAGCAGCCGCCAGACCAGGCGCCCTCGCGGCACTTGACGCTTGAATTCGTTGAGTTCGTCGACAAAGCGCTGATCGACCGTGACCTTGCCGGTACGCTGCCAATCGAGCAGGCGGTCGACCTCCTTGTTGACGACTTTCACCGTATCCCAATTCTCCTTGCCCATTTCGTGCATCGCCACGCAGTAGGACAGTGAAGCGTCGGCATGGAAATAGTGGTTGAGCAGGTCATCCAGCAGCTCGTAGGCCTGGCGGTGATCGACGGCACCGAACCAGCCTTCGCTCAGGCCGCGCCCCAGTGCATAGCTGCAATCGCCCGAGGTCAGCGCACCTTGCACCAGCCACAACTCGGCCTGGCGGGTTTCGCCACGTTCGAGGCAGCGTTTGGCGACGACCCTGGCCGCTTCTCCATCGCCGCTCGCCGCGGCCTGCATCAGCATTTCCTCCTGCAGCGCAGGATCGCCGTCCGCATGGGCGCGCAGGTAGGCGTGGAGTTTCCCCGACGCTTCCTTCTGCCCGCGCTCGGCGGCGAGGCGATAAAGCCGGACGATTTCGTCGCGCCAGCTCTCATGCACGTCATCGCCCTGCCCGTCCACCGCACCACGCTGCTCCAGCAGGCCCGCAAGGCGGCAAGGCGCATCGGCGCTTCCCCACTCGATAGCCTGGTGGAAACAGCGCGCGGCTTCGTCGAAAGCCTGCCGGCCGGCGTGGATATCGGCCATCGCGCAAGCCATTTCGGCTTTCTTTTCCGGTTCGTCGGTCTGCTCCAATGCCTTGGCGTACCAAGGCAAGGCGCGCTGCATATCGGCCGCTACGCCTTGGCCGCCGTCGCGCCAGGAAATGGCGAGGAAACGGCTGCACCAGTAAGCGTACTCGCCATCCAGGGCGGCTCCACGTTCGACCGGCGCCATGGCTTCGGCGAGGCGTCCCTGCTCATCCAGCACGACGCCCAGGCGGAACAGGTATTCGGCGTTGTCCGGCTCCTTTTCGCTGGCCGCGCGCCAGGCCGCGATGGCTTCTTCGATGCGCTCCAAAGCCTTCAAGGCATATGCGCGGTATTCCTGGATCTGGGCAATGCCTCGCGGATGCCAGGCGATCTCCAACCCCTTGTCGAGGTATCGCAGCGCCTGCTGGGCATCATCTTCCCAGTGCCACACATAGGAGCCGCGCCACCACCAGTGGATCGCTTCCAGGCGCGCCGCCTGTTCGGGCGCCACCAGCACCTCCCGGCTTTGCGCCAGCAGCGCATCCATATCGGCCACGCTGCCGCCCCAGCGCGGCTCGCGCACACCCTGAATCTGCCGCCAGCCGCCCAGCCACTGGGGATCCTGTTCGAGCATCTGCGCGAAATAGCGCTCGGCGGCCGTGCGGCTGCCCATGACCTGTTCGCGCTCGATCAAGGCCGTCAACGCGATGCCCGCCGGCATGCCGGCGTCGATGGCCTGCAAGAGATGGCTGCGTGCGCTCGCATAGTGCCGGTCGGTCGTGCGCCACTGCTCGCCGTCGACCTGGTCGGCGGTGCATGTGCCGCGCGCCGCCCGTGCCTGCCGGCTGAGCTGCATGCCGCGCGCGAGATTCGCCACGCCGGAGGCCGGCGCCCGCACCAGCCATGCTTCGATCAGGGTATCGTCCAACTCCGCGCAGCAGTCGATGAAACGCTCCCATGCTTCCTGCTGCTCGGCGCCGGGGTGCGCCCGATAGGCGTCGATCAAGCCCCGCGCCTGCGCCTCGACCGCCGCGTCGTCGCCGGCTTGCAACTGCTCGCCAATGGTCTGCCTGAGCAGGCCTTCGATCGTCAAATCGTTCATTGCCCGGCCTCCACCGCATGACGTTGGGCCAACAGGTTCAGCAGCGCCCGGCTGTGGGATTGGTCGGGATAATGCGCGGCAAGCGCATCGCAGGCCGGCGCGATCATGCTGCCATCCAGGCGCATGGCTTCGAACAGCATCTTCACCGCGCGCGTTTCGTCATCCCCCAGATTGCGCTGCCCCCAGGCCAGCCGGCTGTAGGCATGCGCCGGATGTTGCTGGATGAATTGCCACACGGCAGCATCGGCATCCTCGACCTTGTCGTCGTTGATCCGGGCAATCAGCAATTCCCATGCTTCGTCGTCGCTCAGGCCCGCTTCGTCGCGGCTTTCCAGCTCGTCGCGCCGGCGCTGTTCCTCCTTGACTTCGGCATGGCGCGCCTGCCAGCCTGTACGGATGGAATCCGCCCAATTACGGTCGAAACCGGCCAGCACCTCGGGCAGGCGTTCGCCGAACCAGGATTCCGCCGCGGTGCGCTCGGCAACCGGCTGCAAGGGCTGCCCGGCGATCAGGTAGGGTTGGGTGTCGAAGCTCATTGCAGCCAGCCTGTCGCGCAGCGCCGGGTGCGTATCCGATACACCGGTATCCTCGCGCAAGGCGTCGCGCAGCAGGTCGGCGGCAAGATCGTCGTCATGGCTTTCGCGCACCAGCGCCGGCAGTTGCGACCAGGGGCGCACGGCGGCGGGATCGGCCTCGTCGTTCACGCGGCTGTGAATGCGCGGCCAGAAGTTGCGATGGATGTAGTTGGACGCCACGCGGAAACGCATCAGCGCCTGCGCGGCCGGCTGTGTGCCGATCAGCTCGCCGCCGATGCGGTCGGCGGCGAATTCCGATGCGCGGCACAAGGCGAACGCCAGGCCGTCGAAACGCGGGATATACCAGCCGAGCATTTTCGCCAGCCAACGCGACGGCCAATCGCTCCAGCTCGCGGATTGCTGGTACAACTCGATCAAACGCCAGCGCAGCCGGTAGACGAAAGCGTCGAAGCGCGACGGATGGCCGGAAAGGTGTCCGTATTCGTGCGCGACCACGGCCAGCGCCTCTTGTTCGGACAAGGTTTGAATCAGCGGCACGCCCAGGCCGATGAAGTGCTGGCGGAAAAACAGGAACCAGAAACCGCCGAGCGGGCGGGCGTGGGCAAGAGCGTTCATGTCGTCGAACAGCACGACGCCGCTGATGCGCGGCCCCTTCATCTGCTGGCGCATCCGCTCCAACGCCTCGAACAGGGCGGGCGCTTCTTCCCTTTTCAACCAGCGGCCCTCGGGTTTCGGTTCGCGCCAGCACAACGCGCGGAAGCCGATGCGCAACATGCCCCACAGCGGAAAAACCAGCACCAAGGCCAGCTTGATCGCCTTGATGAGAAACACCCATGCCTTGCCGGAAAACAGCAGCAAGACGAGAAGGGCCACGGCCACAAGCGATCCCACGACCAGTGAGCCGAACATGACCACGCCGACCAGCAGGAAAAAAAGAACCTTCAGACGAAACAACAACGGGTGGCGGCGCAGGAAATCTTCCTGGCCACGCACCCGCTCGATATCCAGAACCGACATATGAATCCTTCAACAATCATCAGCATGAATCGATAAATTCGTACCGAAATCGCCGTGTTCGATTTCGGCAAAGACTGGCGCGCCGTACCTGAAATAACCTCTCTTCGTAAAATCGCCGTCCACCCCTAGCATGCGCAGGAAATTGAGCACGGCGCACTCATCCCAACGGCGATAACGGTCTCCCTCGCGCGGCACGACATTGGTTTGCCGTTCCAATCGCTCGTATTCTTCTTCTGGCACCACATCCCAATCGGGCAGGCGGACCAGATACGGCTCGATCTGCCCGACCGTCAGAAAGGGCAATTCATGGGCTATCGCGCATACATTTCCCCGGCAGTCCATCCCGTCGAAATACCAGCCGTAGCTGGCATTCGACGTGAAACGATCGACCACCCGTCCCGCATCGAAAAACTCGTACCCCCAATAATCGCCGTCATGTTCAAAGAGGAAAAAACCGGGGCACTCCAGCTTCGCGGAAACGAAAAGATGCCGTTCGCGGATCAACTGTTCGGGCTCGGCGTGGATGTCGACACAGACCCAGTGCGGCGGGAAGTCATGGACAGCCAGCGTTTCCCCGATGCTACCGGCGGGAAACAACTGCCTCCACATTTCGAGGGCGCGATGCCCCTGCTCGCGATAGAAAGACGCCAGAGCCTCGATCACCTGGCGTGCCGAACAGTTCGCATACAGATTGGCGCTGAACGTAAAACCCACCGCCTGTCATCCTGAAAAACCAAATGGGCAATGCTATCCGGTAAGCACCCTTTTGCCCAAGATTTCGTCCGAAAACCGAGCTTTTCGAACTACCTCGTGCGGGCGAAGACAGTGCTGGCAGCACTGCCTTTCACCCACACGACGCCTGTTTCGCCGGATCATTCCACGTGCGTATCCAGCCCGGCCTCCGCCATTTCGGCCGCGCGCAGCATCGCGCGCGCCTTGTTGCGGGTTTCCTGCCATTCCGCGTCGGGGTCGGAGTCGCTGACGATGCCCGCGCCGGCCTGGACGTGGATATGGCCATCCTTGAGCACCGCGGTGCGGATGGCGATGGCCAGGTCCATGTCGCCGTGGAAACCGAGGTAGCCCGCCGCGCCGGCATAGACACCGCGCTTGACCGGCTCCAGCTCGTCGATGATTTCCATCGCCCGCACCTTGGGCGCGCCGGAAACTGTGCCGGCGGGAAACGCCGCCCGCAGCACCGCGAGCGCGTTGAGCCCGGATTTGAGCCTGGCTTCGACGTTGGACACGATGTGCATCACGTGGGAGTAGCGCTCGACGGTGAACTGCTCGGTAACGCGCACCGAGCCGATTTCCGCCACGCGGCCGGCATCGTTGCGGCCGAGATCGAGCAGTTGCAGATGCTCAGCGCGTTCTTTCTCATCGGCCAGCAATTCCTGCTCCAGCGCCAGATCTTCAGCCGCATTGGCGCCGCGGCGGCGCGTGCCGGCGATGGGCCGCACGGTGACGTTGCCGTCCTCCAGCCGCACAAGGATTTCCGGCGAGGCGCCGACGACGTGGAAGTCCTCGAAATTGAAATAGAACAGATAGGGCGAGGGGTTGAGCGTGCGGATCGCGCGGTACAGCGCCATGGGGCTGGCCGCGTAAGGCTTGCTCATGCGCTGCGACAGCACCACCTGCATGATGTCGCCATCGAGGATGTACTGCTTGGCGCGGCGCACCGCATCCTTGAACGCTTCTTCGCCGAAGCTGGAGATTTCCGGGCTCGACTCGGCGCGCGTCTCGGCCGGGATTTCCACCGGCTCGCGCAGCCGCGCCAGCAGCTCGCGCAGCCGCCGCCGCGCGCGCTTGTATGCGCCGGGCACTTCGGGCTCGGCATACACCACCAGCGTGAGCTTGCCGGAGAGGTTGTCGACGATGGCGATCTCTTCGGACAGCAGCAGCAGGATGTCCGGCGTGCCGAGCGCATCCTTTTTTTCCGTCTTCGCCAGCTTCGGTTCGATATAGCGCACGGTGTCGTAACCGAAACAGCCGACCAGACCGCCGGCAAAACGCGGCAGGTTTTCGTTCGGCGGCACCTTGATGCGGTTCATGAACTCGCCGACGAAATTGAGCGGATCGCCGTAATCGCGACGCTCCACCAGGCGATTGCCGGTGAGCAGCAAGGCCGAACGGCCATAGACTTCGATGCGCGTCGGCGACGACAGGCCGATGAAGGAGTAGCGGCCGAACCGTTCGCCACCCTGCACCGATTCGAGCAGATAGGTGTACGGCTCGTTGGCGAGCTTGAGGTAGATCGACAGCGGGGTGTCGAGGTCGGCGAAGGTTTCGAGCGTCAGCGGAATGCGGTTATAGCCCTTGGCCGCGAGGGCGTTGAATTCTTCTTCGAGCATGATGGCTCCGGGATGAAGGATGCGAGAGTGCTTCGGGAACTGATTCGGGTTCGGCGGGCGAACCAGGCGCGGCATACAGGGCCAAATTAGCGGGCTAGGCTGGCGAAGGCCGCGCGGGCGGGGTCGTTTTCAGTGGCCCGCAGGCCAACGCGCGTCGTCGCGCCAGCACCGCCAGGCGGTATCTGGAACCGGATTTTTTCTGGCCGGCGCGGAGGACGCGGAAATCACGATGTCGATCTGTCCGAGATGTATTGTTTGCTGTTCTGAACTGCCGTGCGGCGGATTTCTATGTCGGTGAAATCAACGCCAGCACTTCCAGCGCACTCGATAGTAGCCCATCGCATTCGATGGCGTCCACCGGCATGCCTTCGCTATAGCCGTACTTCACCAGCAGCACCGGCATGCCGGCGGCACGCGCGGCCAGGGCGTCGTTGACCGAATCGCCGACCATCAGCGCTTCGGCCACGGTCACGCCAAGCAAGGTGCAGGCGTGGTGGAGCATGGCGGGGTCGGGTTTTTTCACCGCCAGCGTGTCGCCGCTCACCACCACGTCGAAGTGATCCGCCAGGCCCATGCGTTCGAGCAGCGGCACGGAAAAAGCGCCGGCCTTGTTCGTCACCACGGCAAGTTTCAGTCCGCGCTCGCGCAGCGCAGCGAGGGTTTCCGGTATATCGGGATAAATACGCGTGGTAACGCCATTGACGACGGCGTAGTGGCGGCGAAACAGCGCGACGGCGGCTTTGACGAGGTCACTGCTCTCCGCATCGTCCCACTCCCGGCCTTCGCCATCCTCTCCCAGGCAGCGTTGCACCAGGTTGGGAATGCCACGCCCGACAAAGCTGTGGATTTCCTCCAGCGTGCGCTGCGGCCTCCCCAGTTCGGCGAGCATGAGGTTGGCGGCTTCGGCAAGATCGTCGATGGTATCGAGCAGCGTGCCGTCGAGGTCGAACAGCACCGCGCGCGGTACGAAACGAGGCGCGCTCACCGGCCCGCCTCCACCGTCGCCAGCGCACGGCGCAAGCGGGCAATCACCGAGTCGTAGCGATTCGGATCGTCCGCACTGGCGGCACCGAACACGGCGGAACCGGCCACAAAAGTATCGGCCCCTGCCGCTGCAATGGCGGCGATGTTGTCCGCATTCACGCCGCCGTCGACTTCGAGCAGGATGCGGCGGCCGCTATCCGCCTCGTAGGCATCCAGGCGCGCACGCGTGGCGCGCAGCTTGGCAAGCGTTTCGGGAATGAACTTTTGCCCGCCGAAGCCGGGATTCACACTCATCAACAGCACGACGTCGAGCTTGTCCATGACGTGATCGAGATAATGCAGCGGCGTCGCCGGGTTGAACACCAGCCCGGCTTGGCAGCCGGAATCGCGGATCAATCCGAGCGTGCGGTCGATATGTTCGGAGGCTTCCGGGTGGAAGGTGATGAGATTCGCGCCCGCCCTGGCGAAGTCCGGCACGATGCGGTCGACCGGCTTGACCATCAGATGCACGTCGATCGGCGCCTTGGTCAGCGGCCGGATCGCCTCGCACACCATCGGGCCGATGGTGAGATTGGGCACGTAATGGTTGTCCATCACGTCGAAATGGACCCAATCCGCACCGGCGGCGATGACGTTGGTCACTTCCTCGCCCAGGCGGGCGAAATCGGCGGACAGGATGCTGGGGGCGATGCGGAACATGGACCGGCTCCGGGAAGAGGCAGCGGAAAAATAGCGGGAAGGCGGATTCTAACCGCCCGGCCCCCCGATTCCACAGCCCCGGCTCAAAACTCGAATACCTGCCCCATTCTCAGGCGCGTTGGCCGCAGGCGCCCGGCGTAGGCATCGATTTGCGCCATGATGCGGTCGTCGCAGCCGGGTTTGAGATGGCTGATATGCACGTCTGGCGAAACCGTGATTTCGTCCAGCATCGCCGCGAGCAGGCTCGGACACAGGTGGCGCGAGGCCAGCGCGAGGCCGTGCTGCTCGTCGGGGAAGGCGGTTTCGACGATGAGGTGGCGCAGCCTTTGAAGGCCGTTGATTTCGGCGATGAGTTCGGGCGAATAGGCCGTATCGCCCGTGTACAGCAATTGCCCGTCTCCGCTGTCGAGGCAATAAGCCACCGCGGGCACAGTATGGTAAGCCGGGTAGGAGGTAATCACGCGCTCGCCGAAACGGATCGACTCGCCGACGTTGAAAGGATGAAAACGCAGATACGGCCGCGCGCGATCCGGGATACCGGAAAAATCGGGCCAGATCAGCCAGTTGAAGATATGCGAACGCAGAATGTGTACCGTTTCCACCGAGGCATAAACGGTAAGCGGAAACGCGCGCCCTTCGCCCACCGCGTCGATCAGCAACGGAATGCAGGCGATATGGTCGAGATGTGCGTGAGTGATGAAAACGTGATCGATACGTCGCAGCGCATCGAGATCGAGATCGCAAACACCGGTGCCGCAGTCGATCAGGATGTCGTCATCGGCGAGGAATGCTGTCGTACGCATCTTCGCGCCGCCAATTCCACCGCTACATCCCAGCACCGTTAACTTCATGGATTATCGTCGCTAGGCACCAGCCAAAGCAGGTACCCGCCGCTTTCTCCTCAAAACCTGAAGATAAACCTTAACACCCGCTCCCGCCTGAAACCAATGGAAAAAATCACATTTTTCCGGCAAGCGTCACGGCTGCAGGAAAAACTCCATTTTCACCCCGGCGATTTCGATCACGTCGTGATCGGCCAGACGATAAGCCTGTGCATCGAGCGTCCGCCCATTGACCACGGGGAAGGTAGTGCCTTCGACATGCGTAATGAAATAGCCATGGGCACGACGCGTGATGACGGCCACTTGGCGCCCCGGCTTGCCCAGGGTAGTGAGCGATTTCGTCAGTTCGAGCTGGCGCCCGGTGTTGACGCCGCTGAGAATCTTGATGATGCCCGGCTGCTCGGGCGACATGTCGGCCAGCTCGCGCTCCAGCGCGCCCTGGGGAAGCAACTGGGTGCGCGCCGCGCTCGAACCCGTGTCGACGGCCGGGGGCGAGGAGGCGCCCAGGTCGCTGCTGATGGGCGAGATTTCGAAGGGCTTGAGCGCCGCGGTATCGATCATCTCGGATGCCGCCATGCCCGGCGCGCTGCTGTCGCGAAGGAACTTCAGCCGATACTTGCCGAGTTCGATCACGTCGTTGTTCTGCAACACATGCTTCTTGATCGGCTGGCCATTCACGTAGGTGCCATTGGTGCTGTTCTGGTCCTCGAGAAACGCATCGTCGAGGACACAGGTAATCACCGCGTGCTGGCCACTGATCGCCAGGTTATCGATCTGGATGTCGTTGATCGGCTTGCGCCCGATGGCCGTGCGCTCCTTCGTGAGCACGATTTCCTTGAGCACCAGCCCATCCATGCTGAGAATCAACTTCGGCATTGCGTACACTCGTCTTCAGATTCGCGTGCACATGCACGCAATAACACCCATCATTGTTTCACCCCTGCGGCTGCAAAACAATGACGGATATATTATCGCGGCCGCCATGCTCGTTCGCCAACTCCACAAGCCTTCGGGCAGTGTGTTCGAGCGAGTGCGATCGAGCGAATTCTTCCGCGATTTCCTCGTCCATCAACATATCGGTCAGGCCATCGGAGCACAGCAGATAGATGTCGCCCGCTACGACATCGTACTCCACCACGTCGGGATTCACATCGACCGCGGCACCCAGGCCGCGGGTGAGCATGCCGCGAAAGTGCGCTGTTCGCGCGACTTCCGGATCGACGATGCCGGAGTCGACCAACTCCTGCAACATGGAATGATCGCGCGTCAACGGCTGCAGCGTCGCGTCGCGGAAACGATACAGGCGCGAATCCCCCGCATGGGCGCAAAACAGGCGCCCCGGCAAAAAAGCCACCACGACCACGGTCGAGCCCATGCCCGTCAGCTCCGCGCCCTCAATGCTGGCGTGGAATATATCGACATTGGCCTCTTCGATCGAGTCGCGCAAGGTCTCGGCCATGCGCTCCGGGCCGATACCGCCATTCGCAGCGAATTCGGCCCCCAGATACCGCATAACCCCCTCCACCGCCAGGGTGGCGGCAACGTCGCCGCCACGGTAGCCGCCCATGCCGTCGGCCAGCACCGCCCATCCCCGCTCCGCATCGACCCGCAGCATGTCTTCGTTGCGCTTGCGTACACGGCCGACATCGGAGCCGCAGGCGTACAGAAAACGGGGAGACGTGGGCGAGGCGGTCATCACACACTCAAGCCGCGGCGCACTGTGAACAGCGGGCGATGCGATTTGTCGGGACGACAGAACAGGGGCATCTCATGCCCGCCTCGTTGCCGATACACAAGTCCAATATTCACTCGCTTGGAATCCATGCTGTCGATACCGAGGCACACCAGCGTGCGCTCGATGCTGCTTTTCCATTTTAACTTGCCCCGCGACAGTCGCAGGCAAAGCCGATACCCCGTCCCAACCGAAAGCATACAAAAAAAGGGCGCCACCAAGCGCCCTTTCTCCATTGCCAGCGCGTGGAACGCTTACAATTTCGCTTTCAGCAGCTTGGCCATTTCGGACGGATTGCGCGTCACGGTAAAGCCGCATTCTTCCATGATGGCAAGCTTGGCGTCGGCCGTGTCGGCACCGCCGGAAATCAGCGCACCCGCGTGACCCATGCGCTTGCCCGCCGGCGCGGTAACCCCGGCGATGAAGCCGATGATGGGCTTCTTCATGTTGGCCTTGCACCACTGCGCGGCCTCGGCTTCGTCGGGGCCGCCGATCTCGCCGATCATGATGACAGCGTCGGTGTCCGGATCTTCGTTGAAGAGCCGCATCACGTCGATGTGCTTAAGGCCGTTGATGGGGTCGCCGCCGATACCGACCGCGCTCGACTGCCCCAGCCCGAGTTCGGTGAGCTGCGCGACGGCTTCGTAGGTCAGCGTGCCGGAGCGGCTGACCACGCCGATGCGGCCCTTGCGGTGGATGTGGCCCGGCATGATGCCGATCTTGATTTCATCCGGCGTGATGAGGCCCGGGCAGTTGGGGCCGAGCAGCAGCGTCTTCTTGCCGCCCTTGGCTTCCTTCTGCTTCATCTTGTTGCGCACCACGAGCATGTCGCGCACCGGGATGCCTTCGGTGATGCAGATCACCAGATCGAGGTCGGCTTCGGCCGCTTCCCAGATCGCGTCGGCGGCGCCGGCGGGCGGCACGTAGATCACCGACACGGTGGCGCCCGTCTGCGTGGCGGCTTCCTTCACCGAGGCGTAGATGGGGATGTCGAAAATCTTCTCGCCCGCTTTCTTCGGATTGACGCCGGCGACGAAACAGTTCTTGCCGTTGGCGTACTCCTGGCATTTCTCGGTATGGAACTGGCCGGTCTTGCCGGTGATGCCCTGAGTGATGACTTTGGTGTCTTTATTGATGAGGATGGACATTCGGACTCTCCTTACTTGACCGCGGCAACGATCTTGGTCGCCGCTTCCGCCATGGTGTCGGCCGAGATGATCGGCAGGCCGGATTCGGCCAGGATCTTCTTGCCGATCTCTTCGTTGGTGCCCTTCATGCGCACCACCAGCGGAACGGAGAGATGCACTTCCCTTGCCGCCGCGACCACGCCGGTGGCGATGGTGTCGCAACGCATGATGCCGCCGAAGATGTTGACCAGGATGCCCTTGACCTTGGGGTTCTTGAGCATGATCTTGAACGCCTCGGTCACTTTCTCGGTCGTGGCGCCGCCGCCGACGTCGAGGAAGTTGGCCGGCTCGGCGCCGAAGAGCTTGATCGTATCCATCGTCGCCATCGCCAGGCCGGCGCCGTTGACCAGGCAGCCGATGTTGCCGTCGAGCGAGATGTAGGCCAGATCGAACTTGGAGGCTTCGATCTCGTCCGCGTCCTCTTCATCCAGATCGCGGTAGGCGACGATTTCCGGGTGACGGAACAGCGCGTTGGCGTCGAAATTGAACTTGGCGTCGAGCGCCTTGATGTTGCCGTTGCCTTCGAGGATCAGCGGGTTGATTTCCGCCAGCGAGGCATCGGTTTCCATGTAGCAGGTGTAGAGCTTCTTGAGCGTATCGACCGCCTGGGCGACGGAGCCGTCCGGCACGCCGATGCCCTTGGCCAGCTCGGTGGCCTGCGCGTCGGTCAGGCCGACGAGCGGATCGACGAACACCTTGATGATCTTCTCGGGCGTCTTGTGCGCGACTTCCTCGATGTCCATGCCGCC
>JAVBSY010000045.1:0-18757 GCA_031556475.1 Azoarcus sp.
CTGGCTCGCCGGCAATGGCTGCGTACCCATCCACAATCTGATGGAAGACGCCGCCACGGCGGAAATCTCGCGCTCGCAGGTGTGGCAATGGGTGGTGAGCCCGAAAGGCAAGCTGGACGACGGACGCAAGGTGACCGCCGATATGGTGCGGGCGATGATCCCGGAAGAACTCGTCAAGGTGAAGGCCACTGTCTCCGCCCAGGGCGAGGACACCGCCACCTACGCGCAGGCCGCCGATATTTTCGCGACCATGTCACTGACTGCCGACTTCCCCGAGTTCCTCACCCTGCCGCTGTACGAGGCGATGGAATAATCGGCTGGAATGACCGCTCC
This sequence comes from Azoarcus sp., assembly GCA_031556475.1. Lineage (GTDB taxonomy): Bacteria > Pseudomonadota > Gammaproteobacteria > Burkholderiales > Rhodocyclaceae > Azoarcus. Next base: position 334 of record JAVBSY010000045.1, read on the forward strand.
GCAGCCGGCCCCGAGAGGGCCGGCCAGCGGGAAGCATCAAGGGCAGACTGCGTTGGTCGGCCGGTTGTGGGCATCCACCGGCTGATTTTTCAACAGAGAAAAATACGGATCGCAAGCCGGTGGCGCCGTGGCGGTTTTCGCCTCGACCGGTGCGGAAGCCGCACCCTCCGTGCCTGCCGCGTTCACCGCACGCACGACGTAACGATAAGCGCTGGCCGGCGCAAGGCCGCCATCGACGAAGGAAGGCGCGGTGACCGCCGAGGCGGTAATCGCCTGCAACGCACCGCCCGTACCGGCGCCGCGATAAACACGATACCCGGTGGCGCCGGCAACGGGCGTCCACGCCAATGCGACCTGTTTTGCCGAAGCATCGATCACACGCGCCAGCGGCGCCGCACCTGCCGCCGCTTCCACGCTCGCGCTACCGCCGCTCGCCAGTTGCTGGACCATACGCCACACCGCGGCGATCTGCACCCCGTCCTTGGTGGCGTAATGGCCGGTCATGTCGTAACCGAAATCGTTATACCCCCACCAATCCCAGCAGCCTTGCGGATTGAGGGGCCGAGACGGGAGAAGCGGCACTGGAATGGTATCGGTGGCCTGCGGGTACAGGACGACGATCCGGTTGGCGTCGGCCCATTCGTTGAAACCGGCGCCGGTGACGAAAGCCTTGCCGATCTTGCCGGCATGCTGCATGCATCCGTGGAACGCGACGTGCAGGCGGCAAGGCTGGCCGGCTGCGCAGGTGGCGGGCACATACAAATAGCCGGTATCGGCCATCGCAGCGCGTACCGGGGACAAAGGCTTGCCATCGCGCTGGACATAGGGCGTCTGGTCGAATTCGAGCAACTGCCCATGCAGTTCCGCGCCGGCGGTACGCGTCAGCGGCCCATAGAAAAGCTGCAGCGCCGCGCCGGCGGCATCGTACAACGGCGAACCCGCATTCCCGGTGGGACATGCGTTGATGAATGTACCACCGGTAGTCGCGCAAGGATTGCAGCCGGTCGCGGCGGCCCCGGTGCAACTGGTCGAAATCTGCGCGTGCGCGGCACGCAACGTGTCCTTGTTGAACAATTGCGCCGCGGGCACGAAATCGCCGTACCACGCCTGCAGCGCGTCATTCACCGGCTGCTTGACGATGCCGTCGTTATAGCCGTGGAACAACCACACGTGCTGTCGAGCCAGATTGTCGATGCCGTCGATCAATCCACGGCCGGCCCAGGCACGCGCCGACGCTTTCATGTTCGACAGATCGCCGGCGGTAATCGGTTTTGCGGGATAGGACGGATCGCCCTGCATGCAGCGCGCTATCGCATTCCCTACCGCACTGCCCGCCCAGGAGTCCTTTCCCGCGCAGAAATACGGCCCGCCGGCGGTAGCGGCGACACCGCTGACGGTGGCCGAATGCGCCACGCCGAACTGCACCGCCATGAAAGCACCGGACGAAATGCCGGATACCGTGGTCTGGCCCAAATCCAGCTTGTATGCCGGCAGCGGCGAAGCCGCGCCAACCCACGCCACCGGTCCCAGCATGGCGACGAGCACGGTAAACAAGACACGCATCGACGCCCGAAACGACTTCAAGGTATTCATCCGCCCGTACCCTCCTTGGTTAGGCGGAAAAGCCGGCAACACCGTACCCGCTTTATCCGCAGCTCAATCCCACAGTACGCACTTCCTGCACCACATTATCCAGACGCGCTGTTCTTTTCGTTCGCCGCCGCAGCGCCGCCGCCAAGCATATCCGGCATGAAAAACGGCTGTGGCCGGGCAATCGCATAGCCTTGCGCGTAGTCGACACCGATTTGTCCGAGCGCGGAAAAAATGGCGTCGCTCTCGACAAACTCGGCAATCGTCCGCTTACCCATCAAGTGACCAAGGCGGCTGATCATTTCGACCATAGCGTAATTGATCGGATCTTCCAGCATATCCTTGACGAAGCTGCCATCAATCTTCAGGTAGTCCACCGGCAGTTGCTTGAGATACGCAAAGGAAGACATACCGGCACCAAAATCGTCCAGCGCGAAACGGCAGCCCAAATCCTGCAAATCATGGATAAAGCGAATCGCATTGGACAAGTTTGCGATCGCGGTCGTCTCTGTCACCTCGAAGCAGATTACCCCCGGTGGGAGCTTGTGCCGTTTGATCTGCTCATGCAGGAAAGCGAGGAACTCCTGATCACCGACCGTGGCGCCGGATAAATTGATCGCGCAGGTGGGGATCGGAACATCCGTGCGGTGGCTGCTCTGCGCGAGAGTCGCCAAGGCGTTCTCCACCACCCAACGGTCGAGCAACGGCATCAAGCCGTAACGCTCGGCGGCCGGGATGAATTCACCCGGCGAAACGATCCGCCCGCTTTCATCCCGCAAGCGCAACAGCACCTCCATGTGCGTCCTTGGCCCGGCACGCCCCGTAATGGCCGCAATATCCTGGCTGTACAGGCAGAATCGCCGCTCTTCCAATGCCCGATGAATCTGCTGCACCCAGATCATCTCGTCGAAACGGACCGACAGGTCTGAATCCTCCGGGTTATAGACCTGAATGCGGCTATGCCCTTTCTCCTTGGCCAGATAACAAGCCATGTCGGCCGCCTGCAAGGCCTCCACGGCCCCGAACTGCGATGGTGTCAGACACACCAGGCCGATACTCGCACCGATCGTGAAGGCGCGTCCGTTTGCGGTGAAATTCAAATCCTGCAGGGCCTTGCGAAGATTTTCCGCAACCTGCATGGCGGGTTCGAGCGGACAATTCTCCAGCAGCACCCCGAATTCGTCCCCCCCCAAACGCGCCAGCGTATCGCTCTCGCGCAGGCACTGCTGAAGCTGATTGGCCGCCTGGCAAAGCAACTGATCGCCTACCGCATGCCCACAGGTGTCATTGACGATTTTGAACTGGTCGAAATCCAGGTACAGCAGCGCATGCTGCCCGGGAGTTTCCTGCAAACGCCTGATCGCGCGCGTCAGGCGGCGATCGAATTCGCGGCGGTTGGCCAGGCCGGTCAGTGCATCGTGGCTCGCCTGCCAGGACAGATTGGCCACATATTGGCGCTCGCGCGTTATATCGTGGAGCACCAGCACCGCACCGAGCGCACCACTGTCCAGACGGATCGGCGCCGCGACAAGGGACACCACGACCTTGGTGCCGTCCGCGCGCCGCAATTGCCGGGTCGAAGACACGGCCGAATCGATCTCGCCCCGCAGAACCTTTTCGATCAGATTGAAACCATCATCCTGCCCATGTTCGTCGAACAGGTGAAACAGCTCACCCAAGGGCTTCTTTCTGGCCTTGTCGCTGTGCCACTGAGCAAGCAGCTCGGCAGCCGGGTTCATGTAATCGAGCCGGCCGTGCTCATCGATGGTCAGCACCGCATCCCCAAGCGCGGCCAAGGTGGTCTGCGCGCGTGCCTGCTCGCTCTTGAGCACGCCTTCGACCTTCTCCCGCTGAAAGATCAGCTTGCGTGTCGCCAGAACGACAAACGCGACCATGACCAAACCAGCGGTGAGATTGAAAACAATCAACCAACTGGTGATCCGACGGGAAGTATCGGCCAGGGATTCTGAAAAAGCCTGCGTCAGGGACGTAAGCCGTTCGTTTACGTCATAAAGCTCAGCCTGCCAGGCACGCCGATCAGGCCATGCCCCGGAGTCGGTGTTGTGTAGCGCTTCATGCACTGTTTCGCCCAATCGCTGCAATTCCAGCAGCGGCACATCCGCCTCGCCCCAAATGCGAATAATGTGATCCAGCGGGTCAAACTCGCGAAAATTACGAAATAGCCAGATCACCCGCGGAATATCTTCGGGATGGATACCGCCGGCGAGAAAACCTTCATGAGCCGCCTCGTCATCGACATTCTCCGCCTCCATTGCGATACGTCCGCGACGGTCGCCCAGAGGCAGTGCAATGGCATCCAGGTAACGCCGGTAATGCGCCTCATCCCTGCTTTCGGCATACAGCCCAAGGAAATAGACCGCATCCTTCTGGCCCTTCGACCACATGCTTTCGCCATCGGTATAGGCGCGAACGGACAGCATCACTTCAAGGCTGAAGAACACCAGCGTCGCCTGCAGTATCGCCGCGCACAGCAACGGCCAGATCAGCCCAAGCAAGCCCGGCTTATACCCTGCCCGTTCTGCTTTCATCTCGCTCCCCATCATGCCAACCCTGGTTTCTTCGCATGGATATACCACACGAACGGCCTGATTCACGCGCACGGCCAATCGTGCCCGCTTTCGACATCAGCACGCACAGATCGAATACCTGTGAAGGGTAACGCATCCCCCCTCGATCATCTCATCCGTACTTTTGTGGGCCACACGCCGACAACCAACAAGCATGTGCTCCGGCAAATCGGCGGCATGAGGCTGCGATAGGGGCTGCGCCCGAGTACGCACGCCCATTGCGTACCCATTGAAACCGTTCAGGAACTGCCGCGAGAAATCGCGGGCCGATCTTGACGAGAAGCGAAGCCAGCAACAACCCGCGCGATGAATGACCGCTATGGAATTCAAGCGCCCTGATTTTGGTTTTGGGCTGCTTGGTTGCAGTTTCAGGAGAACGAGCCCATGCACAACCCCGCCACGGGGCAAGCATACCCTGCCATGCTCCCCCGTAGGTACCCCGATATGCAAAGCCTCGTAACGAGGCGGGCATACCATCACTCGCCTGCCAACGCGCGCCTCTTCGCTGGCCCGAAGCAACAGCCCGATATCCTGCCCCCTCGGGGCGACCCGCCCCGGGACGCTTAGTGGCTGGTCCCTTCGTCGCGGGTGATCTTGTTCCAGACGTTGTACTTACCCACCGGTTTCTTCATCGGCAAGCGCTTCACCTCGGCCAGGGTACGGGCATCGAACACGATGATCGCACCGTCGTCCTCCCACAGGCTGGCGAGCACATAGCGGCCATCGCGGGTGAACTCGACGTGGGCGAGTGTCTTGCCCGGCTCGCCGGTGATTTCCTTCACCACCTCAAGCGTGCTCTTGTCGATGACTTGCAGAATGTGCTTGGCGTCGGGCTGCATCATCGAATCGACAAAGGCATAGGGACTCGCTTCATGGCTGCGCAGGAAAAAGCCCGGACCACGCGTGGGAATGCGTTTGACCACGGACCAATCCTTGAGGTCGATCACGGTCACTTCCGGCGCCTTCAGGTTCGTGCTCGCCATCAGCTTGTGGCCATCGCGCTCCCACGTGATGCCCGACCCGAGATGCGGCATCCCCGCCAGCGGCAGATCGGCAATTTTCCTGCGCACGTCGAGATTGACCACCTGCCCCTTGCCCTCGCGCGAAGCCCCCATCAATTCGGAATAGTCCTGGGTAAAGAAAAAGTCGTCGAGCACATCGGTCAGCAAGATACGGCGCGGATTGAGATACGCGGGGATGAACGTGCCTTCGCGATACTGGAAATCGTGAATCGCGCCCAGCGGAATATCTTCCGCCGTTTTCGTGTAGCTGATCTCCCAAACCTCGGGCACATCCTTGAGCGCGGCGATGAAGGACTGCCGCGGCGTGGCGTCATACACCGCCGAAACGCGCGAACTGCGCTTGCCGTCCTGATCGGTTACGGGAATCGAGCGCAGCAGATTCAAATCGCCATCCAGCAACACGAGGCTGTGCGGCAAATAATTCGCCACTGCGACGTGACGCCCGTCGGGCGACACCGCGACGTTTCGCGTATTGATGCCGGCGCGCACCTCCGCGACCATCTTCAGGTTCCACAGATCGTATTTGCTTACCCAGCCATCGCGCGAGGCAAAGAAAACATAGCGGCCGCCTTCGGCGAACTTCGGCCCCCCATGCAGGGCGAAACGCGAGGGGAAGCGGTGGATCGGCACCAGGCGGTCCCCGTCGAGCACGCTCACATGGTGATCGCCCGCTTCGACGACAAGGAAAAGATTGAGCGGGTCCGCATCGAAAACCGGCTTGTCCGACAGCGTGCTCGGGTCGACATGCTGAATGCGCGACGCGCGGATATCCGCGTCGGTCCAGGTCGGTGCGGGCACCACCGGCGTCAGGATCCACTCCGCCAGCGCGGCGATTTCCGCTTGCGAAAGCTTTTCGGAGAAGCCTTCCATCTGCGTGGCGGGACGCCCCTTGCTGATCACCTGAACCGCCTCGCCTTTGCGCAGGCGGGACAGATTCTCCGGCAGCAGGGCCGGCCCCATGCCGCCAAGCCGGTCGGGGTTATGACAGGCAATGCAATGTTGCTGATACAGGCGGGCAGGATCCGGCTTCGATGTATCGTCGGCGTGAGCACCAGGAAATGCCACCGAACAAACCAGTGCAAACGCCAAACGGATTTTCATGCTCATATATTCGTCTCGTGCAAACGGGTCCAAGGCGTAGTAACGACACGCGCCGCGCCATAGTCGGCCGCGGTCACGCCAATCTCTTCATCGTCCAGATAACAGGCGGGATCTTCCGCCCAAGGATCCCCTGTGATCTGTTGTGCGCGAACGCGCGAATTGCCGTTGCAGATGTCCAGATAACGACAGGCGCCACAGCGCCCGGTCAGCCGCCGCGGAAAACGCTTCAGCCCGGCCATCAACGGATTGGATACATCCTGCCAGATCTCACCAAAGGCACGCTCGCGTACGTTGCCCAACGGCACATGCCACCACATCGTATCGGGATGGACAATGCCAAGATTATCGATATTGGCCACGTTCACGCCGCTCGCATTCCCCCCCCATTGGCGCAGCTTGGCTTCGATATGCGCAGCCTGCGCGGGAAAGCGGCGGTACACCCAGTGCAGCAGAAAAACGCCGTCGGCATCGTTATTGCCGGAAACGAAATCCTTCTCTTGTCCGCTCTGCTGCAATTCGAGGCACGTCTCGAACAGCAACTCCATCGCCTCCCGCGTGGAGCGATGGCGCGCATCGTCGGCACGATGTTTGTTGCCGCGTCCGGCATAGTTCAAATGGGAGAAATAGAACTTGGAAATATCTTCCGTTTCCACCAACTGGAGCAGAGCCGGCAGATCGTGAGCATTGTCCTCCGTCATCGTGTAGCGCACACCGACGCGGATACCCCGTTCGCGACAAAGCCGGATTCCAGCCATGGAAGCATCGAAAGCGCCCTCCTTGCGGCGAAAACGGTCGTGCGTCGCCGCTATGCCGTCAAGGCTGACGCCCACATAATCGAATCCGACACCGGCAATTTCATCGATATTGCTCGCGTCGATCAACGTGCCGTTGGACGACAGGCCAACGTAAAAGCCCATTTCCTTCGCCCGCCGCGCAATATCGAAGATATCCGGCCGCAGCAGCGGCTCCCCGCCGGACAGGATCAACACCGGCACCCGCGCCGCCTTGAGCTGATCCATCACCTGGAACACCTCGGCGGTCGATAGCTCCCCGGCAAAATGGGTATCGGCCGAAATCGAATAGCAGTGCTTGCACGTGAGGTTGCAGCGGCGGATCAGATTCCAGATCACGACCGGCCCGGGTGGGTTACGTTTCGGCCCGACCGGCGTCGGATGGTCGAGTTCGCGGATGAATTGAGACAGACGGAACATGAGCTACTCCAGATCAGTACCCATTAAAACCATGATGACCGCTGGAGAAAATGATTCCGGTCAAGCGCAATGCTATAGCGAGCCTGCCGGATCAGCCAAGAACAGTTGGAGCCATCCGAAACGGCTCGGATCTCTTGACAAAGATGCAATGACGAAACCTCGAAAACGCCATGCCACATCGTCACAAACGGACGGGGGCGCAACGGCACGCTGCAGACTGTAAATAAAAAAACCCGCAGAGCCTTGCTCCATGCGGGTTTCGAGTGCGTCATACATCTGTTGGTGGGCGGTACTGGGATCGAACCAGTGGCTTCTACCGTGTGAAGGTAGCACTCTACCGCTGAGTTAACCGCCCATTGAAACGGTGCCGAATTCAACAATTCGACCCCGACACAGCTAACACCTGAGAACCATAAACACCTGTGATCGCCGATAGGCCAATCAAGCTTGCCCTATCTTTCACACCGATACCTATGGTGGGTGCTGACGGGATCGAACCGCCGACATCCAGCTTGTAAGGCTAGCGCTCTACCAACTGAGCTAAGCACCCGCGCCGGAGTGGCTGCCAAGCAGCCACTCCAGGAAAGCCCGTTAGTTTACCGCATCCTTCAGGCCTTTACCAGCGCGGAATTTAGGCACCTTCGCCGCCTTGATCTTGATGCCTTTGCCGGTGCGGGGATTGCGCCCCATCCGTGCGGCACGTTCACCGACGTAAAAGGTACCAAAGCCTACCAGCGTCACGGTGTCTTTCGATTTAAGAGCTTGTTTGATCGCCACGATGGCGGCGTCCAACGCCTTTCCTGCCGACGTTTTGGACAGATCTGCTTGCTTGGCAATGGCTTCTACGAGTTCAGTTTTGTTCATTTAGACCCCCCTCTCGGATCGGGTTGCGGTGGGATAATTGACATCACTATCAAGAACGGCGTGGAGTCTGACCATTCCATATGCGTTGCGCGTTGCACGGACTTTATAGCTTGCGAAAATCCGGCATGTCAAGGGGAGATAACGCAGGGATGTCAAGCGTTACACAGCTGTTTCATGTACGCGCTGTCTGCCGCCGCGCCCTTTGATTCCTCCTTCGAGCACTCGACCGACTGGAGTCGGTCCGCTCTACACCCCGCACCTCATGCCTCGCCCGACTGCGCATAGCGGCGCAATACGAGGCGCACGCGCCAGAGATTCGCCGCGGCCGCAACGGCGCCGGCAGCGACCCTGGCCATAAGCAGCCGGACCACCGTTCCATCGGATACGACGAGCATCACCGCATCACTGAACGTCTGTAAAAAATATCACCGGGCAAGCCACGGGAAGGCAGAAACAGGAGAAAAAGCGTAGTTTACGGACGGTAGATGAACATTCTGAGCCTGTTTTCAACGCTGAATGAACGAAGACAGGCAGATCACGAGCAAGCTCCAAGGGATGAAAGTCCCCGACACACCCGGCGGTGAACCGCAAGATGCATTCTTGGCTGGGAGCCGCGAGCCGAGAGGCCTTTTGCCATCGCACTGATCCAATTCGAAAAGCCGAGAGAGCATGCCTCCGCCTCCGAGGCACGCTTCGATGGCGTACCGCACCGAGCCGACGTTACCGGCTTCAACCGACGCGGCAACCAGGGAGTCATGCATGACGCGCGGTCAACGAATCTGCCTATGGACATTCGCTGGACTGGTCGCTTTGCTGGCGGCGGCGCTGGTTTTCATCGCCACTTTCGACTGGAACCGGATGCGGCCGATGATCAACGAAAAGATATCGGCCGAATTGGGCCGCGCCTTCACCATCAATGGCGACCTGCAGGTGCTGTGGCGAACCGAGCCGAACGAGGACGGCTGGCGCAAATTCGTACCCTGGCCGCACTTCAGTGCCACCGACATTACCCTGAGCAATCCCAAGTGGGCCGCGGACAAGACCCGCGCGACGCAGTTCGCCAGCCTGGAGCGCGTGGAATTCCGCCTGGCGCCGCTGCCGCTGTTGTCGAAAACCGTGAAAATTCCGCAGATCGTCCTCACCCGGCCCGGCGTCGACCTTCTGCGACTGGCCGATGGTCGCGCCAACTGGATCTTCGAACCGCCCAGGACGAAAGAAAGTCCGGACACCGAGCCGCCATCCTGGAAGCTGGATATCGGCGAGATCGGTTTCGACAAGGGCCGCATCGCCCTCGATGACCAAAGCCTGAAGACACGCCTGGAACTGCTGGTCGACCCACTTGGCAAGGCTGTGCCTTTCAGCCAGTTGGCTGGCAACACGGTAGCGGGCGATACAGTCGTGCCTGCCCAGGACTATGTGTTCGGCTGGACACTCAAGGGCCAGTACAAGGACCTGCCGCTCGATGGCGCCGGCAAGGTTGGTGGCATGCTGGCGCTCGAGGATGCACGCAAGCCTTTCCCGGTAGAGGCGAACATCAGGGCCGGAAGCACCCGTATCGGTGTCGTCGGCACGCTCACCGATCCGCTCAATCTCGGCGCACTCGACCTGCGCCTGAAGCTGGCCGGCAGCAGCATGGCCAACCTGTTCCCCCTCACCGGCGTAACCCTGCCTGACACGCCAGCCTATGCAACCGACGGCCACCTCAGGGCGGAACTGAAGAACCCGGGCGGCGCGGTATTCCACTACGAGAATTTCAACGGCAAGGTCGGCGACAGCGATCTCCATGGCGACCTGACCTTCGTCGATCGCCAGCCGCAGCCCAAGCTCTCCGGCAAGCTGCGTTCGGACCAACTGCGTATGATCGACCTCAGCCCGCTGATCGGCGCCGATTCGAACAAGGACAAGCAGGCGCGCGGACAAGCCGTGCTTCAGCCGGCGGACAAGGTGCTACCGGTGGAAGAGTTTCGCACCGAGCGCTGGCGTGCCATGGACGCCGATGTGGAGTTCACCGGCAGACACATCGTCCACAGCGACAAGCTGCCGATCAGCGACCTCTATGCCCACCTTGTACTCAACGATGGCATGCTGACCCTGGAGCCGCTGCGCTTCGGCATGGCCGGCGGCACGCTGGACGCCCATGTACGCCTGGATGGCAGCAAGGAACCGATGCAGAGCCGGGTTGACCTGAAAGCGCGCCGATTCAAGCTCAAGGAGTTGTTCCCCGGTTTCGCGCCGATGCAGACCAGCTTCGGCGAGTTGAACGGCGACGCCGCACTGAGCGGCATCGGCAATTCGGTAGCAAGCATCCTCGCTGGCGCCAGCGGAGAAATAAAGTTGCTGGTCAATGATGGGCGGATCAGCAAGGGACTGATGGAAATTGCCGGCCTCAACATGGGCAATTACGTGGTCGCCAAGCTGTTCGGCGACGACGAGGTGAAGATCAACTGTGCGGCGGCCTACGTCGACATCACCAAGGGTCTGGCGCAGCCGCGTGTCTTCGTGTTCGACACCGAGAACGCCATTGTCAACGTACAGGGCACCACCAACTTCGCCACCGAGCAACTGGATCTGGATATCGTCTCCGAGAGCAAGGGCGTGCGTATTTTTTCGCTACGTTCACCGCTCTACGTGCAGGGAACCTTCGAGAAGCCCAGCGCCGGAGTGCATGCCGCACCGCTGGTGGCGCGTGGCGCGGGCATGGTAGCGCTGGGTGTGGCGGTGGCGCCAGCGGCCGCGCTGTTGGCGCTGGTGGCACCGAGCGAGGGCGACGATAGTCAGTGCACCGTATTACTGGCGCAGGTGAAAAAACCGGCGAAAGCTCCGCCGCCGGGGCGGCACAGGTAGATGGGAATGTAGAGAGATCGGTTTCCCAACCAACATACGCTCACATGCCACCAACGCGAAATCCACGCCATCGAATCAGGATGGCGTGGATCACCCTGGCCTGCACCTTACCAGGTCAGTGAGCGCGCGCGCCCCTGGCGGGATCGGTTTCATCCCCCGCGGAGTCGGCGATGGCGGCCACCGCATCGGCCTCTTTCTCCGGCAACGGCTCGGGTTTGCGCTCCAGCGCCAATTCCAGCACCTTGTCGATCCACCTTACCGGAATGATTTCCAAGGCATTCTTGATGTTGTCAGGGATTTCGGTCAGATCCTTGACGTTTTCCTCTGGAATCAAAACCGTACGGATTCCACCGCGCACCGCCGCAAGCAGTTTTTCCTTCAACCCGCCAATGGCAAGCACTTCCCCGCGCAGGGTGATCTCGCCGGTCATCGCGATATCGCAGCGTACCGGGATGCCGGAAAGCACCGACACCAATGCAGTAGCTATCGCAATCCCGGCGGAAGGCCCGTCCTTGGGGATCGCGCCCTCCGGCAAGTGGATGTGAATATCGCTCTTCTGATGGAAGTCGCCCTCTATGCCGAGCGAACGGGCGCGTTTGCGTACGACGGAAAGCGCGGCCTGGATGGACTCCTGCATGACCTCGCCCAGCTTGCCGGTCGTCATCACCTTGCCCTTGCCCGGCAGAACGACGGACTCCACCGTCAGCAACTCGCCCCCGACCTCGGTCCACGCCAGGCCCGTGACCTGCCCGATCTGGTTCTGCTTCTCGGCAATGCCAAAGCTGTATTTACGCACGCCCAGGTACTTGTCCAGATTCTTCGCATTGACGATGAGCTTGCTCGAGCGTTTTTTCAGCACCAGCGCCTTCACGACCTTGCGGCAGGTCTTGGAGATTTCGCGCTCCATGCCGCGCACTCCGGCTTCACGGGTGTAATACCGGCAAACGTCGCGCAATGCCTCTTCGGTGATGGAGAGTTCGTCCCGTTTCAAACCGTTGTTTTTCATCTGCTTGGGTAGCAGATAGCGCAAAGCGATGTTGACCTTCTCGTCTTCGGTGTAGCCCGACAGGCGAATAACCTCCATCCGGTCCAGCAAGGGCGGCGGAATGTTCAGCGTGTTGGCGGTGGCGACGAACATGACGTCGGAAAGATCGAAGTCGACTTCGACGTAGTGGTCCTGGAAGGTATGGTTTTGTTCCGGGTCGAGCACTTCGAGCAAGGCGGAAGAAGGATCGCCGCGGAAATCCATGCCGAGCTTATCCACCTCGTCGAGCAGGAAAAGCGGATTCTTGACCCCCACCTTGGTCATGTTCTGCAAGATCTTGCCCGGCATCGAGCCGATATAGGTACGGCGGTGACCACGGATCTCGGCTTCGTCGCGCACGCCACCCAGGGCCATGCGCACGAACTTGCGGTTGGTCGCCTTGGCGATCGACTGGCCGAGCGAGGTCTTGCCGACACCCGGAGGCCCGACGAGGCACAGGATCGGCGCCTTGACCTTGTCCACGCGCTGCTGCACGGCAAGATATTCGAGGATACGCTCCTTGACGCGCTCGAGTCCGTAGTGATCCCTGTCGAGTATCTTTTCGGCTTCGCTCAAATCCTTGCTGACGCGGGACCTTTTCTTCCACGGCAAGCCAAGAAGGATCTCGATGTAATTGCGCACAACGGTCGCCTCGGCGGACATCGGCGACATCAGGCGCAGCTTCTTGAGCTCGCCCTGGGCTTTTCCAAGCGCATCCTTGGACATGCCGGAAGCTTTGATCTTCTTGTCCATCTCCTCGAGGTCGGCACCTTCTTCGCCTTCCCCGAGTTCTTTCTGGATCGCCTTGACCTGCTCGTTCAGGTAGTACTCGCGCTGGCTTTTCTCCATCTGGCGCTTTACGCGGCCACGGATGCGCTTTTCCACCTGCAGGATGTCGAGTTCGGTTTCGATCTGGCTGAGGAGCTTTTCCAGACGCTCGCCGGTATCGAACATCTCCAGCACGTCCTGCTTCTGCTCGAGCTTGAGCGGCAGATGCGCGGCGATGGTGTCGGCGAGACGGCCCGGCTCCTCGATCCCCGCCAGGGAAGTCAGGATTTCCGGCGGGATCTTTTTGTTCAACTTAACGTACTGCTCGAACTGGGCAACGATGGCCCGGCGCATCGCTTCGATTTCGTTGTCGTCCACCGCCGGCGCGGTGATGGGCGTGACCTTGGCGACAAAAAGCTGGCGCAGGTCCTCGACCGAATCGATGCGGGCACGCCGCACGCCTTCGACCAGCACTTTGATGGTGCCGTCCGGCAGCTTGAGCATCTGCAGGATATTGGCGATGCAGCCGATGGAATACAGATCCTCTATCGAAGGCTCATCCTTGGCGGCGGACTTCTGCGCCACGAGCAAAATGCCTTTGCCCGCCTCCATCGCGTTTTCGAGCGCCTTGATGGACTTCGATCGCCCCACGAACAGGGGGATGACCATGTGTGGAAACACCACGACGTCGCGCAACGGCAGCAACGGCAGGTCCATCTGGCTGTTGGGAAGGTCAGGGTAGCCCGACATTTTCTTTTTCCTTGCAAAAGAGGTCGTACCCCATATGCGGGCACGACCTGGAAATTCAAGCGGCGGGACGGAAAGAACTCAGTTCGAACCGGCAACTTTCTGCTGTTCGGCGTAGATCAGCAAAGGCCGCGCGCCATCCTCGATGGTGCCTTCGTCGACCACGACCTTTTCAACCGACTCCATTGTCGGCAGGTCGTACATGATGTCGAGCAAGGCTGCTTCAAGAATAGAACGTAAACCGCGTGCGCCAGTTTTGCGGCGAATCGCCTTGCGCGCCACCGCATGCAACGCCGCCGACCGGATTTCGAGATCGACGCCTTCCATCGAGAACAGCTTCTGGTACTGCTTGACCAGCGCGTTCTTCGGCTCGATCAGGATCTTGATCAACGCATCCTCGTCGAGCTCCTGCAGGGTCGCGACAACCGGAAGGCGGCCGACGAACTCGGGAATCAGACCGAACTTGATCAGGTCTTCGGGTTCGACCGCACGGAAGGTTTCGGAAAGATTTTTCGCTTCGCGGCTTTGCACCTCGGCACCAAAGCCGATTCCCACCTTCTCGGTGCGATTGCGAATCACCTTGTCCAGACCGTCGAACGCGCCGCCGCAGACGAACAGCACGTTGGTCGTATCGACCTGGATGAAATCCTGGTTCGGGTGCTTGCGCCCCCCCTGCGGCGGAATCGAGGCAATCGTGCCTTCGATCAATTTCAGCAGCGCCTGCTGCACGCCTTCGCCCGACACGTCGCGGGTAATCGACGGGTTATCGGATTTGCGCGAAATCTTGTCGATCTCATCGATATAGACGATGCCCTGCTGGGCCTTTTCCACATCGTAGTCGCACTTCTGCAGCAGTTTCTGAATGATGTTCTCGACGTCTTCACCGACATAGCCGGCTTCCGTCAATGTGGTGGCGTCGGCCATCACGAACGGCACGTTGAGCAGCCGGGCGAGCGTCTGCGCGAGCAGCGTCTTGCCGGAGCCGGTGGGGCCGATGAGCAGGATATTGCTCTTCGACAGCTCGACGTCGTCCTGGCGCCCGGACAGATGGCGCAGGCGTTTGTAGTGGTTATAGACGGCAACGGCCAGATTGCGCTTGGCCTGCCCCTGGCCGATTACGTACTGATCGAGAATGTCGCAGATTTCGCGCGGCGTCGGCAGCTTGTCCTTCGCCCCTTCGGCATCGACTTCACCCGCGATTTCGTCGCGGATGATGTCATTGCACAACTCGATGCACTCGTCGCAAATGAATACGGACGGCCCCGCGATGAGCTTGCGGACTTCATGTTGGCTCTTTCCGCAAAACGAGCAGTAAAGCAGCTTCTCGCCACTCGTTTTTTTTTCCGTCATCGCCGGTTCTCCTTGCTCACGTATCGGATCTGCTCGTCAACACCTTGTCGACGAGACCATACTCGACCGCCGCTTCCGCGGACATGAAATTGTCCCGATCGGTATCCCGCTCGATCCGCTCGATCGGCTGCCCGGTATGCACGGACAGCATTTCGTTCAGACGGGCGCGCAGATGCAGAATTTCCCGCGCGTGGATCTCGATGTCGGAAGCCTGCCCCTGGAAACCACCGAGCGGCTGATGGATCATGACACGGGAATTGGGCAGGCAAAAACGCTTGCCCTTTTCGCCCGCCGCCAGCAGGAAAGCGCCCATGCTCGCTGCCTGTCCGACGCACAGCGTGCTCACGCTCGGCTTGATGAACTGCATCGTGTCATAGATCGCCATGCCGGCGCTCACCGAGCCGCCCGGAGAGTTGATGTAGAAGGAAATGTCCTTGTCCGGATTTTCCGACTCAAGAAACAGGAACTGCGCCACGATCAGATTGGCGGTGACGTCATTGACCGGGCCGACGAGAAATACCACCCGCTCCTTGAGCAGGCGGGAATAAATGTCGTACGAGCGCTCGCCGCGCCCGCTCTGTTCGACCACGATCGGAATCAGACCGAGGCCGACCGGATCCCACGCGCCATTGCGCTGCCCTGCTCCATTGTTCATCGTCGATTCTTCCACGGCCTTGGCGCGGCCTCAGACCGCGCCTTGCATCAATTCATCAAAGGTGATCGGCTTATCGGCCGTCTGGGTCTGCGACATGGCCCAAGTGACGACGTTCTCCTCGATCACCACCGCTTCCGCCTGCGCCAGACGCTCCGGCTGAGCATAGTACCAATGCACCAGCTCGGACGGATCCTCGTAACTCTGCGCCATTTCTTCGATCAATGTGCGAATCTGCTCCGGCTTGGCATGCAACTCGTTCGCTTTCACCAGTTCGGCCATGATCAAGCCGAGCTTGACCCTGCGCTCCGCCTGCTCGGAGAACCAGCTCGGCTGAACCTGCACGTCCTTGGCCCTGAGGCCGCGCATTTCGAGATCGCGCTTGGCATTCTCCGCCAACTGTCCGGCTTCGGCCTGCACCAGCGCCTTCGGCACCTCGATCGGCGTCACCGCCAGCAGCGACTCCATCACCTGTTCCTTCACCTTCGCCTGGATGCGGCGTTTGACTTCCCGCTCCAGATTGCCTTTCACTTCCTCGCGCAGCTTGACCACGTCGCCGTCGGCCACGCCCATCGCCCTGGCGAAGTCGGCATCCACCTCCGGCAGCACCGGCGCTTCGACGCGATTGACAGTGATCTCGAACTGAACCGCCTGCCCGGCCAACTGCTTGGCATGGTAGTCCTCGGGGAACGTCATATCGAACGTCTTATTGCCCTCTGCCGTCATACCGATCACGGCGGACTCAAAATCCTTCAGCATCGCGCCGGCACCGACCACGAACGGGAAGCCCTGCGCCTGCCCGCCTTCGAACGGCTCGCCATCCTTGCGCCCGATGAAATCGATCACCACCCGGTCGCCCTCGGCCGCCGCGCGCTCCACCAAGGAAAACGTCGTGCGTTGCTTGCGCAGCACATCAATGGTCTTGTCCACTTCGACGTCGCCGACAACCAGGCTCGGCCGCTCGACCGTCCGCGTGGACAAGTCCCCCGGCACCACTTCAGGATAGACCTCGAATACGGCGCTGAATTCCAACGCGCCGCCCTCGGCCCCTGCTTCCTTCGGTTCGATGCGTGGATAACCGGCAACCCGCAGGTTTTGTTCGCGGACCTTGCTGCCAAACGCTTTTTCCACCGCGGCGCCGATCGCTTCGGAGCGGGCCTGCGCACCATAGGTACGGGCGACGATGTTCATCGGCACCTTGCCCGGACGGAAACCCGGCATCTTGACCGTACGCGCCATCCGCTTCAGACGGGACTCCACCTCTTGTTCGATTTCCGCCATCGGTACGGACATGTCGATGCGGCGCTCCAGCGCGCCCACGGTTTCCTGGTTGGTCTGCATTCCACTCGATCCTGAGAAGTCAAAAATACCGCCCGCCGGTCTGACAGCCATCGAAACATTCAATGAATTCGAGGCTTTTGACCCTATCGGAGGCCGTTTCGGGAAACGGACATTCTAGCACATGGCCTGCACCATTCCTTGCAATGACCGGATGTTAGGGAATACGCCATATAGCCCACAAAAAATGCCTGTCAAGCGGAACTCGTCCCTGCGCAAGCTCTCTGAAGGTACAGGGACGCAAAGCGCGCTATCCATCGGCCGCTTCGGCGGATAGACCCTTCGCCAACTTCGGCGAGCCGGCGCCAAACCGCCAGACCGCACAATGAGGAGACGTTCGCATGAGCATCTTCAACACCTATCAAGCCCGTTTCGAGGCGACCCGCGAAGAGGAAATGTCGATCCAGGAATATCTGGATCTGTGCGGGAAAGATCGCTCGGCCTATGCCACCGCGGCCGAACGGATTCTGATGGCGATCGGCGACCCCGAACTGGTAGACACCCGGCTCGATCCCCGCCTGTCGCGCATTTTCTCCAACAAGGTATTGAAGCTCTATCCCGCCTTCCGCGACTTCTACGGCATGGAAGAAGTGATCGAGCATATCGTGTCGTATTTTCGCCACGCAGCCCAGGGGCTGGAGGAAAAGAAACAAATCCTCTATCTGCTCGGCCCGGTCGGCGGCGGCAAATCCTCCCTGGCGGAAAAGCTGAAAAGCCTGATCGAGAAAATTCCCTTCTACGCCATCAAGGGTTCGCCGGTGCACGAATCGCCGCTCGGCCTGTTCGACGTCAATGAGGATGGTCGCATCCTCGCGGAGGATTACGGTATCCAGCCGCGCTACCTCAACACCATCATGAGTCCGTGGGCGGTGAAGCGGCTGCACGAATTCGGCGGCGACATCACGCGGTTTCGCGTGGTCAAGCTCGTACCTTCCGCACTGCGCCAGATCGCGGTCGCCAAGACCGAGCCTGGCGACGAGAACAACCAGGATATTTCCTCACTGGTCGGCAAGGTCGACATCCGCAAGCTGGAGCAATACTCGCAGGACGATCCCGACGCCTACAGCTATTCGGGCGGTTTGTGCCTGGCCAATCGCGGCCTGCTCGAATTCGTCGAAATGTTCAAGGCACCGATCAAGGTGCTGCACCCGCTGCTGACCGCAACCCAGGAAGGCAACTACAAGGGCACCGAAGGCTTCGGCGCGATTCCGTTCGACGGCATCGTCATGGCGCACTCGAACGAATCGGAATGGGTGGCGTTCAAGAACAACAAGAACAACGAGGCTTTTCTCGACCGCATTTACACCGTCAAGGTGCCTTATTGC
>JAVBSY010000164.1:0-15951 GCA_031556475.1 Azoarcus sp.
GAAAGGCGAACGTCTGTCCGAAATGGCCGAACTGGTCGAAGCCGGCTGTGTCGCCTTCAGCCAGGCCAATGTGCCCATCGTCGATAACGGCGTATTGCAGCGCGCACTGCAATACGCCGCCACTTTCGGCTTCCGCGTCTGGCTGCAGCCCATCACCCCCTTTCTCGCGCGCGACGGCTACGCCCACGATGGCGAAATCGCCAGCCGCATGGGACTATCCGGCATTCCCGTGGCGACGGAAACCATCGCGCTCTACACCTACCTTCAGTTGGCAAAAACGACCGGCGTCCGACTGCACATCACCCGCCTGTCCAGTGCCGCCGGCCTCGCGCTCATCGAGCAGGCGCGCAACGACGGCATGGACGTGACTTGCGACGTGTCGATCAACCACGTTCATCTGTGCGACGCGGACATCGGCTACTTCAACGCCAACTGCCACCTCATTCCCCCGCTGCGCAGCCAACGCGACCGCGAGGCGCTGTGCAGAGGTCTCGCCGATGGTCACATCAACGCGCTGTGCTCGGATCACACACCGGTCGACGACGACGGCAAGCAAACCCCTTTCTCCGAATCCGAACCCGGCGCGACCGGCCTCGAATTACTGTTGCCGCTCACGCTGAAATGGGCCGACGCGGCCGGCGTGCCACTTCCGCAAGCACTCGCCCGCGTCACCTCGGAAGCGGCACGCATCGTCGGCATCACCAAAGCCGGCCACCTTTCACCCGGCGCCCGTGCCGACCTGTGCGTATTCGACCCCGAAGCGCGCGTGCGCATCACCCATGACAGCCTGCGCAGCCAAGGCAAGAACACGCCTTTCCTCGGTTTGGAATTGCCCGGCCAGGTACGTTACACACTGGTCGAAGGGCAGGTGATGTTCGGGGACTGATCTTCGGCGGCAACTGAACAGTCAAGCCAGCCGGCAATGCGAATACTGCGGTCGGCCTGGCTTCAGCCCAGGGCGCGCAGCCGCGCCAGAGCGGCCTCGTCCACTCCCGCGATGCGCACCCGTTTTGCCCGCGAGGTTTCGCCGCTCACCAGCGTCACTGCCGCCTTCGGCACCGCACAGAACGATGCAAGGAAGACGCACAGCGCGGCGTTGGCCTTGCCATCGACCGGCGGCGCTGCCAGACGCAGCTTCATCGCCACACCATGCGGACCGGCAAAACCCGTCTGCTTCGCACCGGGCTGAATGTGCAGCGTCAATAACAAGCTGCCATCGGCGGCACGGCACAGCCAATCGCTCATCGAACACCGAACAGCAATGGCGCGAAATCGCCTTGCAGCCCGCTCAATACCATGAGCGCGATCTGCAACACCAGCATCAGCGCCAAAGGCGACAGATCGACATTGGCAACGACCGGCACGATACGACGAAACGGTCGCAGAAACGGCTCGGCCAGTGCATGAAATATCGGTGCCGCAGGCGCGTGCGGGCTTACCCACGACATCACCGCCGAAACCAGTACCACGCCAAAAACCAGATAAATCATCATCCGCAACAGTTCGATCAAACCCAGACCACCGACACCGAGCAGCACCCCCAACGGATTCGTACTCAACGGCTCACCGTGCAACAGAAGCCGGGCAAACACCCACAGCGCCTGAAACACCCAGGCCGGCAGCAGGCTGGCCATGTCCAGCCCTAGCAGGCCAGGCACGACGCGCCGCAGCGGTCGTACGATCCAATCGGTTGTCGTCACGACGAAATGGCCGATCTGGTTGCGAAACGACACCCGCTGCCATTGCATGAAAAATCGCGCCAGTAACACCAGCGTGATGAAGCCGAGTACGGTATTGAGAATCAACAGCGTCACATTGACGAGCACGCCTCACCCCTTTTCGTTGGCTAGCTCTTGCCGAGCAGATCGCCGAGTTCCCGCCCGCGCGCGGCAGCGGCGGCCACTGCGGCAACCAGCTCGTCGTGCCAGCCGGCGGCGGTCAGGCTGGCAAGCGCCGCCTCGGTGGTACCGCCCTTGGACGTGACGCGCTCGCGCAACTGCGCGGGCCCTTCCTGCGAGGCGGTAGCAAGCTTCACCGATCCAAGCACGGTATCGATCGCGAGCCGGCGGGCGGCGGCTTCGTCGAAACCGAGCGAACGCCCAGCGGCCTCCAGTGCCTCGATAAAGTGAAACACGTAAGCCGGGCCACTGCCCGATACCGCCGTCACCGCATCCATCTGCGCCTCATTGCCGACCCATACGGTACTGCCGACGGCGGAGAGCACACGCTCGGCGGCCTGCCGCCCGGCTTCATCCACCGAGGCATCGGCAAACAACCCCGTCACGCCCGCGCCGATCAAGGCCGGCGTGTTCGGCATGCAGCGCACCAGACGGCGATAACCACCCAACCAGCGTCCAAGGTCGGTCAAACGCAAGCCGGCGGCGATGCTGACGACGACTTGTGATGACAGACGCCCGGCAAGTGGCGTCAGCGCCGCTTTCATCTGCTGCGGCTTGACCGCCAGCACGAGCACATCGCACAGCAGAAACTCATCGTCGAGCATCGTCACCGCACGAACGCCAAAGCGCGCAGCCAGGCGGGCGCGGCTGGTTTCATCGACTTCCACCACCTGTAGATCGCTTGCCGTGAAATCCTTGCCGACAAGGCCGCCGATCAACGCGCCGGCCATATTGCCGCCACCGAGAAAGCTTATTTTCATTTTCTGACCCTGATTTTCTGGTTCTAGCAAAGCCGGAGCTGCGCCCGGCTCATTCATCGGGGATAGGTGGAAGACACCGTACCCGTATATCTCTCTCCAAAGATCGCCGTACCCACACGCACCAGCGTCGCCCCCTCGGCCACGGCCGCTTCAAGGTCGTGCGACATACCCATCGACAGGGTATCCAGCGCCAACCCCCCAGCAACAAGTTCATCGCACAAACGCCGCAGGGAAGCGAAGCGGGCGTGCTGCGTAACGACATCGTCCGTCGGCTCGGGGATCGCCATCAGCCCCCGCAACCGCAAACGCGGTAGAGTCGCCACCGCATGCGCAAGTTCCGCCGCAGCCTCGGGCGCAACGCCGCTCTTGCTGTCCTCGCCGCTGATGTTGACCTGAATGCACACGTTCAGTGCCGGCAGGTGCACATCGCGCTGCGCCGACAGACGCTCGGCGATCTTCATCCGCTCGATGCCATGCACCCAATCGAAATAACGCGCCACCAAGCTGGTTTTATTGCTTTGCAGGGGGCCGATGAAATGCCATTCGAGATCGGGCACGGCGCACGTGGCAAGCGCCTCGATCTTTTCCACCCCCTCCTGCACATAATTCTCGCCAAAAGCGCGCTGGCCCGCCTCCAACGCTTCGCGCACGGCCGACGCCGGCCATGTCTTGCTCACCGCGAGCAGTTTGATCCGAGCCGGATCGCGGCCTGCAGCCTCGGCTACGCGCCGGATGCGCGCGTTCACGGCTTGCATGTTGGCAGAGATTAATGTCATATTGACGCGATTCATTCCTCGGAACAACGCGCCGAAAGTATAGCATCGCCCTTTGAGCCACCCTTTCGCCGCCCTCGCCCCACAGCCTGTATTTCCCTTAAGCGAATCCGCGCATGGACATTACCGAACTGCTCGCCTTCTCCGTCAAGAACAAGGCATCCGATTTGCATTTGTCATCCGGCCTGCCGCCGATGATCCGGGTCCACGGCGACGTGCGCCGGATCAATCTGCCGCCCATGGAGCACAAGGACGTGCACGCCATGGTGTATGACATCATGAACGACTCGCAGCGCAAGCAGTACGAGGAAACGTGGGAATGCGACTTTTCCTTCGCGGTACCCAACCTCGCCCGCTTCCGTGTCAATGCGTTCAACCAGAACCGGGGGGCCGGCGCGGTATTCCGGACGATTCCGAGCAAGGTGCAAACACTCGAAGAACTGAACTGCCCCAAGATCTTCAAGGAAATTTCCGACCAGCCGCGCGGCATCGTGCTCGTAACCGGCCCCACCGGCTCAGGCAAGTCGACCACCCTGGCAGCGATGATCGACTTCATCAACGAGAACAAGTACTCCCACATTCTCACCGTCGAAGACCCGATCGAGTTCGTTCATGAATCGAAGCGCTGCCTGATCAACCAGCGCGAAGTGCACCGCGACACGATGTCGTTCAACAACGCATTGCGCGCGGCGCTACGCGAAGATCCGGACGTGATCCTGGTGGGTGAGATGCGCGACCTCGAGACCATCCGCCTGGCGCTCACCGCAGCCGAAACCGGCCACCTCGTATTCGGCACGCTGCATACCTCCTCGGCGGCGAAAACCATCGACCGTATCGTCGACGTCTTTCCCGCTGCGGAAAAAGACATGGTGCGTTCTATGCTGTCCGAATCGCTGCGCGCGGTCATCTCGCAGACGCTGCTCAAGACCAAGGACGGCCAGGGCCGGATCGCGGCGCATGAAATCATGATCGGCACACCGGCCATCCGTAACCTGATCCGCGAAAACAAGATCGCCCAGATGTATTCGTCGATACAAACCAGCCAAAGTGCCGGCATGCAGACCTTGGACCAGTGCCTGGCCGACCTCGTCCGCCGCAACGTCGTATCCGCCATGGAAGCGCGCATCCGGGCGCAGAACAAGGACAACTTCGCCTCCAACTGAACATCGGAGGAGAATAGGGAATCACCGAACGCGGTAGGCACGGCGCATATCCGCCCGCCGCAAGGAGTGTTGCAATGGAACGCGATCAATCCATCAAATTCATGAACGATCTGCTGCGCCTGATGCAGCAGAAAAACGGTTCCGACCTTTTCATCAACGCCGGCTTTCCGCCCGCGATCAAGATCGACGGACGCATCGTGCCGCAGTCCAACCAGAGCCTGTCACCGCAGCACACCGCCGAACTGGCGCGCGCGATCATGAACGACCGCCAGGCGGCGGAGTTCGAGTCGACGAAGGAATGCAACTTCGCCATTTCACCGGCGGGGATCGGCCGCTTCCGCGTCAACGCCTATATCCAGCAAGGCCGCGTCGCGTTGGTGCTGCGCACGATCTCTATGAGGATCCCCACCATCACCGAGCTTGGCCTGCCCACCGTGCTCCACGACATCGCCATGACCAAGCGCGGACTGGTGATTTTCGTCGGCGGCACTGGCACCGGCAAGACGACCTCGCTGGCGGCAATGGTGGATCACCGTAACGAGCACTCCTACGGCCATATCATCACCGTCGAAGACCCGATCGAATTCGTTCATCCGCACAAGAACTGCATCGTTTCCCAGCGCGAACTCGGTATCGACACCGACTCCTGGGAAATGGCATTGAAAAACACCCTGCGCCAAGCGCCGGACGTGATCCTGATGGGTGAAATTCGCGACCGCAACACGATGGATTACGCCATCGCTTTCGCTGAAACCGGCCACCTCTGCCTTGCCACACTGCACGCCAACAGCGCCAACCAGGCCATCGACCGCATCATCAACTTCTTCCCCGAAGAGCGCCGCACCCAGTTGCTGATGGACCTGTCGCTCAACATGCGCGCGATGATCTCGCAACGCCTGCTGCCGATGAAAGACCGCAAAGGCCGCGTGCCGGCAGTCGAAATCCTGCTCAACTCGCCACTGATCTCCGATCTCATCTTCAAAGGCGAAGTCCCCGGCATCAAGGAGATCATGAAACGCTCGCGCGAACTGGGCATGCAGACTTTCGACCAATCCCTGTTCGATCTCTACGAAGCCGATCTCATCACCTACGAAGACGCGCTACGCAACGCCGACTCGGTCAACGACCTGCGCCTGCAGATCAAGCTCAACAGCAAACACGGCGAGCGCGACCTCAACGCCGGCATCCGGCACCTCGACATCATCTGACCGAAGCAGCCGGCCGGCGTCCCTCGCCGGCCGCCGGGGTATTCGACACCTCAATCTCGATCAGACTTTCACACCGTGGCGATCATTGACCATGTGATCGAGCAGTTCCACAATCTGGTCGCTGCCTTTCTCGGCTCGGCGCAGGGACTCGAAAATTTCTTCCTGAAGCGCAGCATCGGACTCCCAGTCCTGCGACATCAAACGCACGGCATTCGCCATGTTTTGATGCACTGCGGCGTGCGGCTCGGCCAATCGGCGATAGGCGCTGGACGAGTGAAAACGCTCCGTATCCGGCGATGCCAGCCAACGGCCAAAACGGCATTCGTGCTCGGTCACGCGTACTGCCTGCGCCTCGTCTGATTGATCGCCGCGATCCAGCGCCAGATAGGCATTTTGCTTGTACACGAAGTGATCCACCTTGGCCAGTGCGGTAAAACTGATGTCGTACACATAATCGATCCGCTCCAGCGACTGTCTGGCCGCCTCGGCAAAAGAGGTAAAACGGGTTTCCAACTCCATGCCGCTGGCACGCGACTGATCGGCCATGCTCTTCATCTGCCCCGCGTCCGTGAGCATCCTCTCCGCCTGTTCCCTCAATACGTCCATCACACCGCCGATCTCGCCCGATGCGCGAATCGTGTCTTCCGCCAATTTGCGCACCTCGTCGGCCACCACGGCAAAGCCGCGCCCATGCTCCCCCGCGCGTGCCGCTTCGAGCGCGGCATTGAGCGCAAGCAGATTGGTCTGATCGGCAATACGCCGGATCAACGCCACCGACCGCGTAATCTCGCTACTGTGGGCATTGAGATCCTCGATCTCCGCGCTTACCCTTTCCACCTTCTCCGCGATACCGGCAAAATCGGCCACGACCTGGCTCACCACCGCCCTGCCGCTCTCCGCCTCGCTCGCCTCCTGCCCCGCCAGCTTCGACAACTCCCCGGTAGCGGCAACGATGCTGAGCATATCCTTCTGATTGGTGCGCATGTTCTGCAGCAGATTGGTCGAATTCAACTGCCCGGTGCGCGACAGTAAACGACCGCGCCGCTCGTCCCGCCAGGTCCGTTCCAAACCGGCAAGCGACTGATTCGTCGTTTCAAGCGCATCGCAGAAAACACCATGCACCCCCACGACCTGAGCGCGCCGTTCAAACACCCCTTGGCTGGCACACGCCAACGCGGTACGTTGTTCGCGGAAACAGGTTTCGAGCTGGTCGAGCATATCGTTGATGTCCCGGCACACGCGGCTCAGCGTGTCCTCATGAGCCAAGCCTGTCACACGCCCGCCTACCCGACCGGCAGCGCTCTGCCGCACCACCTCCGAAACATCGCGCAGCATCCGTTCCATGACGGCCACGTGACGCAGATAAAAAATACCAGCCAACACACCGACGACAACAAGCGCCCCACCCCACAGCAGACCACCGACCGCCCAGCCGTGCGCGGCCCAGCCCACCAGGACAGCGACGAGCAACAGGCCGTTGACACCCCAAACCTGTAAGCGCGCCCTAGAAAGAAAGGACAAATTGCTCATAACTCACTCCCTTTTCGGTCAAGACCTTGTTCAGTAGCGCCAACGAGGCAGCCGTCGCCTCGCGTGGGCCGACTTTTTGTTCGACAGAGAGCATCTCCCGATACAGATCACCACAAACACGCACGGCTTCATCCGCCGGCTTGCGCCGGACCGAGAAATAGCCCTCGATGCGGCCGGCTGCGTCATAAGACGGCGTAACGTTGGCGAACACCCAGTAATACCCGCCGTCCTTCGACATGTTTTTGACGTATGCAAAGCACTCGCGCCCGGCCGTCAGGCAATCCCACAAGTACTGAAAAACACCACGAGGCATATCGGGGTGGCGCACGATGTTGTGTGGCGCACCAAGCAACTCGCTTTCGGCGTAACCGGAAAACTCGATGAACACCCGGTTACAGTAAGTAATCTCGCCTTTGGTATTCGTCTTGGAGACGATGAAGTCATCGTCTCGCATCTTGCGTTCGATACTTGTCGGCTTGACCTTGTACTTACTCATGACGATCGCATGCCTCCCTATGTCTTATCGCGATACGGTGGCCCCATCGTCTGCAGACGTGGAACCCTGCGGCGGCGGATGCCGCCGCAAGCTCCCCACCACCATCCGGTACTCATACAGCCGGCACTCCACCGCACCATTGAATAACGGCGTACGGCGGCTGGCCTTGAGGCCAATCAGCTTCGGTAGCGCCGGATCACCGCTCAGGAAGTGGCAGCGCCAACCATTCCAGCGCTTTTTCAACGCATCCCCCAGTTGGGGGTAAAAAGCGGCCAGGGCCTCTGTTTCACCGATGCGAACACCATAAGGCGGGTTCGCCACCATGACGCCTTCGGCGGCTGGCGACACGCGCTCCAGTACGTCGGCGCGCTCGAGTGTCACACAATCGGCCAGCCCCGCCGCATCGAGCGTCGCGCGGCTGCGGCGCACCTGTTCGCCGACGATATCGGAACCGAAAATCGGCAGCGGACGCGCTGCCTGCCGACGCTTTTCCGCCTCACCGCGCAGCGCCCCCCAAGCCGTGCGATCGAACATACGCAGACGTTCGAAAGCGAACCGCCGCCCCAGACCCGGTGCGATATCGAGTGCAATCTGGGCGGCTTCAAGCAAAAAGGTACCGCTGCCGCACATCGGATCGACCAGTGCCTCGTCCGGCCGCCAGCCGGTCAGGCGCAAAATGCCGGCAGCAAGATTTTCCTTCAGCGGCGCTTCCACCGCCGCCACTTTGAAACCGCGTCTGTATAGCGGCTCGCCAGAGGTATCGAGATAAAGCGTTACACTATCGGCGGTCAGAAAAGCATGGATGCGCACCGTCGGCGCGGCGGTATCAACGCTCGGCCGCCGCCCTTGCACGGCCCGAAAGTGATCGCATACCGCATCCTTGATCCGCAGGGTGATGAACTCCAGGCTTTTCAATGGCGATTTCTGCGCGGTAACGAAAACGCGGATCGTGTCGTCCGGCGTGAACCATTTCGCCCACGTCACGCTGTAGGCCAGCTTGTAGATATCGACTTCGGTGCGGTAGCGCCCGCCCGCCACCCGCCACAATACGCGTGTGGCGAGCCGGCTTTCCAGGTTGGCTCGATAGCAGGCCGGCCAATCCCCCCGCCACGATACGCCGCCATGGACCACATCGGCGGCGCCCGCCCCGCAATCACGCAATTCATCTGCCAGCAAAGCCTCCAGGCCACGAGGGCAGGGAGCGAAAAACGATTCAGCCATAACCATTCCAAATACCGAAACATGCGCAGCCGCTGCGCCGAAAACCCGGATTACCACAGTCGCAGGAGCAGCACACGACTTTGGCATAAGCGGAAAAGTATCCAAAAACGACACGCTACATAGGCTCGATCACCTTCCAGACTGCATTACTGGAACATAAACTTTTCATGCCGCCAACTTCAATACCCACCCGCTTCGGATGGAATAACCCCCGCGATATTTGGGATGTCATACCCACATTGCGGGTTTACGCTCTCGTGCTGAAGCGCCGACTGAGTTATTCTCACTGGCCTCTACTGCCCGAGGCGTCGTCAAAAAAAACGTCCGGGAATGATCCGTTCCGCTCGTGGTCCATGACATCGGTTGCCTGATGAGCACATCCGATGCATTGCAGGCCAATCAAATGGAGAAGAAGATGCGCGCGCTGATGATCGGAGCCTTATCTATTTTACTCGCAGCTTGCGGCAAGGAAGCGCCCGCGCCCGCCGCCCGACCGCCAGTCGAGGTTTCCGTATTGACGGTGGCGCCGCAGGACGCACCAGCCGTTTTCGAGTTCGTCGGGCAGACTGAAAGCTCGCAACAGGTCGAAATCCGCGCCCGGGTTTCCGGCTTTCTCGAACAGCGGATGTATACGGAAGGCTCCCCGGTCAAAGCCGGACAGGTTTTGTTCGTGATGGACAAAAAACCTTTCGAGGCCGAATTGTCGGCTGCACGCGCGGAGCAATCGGAACAGGAAGCGCGGCTGACCGTGGCGCGGCAGAATCTGGCCCGCATCAAACCGCTGGCGGCACAGAACGCCCTGTCGCAGAAAGACCTGGATGACGCCACGGGGCAGGAACAAAGCGCCGCCGCCGCGCTGGAAGCCGCGCGTGCGAAAGTGATCGACGCGGAACTGAACCTGAGCTACTGCACCATCTCGTCCCCGGTCGATGGCCTGTCTTCCTTTGCCAAGCAGCAAAACGGCAGTTACATCGACCCACAGAACAGCCTGCTGACCTATGTGGCCCGGCTCAGCCCGATGCGGGTCAACTTCAGCCTGTCGGAAAACGAGATCCTGCGTCTGCGTGACGACCAAGGCAAAGGCAAACTCAGACTGCCTCCACGCGAGAACATGGAGGTCGAAGTCAAGCTTGCCGACGGATCGATATACCCCTCGCACGGGCGCATTACGTTCGCCGACGCGGCATTCAGCGAGGAAACCGGCACCTATCTGGTACGTGCCGACCTGGAGAACCCGCAAGGCAGCCTGCGCCCCGGGCAGTTCGTGCGCGTGCACCTGCTGGGCGCGGTACGGCCGGGCAGTTTCGTGCTGCCCCAGCGAGCGGTTCAGCAGGGGCCGCGCGGTGAATTCGTCTGGATCGTGGGGCAGGACGACAAAGCCGAGCAGCGTGCGGTGACGGTAGGCGACTGGCTGGGCGATAGCTGGGTGATCCGCGACGGCCTGCGCGCGAACGAACGCATCGTGGTGGATGGCACGCTCAAGGTCGCTCCAGGTGCGCAACTCAAGGTCACGGCAGCGGTACCGGCAAGTGGAAGCTCAAGCCCGACACCCGGACAGGCGGATTCCGGCATGGCCGCCACGACGGCTCCGGCGCCTCAAGCCGCAGCAGCCGCGCCGGCTGCCAATACGAGCGGCAGCGCACCCAACGGCTCCCCCAACAACTACTTGTTCGGCGGCCCCCCCAGCAGCACGGCGACCGGCGGCGCCACACTCAACGGCTCGAGCGAAGGACACGCCGTGGTGCGCTTTGCCCACGGCAGTGCGGTATTTGACGCGGAGAGCGCGAAGACCCTGGCGGATATCGCCGCACGGCTGGTCGCATCGCCGCAATCCCGCGTGACATTGACCGGCTACACCGACCGCAGCGGCAACCCTGCCAGAAACACCAAGCTGGCGCACATGCGCGCGGAGGCGGTACGTGGTGCGCTGTATGTCGCGGGGGTGAAGGAGGCGCAAGTGGAAATGCGTGCGCCGGCAACGGTTACCGGCAGCGGCAGCGATGAGGAAGCACGCCGGGTCGAACTCAGCATCACGGCCCGCTGACCGGGGGAATCCATCATGAAATTCTCCCATTTTTTCATCGACCGGCCCATTTTCGCCTCGGTCATTTCCATCATCCTGGTGATCGCCGGCACGGTCGCGATGTTCAATCTGCCGGTGGCGCAGTACCCGGACATCACCCCGCCGTCGATCACGGTCAGCGCCAGTTATCCCGGTGCCAGCTCCGAGGTGGTTGCGCAAAACGTCGCCGCGCCGATCGAGCAGCAGGTCAACGGCGCCGACAACATGATGTACATGTACTCGGCGAGCTCCTCGACCGGCAACGTGACGCTGACGACGTATTTCGAGATCGGCACCGATCCGGAACTGGCGCAGGTCGACGTGCAGAACCGCGTCAATCTCGCGCTGCCGCTGCTGCCGGAAGCGGTGACACAGCAAGGCGTATCGGTACAGAAACGCTCCAGCGCCTTCATGATGGTCATCGCGATTTATTCGCCGGACGAAAGCTACGACGAAAGCTACATCGCCAACTACGCCAACATCTACGTGCTCGACGCGCTCAAGCGTATTCCCGGCGCCAACCAGTCGTCGATCTTCGGCACACCGGACTACGCCATGCGGCTGTGGCTGAAACCGGACCGCATGGCGAGCCTGGGCGTTACCGTCGACGACGTGCAGTCGGCGGTCGCCAACCAGAACCAGCAGTTTTCCGCCGGACGGATCGGCCAGGCGCCAACCCCCGCCCCCGTCGAGCAGACCTTCCCGGTCGCAACGCTCGGACGCCTGACCGAGCCTTCGCAGTTCGACAACATCATCCTGCGCGCCGAAAGCGCCGGCGCCTCCATCGTGCGCGTCAAGGACATCGGCCACGCCGAGCTCGGGCAAAAAGACTACTCCCTGCGCGGACGCTACAACGGCAAGACAGCCACCCTGATGGCGGTGTATCAGCAACCGGGCGCCAACGCACTGGAAGTCTCCAAGCTGGTCAGGGCCAAGCTCGAAGAGCTCAAGAAGAGCTTCCCGCAAGGGCTGGAATACGACATCGCGCTCGACACCACCACCTTCGTCAAGGAATCGATCCACGAAGTGGTCAAAACCTTCGGCGAGGCGGTCGTTCTCGTCATCCTCGTGGTGTTCCTGTTCCTGCAAAGCTTCCGCGCCACACTGGTGCCGATCCTCGCCGTGCCGGTCTCCATCATCGGCGCGTTCATCGGCATGAGCGCATTCGGCTTCTCGATCAACATGCTTACCTTGTTCGCCATGGTGCTGGCGATCGGCATCGTGGTCGATGACGCCATCGTGGTGATCGAGAACGTCGAACGCAACATGAACGAATTCGGCCTGGCACCGAAGGATGCGGCGAAAAAGGCGATGAACGAGGTCGGCGGACCGGTGATCGCCATCGTGCTCGTGCTGTGCGCGGTGTTCATTCCGGTCGCCTTCCTTTCCGGCATCACCGGGCAGATGTACAAGCAATTCGCGGTGACGATCGCCGTGTCGGTAGTGCTTTCGGGCATCGTCGCGCTGACGCTGTCACCGGCACTGGCCGCCTTGCTGCTCAAACCGGGGCACCATGAGAAGCGCGGCTTTTTCAAATGGTTCAACAACGGCTTCGACCGTATCACCAACGGCTACACGTGGTTTTGCCGTCTGGCGATCAAGCGCGCGGGCCTTGCGTTCATACTCATCGCCGGCATGCTGGTGCTGACCTATGGGCTGTTCGCCAAAATCCCGTCGTCCTTCCTGCCGGAGGAAGACCAGGGCTACCTGCTCGGCGCCATCATCATGCCGGACGCCGCCAGCCTGGATCGCACCCAGGAAGTGGCAAAAAAAGCGGAAGACTGGCTGATGAAAGACCCGGCGGTGAAAACCGTGTCCGCACCGATCGGCTACAGCCTGATCGACTCGCAGAACAAGGCCAACGCAGGCACGCTGTTCATCACACTGAAAGACTTCGCCGAGCGCAAGGGCCGCGATGCCGCACAGGTCATCGCCGACGCCATGCGCGAGTTTTCGCAGTTCAAGGAAGGGGTGGTCATTCCCATCAATCCGCCCTCCATCCCGGGCCTGGGCACGACCGGCGGCTTCGAGTTCTGGCTGCAAAGCCAGGGGGACGCCAGCCTGCAGAAGCTGGAGGAGATCACGCGCGCCTTCATCGCCGAAGCGCACTCGCATCCCGAACTCGCGGGTCTAAATTCGACGATCAATACGCGCTCACGCCAGTTGCTCGTCGACGTCGACCGCGAGCGCGCCGAAACGCAGGGCGTCAAGGTGCAGGACGTGTACTCCGCGCTGCAGGTCATGTTCGGTTCGCTCTATGTCAGCCAGTTTCCCAAGAACAGCCGGTTGTTCCAGGTCATCCTGCAAGCGGAGCCGGATTACCGCACCAAGCCGGAGGATCTGTCCCAACTGTACGTGCGCAACAGCCAGGGCACGATGGTGCCGATCAAGGCGGTGACGACATCGCGCTACATTTCCGGCGCCGACATCGTCACGCGCTTCAACAACTTCCCCGCCGCCAAGATCGTCGGCAACGCCGCGCCCGGCTACAGTTCGGGCCAGGCAATCGCGGCGATGGAAGAGATCGCGCGCAAAGTGATGCCATCCGATTTCGGCTACGCCTGGAGCGGACAAGCCTACGAGGAGAAACAGGCCGGCTCGACCGCCGCCATGGTGTTCGCCTTCGCGCTGGTCATGGTGTTCCTGATCCTGGCCGCACAATACGAAAAGTGGTCGCTGCCTTTGGGCGTACTGCTCGCCGTGCCGTTCGCCCTGTTTGGCGCGCTGGTGGCCATCTTTTTGCGCGGTATCGAAAACGACGTCTACTTCCAGATCGGCCTCACCGTGCTGATCGCACTGGCGGCGAAGAACGCCATTCTGATCTTCGAGTTCGCCGTCGAACTGCGCGAGAAGGAAGGCAAATCCCCGATGGAAGCCGCACTGGAGGCAGCCAAGCTGCGTTTGCGCCCCATCATCATGACTTCGCTCGCCTTCATCCTCGGCTGCGTGCCGCTCGCCATCGCCCACGGCGCCTCGTCGGCCAGCCGGCATTCGCTCGGTACCGGCGTCATCGGCGGCATGCTGGGCGCGACCGTGATCGCCATCCTGGTCATCCCGATGTTCTACTGGGCGCTGGAGTCGCTGTCGTCGCGCGGGGAAAAAAAGGAAGCAGAGCCGCCGAACACGCCGCAACAGCCCCCGCCACACGCTGCCCGCGAAGGAGAGACGTCATGAAGCCGCGTCGCCTGTTCACCGCAGCGGCCCCCCTGGCCGTGCTGGCTTCCCTGAGCGCATGCACCATCGGCCCCGACTACCGGCGTGACCCCATCGACGCACCGGCGCATTTCCGCTTCGCGGAGGAAAATGCACACGCCGAGGTCAATACCGCATGGTGGCGGCAAATGCAGGATCAGGTACTGGATGATCTGATCGCCACCGCGCTTGCCGACAACAAGGACGTGCGCATCGCCGCCGCCCGCGTCGAAGAGTATTACGGCCGCCTCGGCGTCAGCCGTTCGCAGTTCTTCCCGCAAATCGGCGCCGAAGCAGTGGGCGAGCGCAGTCGTTCCAGCGAACGGACTGTCACCCCGGCACCCGGCACCAACCCCTTCAACACCGTGCAGATCGATGCCTTCGCATCGTGGGAAATCGATCTCTTCGGGCGCCTGCGCCGCCAGACCGAAGCCGCGCGTGCGCAACTGCTGGCGAGCGAGGAAGGCCGCCGCGCCACTATCCTGTCGCTGACGGCGTCGGTCGCCACGGGTTACATCAACCTGCGTTCGCTCGACCGCCAGTTCGAAGTCGCACGCGCAACGCTGGATTCGCGCGCCCAGTCGCTGGACCTGTTCGAAAAACGCTTCAAGGGCGGGGTGATTTCCGAACTGGAACTGTCGCAGGCACGCTCCGAATACGCCACCGCGCTCGCCGCCGTGCCCGACCTGGAACGCCAGGTAGCACAGCAGGAAAACGCGCTCGCCGTGCTGCTCGGCCACAACCCCGGTCCGATTCCGCGCGGGCGGTCCATCGACGATCTCGTCCTGCCGCAAATCCCGGCGGGTTTGCCATCGGACTTGCTGGAACAGCGTCCCGACCTGCGCGCAGCCGAGCAAAACCTGATCGCCGCCAATGCGACGATCGGCGCGGCCAAGGCGCAGTATTTCCCCAGCATTTCGCTGACCGGCCTGTTCGGCGGCGCCAGCACGTCGCTGAACAATCTTTTCAGCGGTCCAGGCCGCGTGTGGAGCTTCGCCGCCGGCCTGAGCATGCCGATCTTCACTGCGGGCGCCATCGCCGGCCAGGTCAGAATTGCCGAAGCGCAGCAGCAACAAGCCTTGTTCAGCTATCAAAAAGCCATCCAGACAGCCTTCCAGGAAGTCGACGACGCCCTCATCGGCGGCACCAAGAGCCGCGAACAACTGTCCGCACAAGACCAGCGGGTGAACGCCCTGCGCAGCTACGCGCGCATGGCCCGGCTGCGCTACGAAGGTGGTTACTCCAGCTACAGCGACGTCCTCGACGCCGAACGCAGCCTGTTCAACGCCGAACTGAGCTACGCCCAGGTACAAGGGCAGAACTTCGTCCAGATGGTGTCACTGTACAAAGCCCTGGGCGGCGGCTGGGTCGCCGAGGCGGAACAATACAGTGCTCCACCACAAGTCGACGTGAGCAGCAATCCACCGCTGTTTCCTTGATAAAATCCGGCTCGTCCCCGCCGCCGGCCATGAAAATGCGTGGCCGGCGGTTTGCTTTCCGCCCCAAAGTTTCCGCCCGAGCCAATGACTGCTTTTCCCCCTGACCTGCTGCGCGACGTCGAAAAACGCCGTACCTTCGCCATCATTTCCCACCCCGACGCGGGCAAGACGACGCTCACTGAAAAGCTGCTGCTGTTCGGGGGCGCTA
>JAVBSY010000128.1:0-10954 GCA_031556475.1 Azoarcus sp.
CATCCTGCGCCCTGGCTACGCCATCGAGTACGACTATTTCGATCCGCGCAATCTCAAGAGCAGCCTGGAAACGAAATCCATCGCCGGCCTGTTTTTCGCCGGTCAGATCAACGGCACCACCGGCTATGAGGAAGCGGCGGCACAGGGCCTGCTCGCCGGCGCCAACGCCGTGCTGCATGTGCGTGGAGAAGCGCCATGGTGTCCGCGCCGCGACGAGGCTTATCTCGGCGTATTGGTGGATGATCTCATCACCCGCGGCGTGTCCGAGCCTTACCGCATGTTCACCTCGCGCGCCGAATATCGCCTGCAATTGCGCGAGGACAACGCCGACCTGCGCCTCACCGCCAAGGGGCGTGAGCTTGGGTTGGTGGACGATGCGCGTTGGGTTGCGTTCTGCGCCAAGCATGAGGCGATCGAGCGTGAAACGGCGCGGCTGAAAGCGACCTGGGCGCGCCCGGAAGGCATTCCGGCAGCGGAAGCCGAGCGCGTCGTCGGCAAGGCGCTGGAAAGGGAATACAGCTATTTCGACCTGTTGCGCCGGCCGCAGACCGGCTATGCGGCGTTGATGACCCTGCCCGGCGCGCCAGAAGGCCCGGAAACCGATCCGCAGGTCGTCGAACAGATCGAAATTGCCGCCAAATACCAGGGCTATATCGACCGTCAACAGGGCGAAGTCGCCAAACAATTGCAGGCTGAATCCATCCGCTTGCCGGCCGGGATGGATTACGCCGAAGTGCGCGGCTTGTCGAAGGAAGTACAGCAAAA
This sequence comes from Azoarcus sp., assembly GCA_031556475.1. Taxonomy (GTDB): domain Bacteria; phylum Pseudomonadota; class Gammaproteobacteria; order Burkholderiales; family Rhodocyclaceae; genus Azoarcus. The sequence continues at coordinate 766 of JAVBSY010000128.1, forward strand.
GCTCAACCAGCACAGACCCGAAACGGTCGGTCAGGCCAGCCGCGTGCAGGGCGTGACGCCGGCGGCGATTTCGCTGCTGCTGGTGTGGCTCAAGCGCCGCGAACTGGCGGCACGGCAACAGGATCGCTGCGCATGACGGCGGCGGGCGTGCTCGCGCCATTCGCCAGTGCGTTGGCCGAGGGTGCCGATGCACTCGGGTTGGCGCTGCCGGCAGCGGTACAGGCGCGCTTGCTGGCGTTCGGTGAGTTGTTGCTGAAGTGGAACCGCATCTACAACCTCACCGCGCTGCGGCGGCCGGAGGAGGTCGTCACCCATCACTTGCTGGATTCCCTTGCCGTGCTACCGCATCTGGCGGCCGTGGAGCGGCTGGCCGACATCGGTTCGGGCGGAGGCTTGCCGGGGATCGCGCTGGCGATCGCGCGGCCGGAATGGGCGGTGAGTTCGATCGAGGCGGTCAATAAAAAAGCGAGCTTTCAGCAGCAGGCGAAGATAGAACTGCGGCTGGCGAATTTCACCGTGTTCAATGCGCGCGTGGAAAACGTGGGGGTGGAAGACGCCTTTCCGGACCTGGCTTGCAGCGGGGCGGCGCGTAGCGGCGTCATTTCGCGCGCCTTTTCCAGCCTGGCCGATTTCGTTCGCCTCGCCGGCCATCTGGCCGGGCCATCGGGGTGCCTGTACGCGATGAAGGGTACGTACCCGGCCGACGAGATCGACACCCTGCCGGCGGGTTGGGAAGTGCGCGAAACGATAGCGCTCGCGGTGCCCGGCCTCGACGCGGAGCGCCACCTTATCGTGTTGGCACGGGCCTGAAGCGTGATGCCCATGCCAGCGGGAAGCTTCGCCCGAGCGTTCGTCATGGACTAAACTTCGCTGGCCAGCGCGCGCCGGCGGGTATTTTTCGAACCTGTTTTTGAACCAATCCGGAAACGCCACCGATATGGCCCGTATCTTCTGCATCGCCAACCAGAAAGGCGGGGTGGGTAAAACCACCACCTGCGTCAATCTCGCCGCTGCCTTGCATCTGGCCGGGCAGCGCACGCTGCTGGTCGATCTCGACCCGCAGGGCAACGCCACGATGGGTAGCGGGGTGAACAAGGCCGATCTGCAAAAATCGGTCTATCACCTGCTGGTGGGGCTGGCCAGCGTGGAGGACGTGCGTGTCGTTTCACCCAGCGGCGGCTACGACGTGTTGCCGGCAAACCGCGATCTGGCTGGCGCCGAGGTCGAACTGGTGGGCTTGGCGCAGCGTGAAAGCCGCCTCAAGCATGCGTTGGGCGTTTTCGATGCCGACTACGATTTCATCCTCATCGATTGCCCGCCATCGCTGTCGATGCTCACGCTCAACGGCTTGTGCGCCGCCCACGGCGTCATCATTCCGATGCAGTGCGAGTACTTTGCGCTGGAAGGTTTGTCCGATCTGGTCAATACGATCAAGAAAGTACACGCCAACCTCAACCGCGATCTGAAAATCATCGGCCTGCTGCGCGTCATGTTCGACCCGCGCATGACCTTGCAGCAGCAGGTTTCCGCGCAGCTCGAAAGCCATTTCGGCGACAAGGTGTTCCGCGCCATCGTGCCGCGCAACGTGCGTCTGGCCGAAGCGCCCAGCCATGGCATGCCCGGCATTGCCTTCGACAAGGCCGCCAAGGGCGCGCAGGCCTACATGGCATTCGCGGAAGAAATGATCGAACGCGTGAAGACGCTGTGAGGAACCGGATATGAACCTGAAGCCAATCCCGCAACCGTCTCTGGGGCGCATCGCCCGCTCATCGACATGACGCCACCCAAACTCAAAGGCCTTGGCCGTGGCCTGGATGCGCTACTGGCCGCCAACCGCGACGACGAAGCCGGCAAGGGCGAATTGCAGACCTTGTCCATCGATGCCCTGAGCCCGGGCAAATACCAGCCGCGCACGCGCATGGACCCCGGATCGCTGGAAGAATTGGCGGCATCGATCAAGGCCCAGGGCGTGATGCAGCCTATTCTCGTGCGCCCGGTGGGTGGCGGCGACTATGAAATCATCGCTGGCGAGCGCCGTTGGCGCGCATCGCAGATCGCCGGGCTGAGCGAAGTGCCCTGTCTGGTGCGCGAGATTCCCGACGAAGCCGCGCTGGCGATGTCGCTGATCGAAAACATTCAGCGCGAGGACCTGAACCCGCTCGAAGAAGCCGGTGGCCTGCAACGCCTGATCGATGAATTCTCCATGACCCACCAGCAGGCAGCCGATGCCGTCGGCCGCTCGCGCTCTGCCGCATCCAACCTGTTGCGCCTGCTCAACCTCGCCCGCCCGGTGCAGGAATTGCTGATGGCCGGCGACATCGACATGGGCCATGCACGCGCGCTGTTGCCCCTGGATGGCGCCGGCCAGATTCAATTGGCTAATCAGGTGGCGGCCAGGCAGATGTCGGTGCGCGACACCGAACGCCTGGTACAGCACATCCTGAATCCACGGCAGAAGAAAACCGCGCCGCCGCCGGACCGCGACCTGCTGCGGTTGGAAGAGGAAATCGCCGATGTGCTTGGCGCTACCGTGAAGATCAAGGCGAACAAGAAAGGAGCGGGCGAAGTCACGATCCGTTTCGGCAGCCTAGACCAACTGGACGGCCTGATCGGCCGCCTGCGCTGACGGAGTGCCGCGCAAGCGGCTGTGACCCCGACAAATCATCCCACCGCGAGATGAAACGATGACGACACGCTGCGCCTGGGCCGGCAACGATCCGCTCTACCTCGATTACCACGACAAGGAGTGGGGTGTGCCCGTACGCGATGCGCGCCTGTTGTTCGAGTTCCTCCTGCTCGAAGGCGCACAGGCAGGTTTGTCGTGGATCACCGTATTGAAGAAACGCGCGCACTATCGCATCGCCTACGATGGTTTCGATGCGGAGCGCATCGCACGCTGGGACGATGCGAAAAAACAGGCGCTGCTGGCCGACCCCGGCATCATCCGTAATCGCGCCAAGGTCGAAGCGGCCATCGTCAATGCCCGCGCGTGGCTCGATCTACAACAAACCGGCAACGATCCGGTCGATTGGCTGTGGACATTCGTGGATGGGCGGCCGAAACAAAACGCCTGGGGCGCGCTGGCCGATGTACCGGCCTCGACCGCGCAGTCCGACGCCATGAGCCGTGCGCTGAAGGCGCGTGGCTTCAAATTTGTCGGCAGTACCATTTGCTACGCGTTCATGCAGGCCGTCGGCATGGTTAACGACCATGTCGCCGATTGCTTCTGCCATGACAAAATCGTTGCGCTTGGCAGGGCTGTCAAGGGTTGATGACAAGTATGAGCCGAGGTGATTAGTGTTAGCATCATGGTGTCAATAACAAATTTATCGCGCGGTACACATAAACACAGGCGCGGAACCTTCGAGAGTGATGAGGTAAATGCGTGGAGCAATCGGGTAGGACCGTCGTATTCGCCGATCTGACGGGCAGCACCGGGTTGTTCGAATCGGTTGGCAACGTCGCTGCAACGGATGTGGTTACACGCTGTACACGAGCGTTGGGATACCATTTGTCTCGCTCCGGCGGGCGGATAGTTAAATTCCTGGGCGATGGTGTGCTGGCGTTGTTCAACGACACGGCCATTGCCGTCGAATGCTGCGTCAAAACGCAGGACATCATGCGCGATCTCAAAATGGCTGATCCGCATCAAAGGCCGCTGGGCGTCAAGATTGGCATCGAGTACGGCCCCATCATCGAGCGCAATGGGGATTGTTATGGCGATGCGGTCAACGTGGCCGCGCGCCTGTCCGATCGCGCCGGTGCCAATGAGATCCTGATCGGCGAATCCGTTTTCCGCCACTTGCCGGATACCCTGCGCCTTACCTGCCAGAGCATCGATCGCATTACCGTTCGTGGCAAAGCCGAACCCATGCGCGTGTGGCGTGTCGATTGGGCACGCAGCGCCGAGAGTACGATAACCATCCCGATGGAATTGCTGGAAGCGCAGGATCACCTGCGCAGCACGCAGCGCCTCGACCTCAATCGTCTCGATCAGCATCTGGAACTGGTTCCCACCGATGGGCAGCTGGTGATCGGGCGCGACCGCGACGCCGGTTTCTTCGTCAACGATCAGCGTGTTTCGCGTCGCCACGCGTGCATCGAATGGGCCGGCGGTCAGTGCACGTTGACCGATTTCAGCAGCAACGGCACCTGGGTGCGCTTTCTGTCCGCGCCCACACCGATCATACTCAAGCGTGAAAGCTGCGTACTATACGGTCAGGGCGAAATCGGTCTGGGTGCGACGGTCGACGATTTCACGATACCGATGCTGACTTTCCAGGTTATCAACGACGCCTCCTGACGCGCCGTTTTTCCCATCGTTTTTTCGCCGTTCTCCGCTGTTCCCTTGTTTCCCGCATGGGAGGTACGTCCGTATGCGACCGAACCGCGTGATTCTTTCCATCCGCCACGCCTTTATCGCTGTGTTGGCGTCGGCTTTCTGCATGTCGGCCATTGCCGCGCCGCCGGCACCCGGGCGTTACCTCGCGCAACTGCCCTGTGCCGATTGCCCCGGGATCGATGCAAGACTCGATCTGGCCGCCGACGGCACTTACACGCTGAGCGAACGCTACCGGGACCGCGAAGGCGGTACGGACAGTATCGGCCGCTGGTCGATGGCGACCGACGGGCGCACGCTCATGCTGCGCAGCGAACGCCGTGAGCCGCTCTATCTTGCGGTGCGCGATGAATGGACGCTCGAGCAGCTCGACCGCGAAGCGCAACCCATCGTGACCGCCTCTGCGGCCGAATACCGCTTTCGTCTCGACGAAGCTTTCGTGCCCTTGACGCTGCGCCTGACATTGACCGGCTTTTACCGCCAGGGCGAAGGCGCGCCTAGCTTCAAGGCCTGCGCCACCGGGCAAGTGCTGACGATTTCGTCGGCGGAAAACGATGCCGCGCTCGACCGCGCCTACCGGGAAACCCGGCGCAGCGCCGATGAACCGCTGATGGCGCAGATACGCGGCAGGATCGAACAACAAAGCCAAACAGCCGCGCCGGTACTGACCGTCGAAGCCTTCGAAGGCTTTCGGCCCGGTATCGAATGTCCGCCGCCGCCGGGCAATTCACCGCTTGCCAACACTCACTGGCGGCTGACCCGCCTTGGTGAACGCGCGGCCGGTGAAGGCCTCGTGCATGAACCGCATCTCGTATTCGATCCCACCGGCCGCGTCATCGGCGCTACCGGCTGCAATCGTCTGGTTGCGCGCTACGAGACTGACGGCAATACGCTGCGCATCGAATCGATCGTCGCCACGCGCATGGCTTGCGCGCAGGGAATGGAAACCGAGCAAAGCCTGCTCAACGCCCTGCGGGCGACCAGAGGCTGGCGGATTGTCGGCTCCTTGCTCGATTTCTACGATGAAAACGGCCGTCCACTTGGGCATTTCGAGGCTGCCGCGAAGCCGTAGCGGGCCCGCTGAAATTTTCGGGTTAGCACCTCGTGGTGCCGCCCGGGAATGATGGGCGTTTCAGCTTCGCGTACCGCTACGGCGCCTCACACAAACAGTGGGTATAGAGGTTCTGCGGGTCGTTCCAGCGCAGTAGTTCGTCCGCCGCCGTCCGCAGGCCGTTCAGCATTTGCGCTACCGGGGCGTTGGCGGGTACCGCCGGTGCGGTTTCGATGCCGATGCGGCCGAGCAGATGCTGCAGCAGCCGCTGGCTGCGCGAGCCGCCGACCGCGGGCCACACCACCTCGTACTGCTCCAGCTTGGCACGCTTGGCGGCCGCGGCCACGGCGTCGTCGAGGCCGCCGAGCTGGTCCACGAGGCCAAGCTTGGCAGCTGCGGCGCCGATCCATACGCGGCCGCGGGCAATGGGGTCGACTTCTTCCGTTTTCATGCCACGCGCTTTTGCCACGGTGTCGAGAAAGCGCTTGTAGCCGTTGTCGATGACGAGCTGCAGGGCTTCGGCGGCGGCCGGGTCGAGCGGGCGGCGTGGGTCGAGCGCGCCGGCCAGCGGCGCGGTGGCGACGCCATCGATGGTGATGCCGAGGCGATTGAGCGGTTCGCCGAATTCGGGAAAGAGCGCAAAGATGCCGATGGAGCCGGTGACGGTGGCCGGCGCGGCCCAGATTTCGTCGGCACCGGCGGCGATCCAGTAGCCGCCGGAGGCGGCCACCGAACTCATCGAGGCCACTACCGGTTTGCCCGCCTGACGGGTCAGTTCCAGTTCGCGACGAATCTGCTCCGAGGCCCAGGCGCTGCCGCCGGGGCTGTCGATGCGCAGTACCACGGCTTTCACGCTGCTGTCTTCACGCGCGTCACGGATCTGGCGGGTGAAGGTTTCACCGCCGACAGTGCCGTTGCTCTGTTCACCGTCGACGATCGCGCCCTGTGCCACCAGTACGGCGATGCGGTGCGAGGGATCTTTGCGCATTTTGTGGCGCGCGTTCACCAGGTAATCGTCGGCTTCGATCTGGCGAAAGTCCTTGCCGGCGGCGTCCGCGCCGATGCTGCCGATGAGTTGGGTACGCCATTGGTCCCGCGTGCTCAGCTTGTCCACCAGCCCGGCCGCTTTTGCCGCCTGGGCGGCGTCGCCCGCCGATGCGGCAAGCGCGTCGCGGTAGTTGGTAACGTAGCGCTCGAGCGCTTCGGGGGTGAGTTTGCGGGTGGCGGCGATGTCTTCGCGGAAGATGTTCCACAGGCCGTCCAGCAGGTCTTTCGACGCGGCGCGGTCCTCGTCCGACATGTCGGTGCGGGTGAAAGGCTCGGAGAAGGACTTGTATTCGCCGACGCGGAATACGTGCATCTTGATGCCCAGCGCGTCGAGTGCGCCTTTGAAGTAGGTCACGTAGCGCGCCAGGCCATTGAGCAGCACATAGCCGTCGGGCGACACGTGGACTTCGTCCGCGACCGAGGCAAGGTAGTACTGGTTCTGGCTGAAGCGTTCGCCGCGCGCCAGTACCGGCTTGCCGGAGGTCTTGAAGGCGGCGATGGCGGCGCGCAGCTCGGCCAGCTTGGACAGGCCACCGCCGCCCAGATTGTCGGTTTCCAGCACCAGCGCCGCAATGCGTTCGTCGTCGCGCGCGGCGCGGACCGCTTCGAGCAGATCGGGCAGCGCCGTTTGATCCGCCACCGTGCTGGCACGCAGCAGCGCAAGAGGATCGGCCTGCGCGGCCTGCTCCACCAGCGCACCGGCCGGGCGCAGCACGAGTGCCGCGCCGCGCGGTACATCGGGTGTGGGGCGCAGCAGCGCGAGCACGATGAAGGCGACGAGTACGAGCAGGACCAGGTTAACGGCTGTGCGGCGGACGAAATCGACCACGCGCCAAGCGCATTTGAATAGCCAGCCGATAAAGCGGAACAGATATTTGAACACTTTCTTCTCCAGCGGACGCCGCGCTCAGCGGCGGCGGAACAGCAGGTCCCACACGCCGTGGCCGAGTTTGAGGCCACGGTTTTCGAACTTGGTCAGCGGGCGGTAATCCGGCCGCGGTGCAAAGCCGGTGGCGGTATTTTGCAGCAGTGGCTCGGCCGAGAGCGCCTCCAGCATCCAGTGCGCATAGTCTTCCCAATCCGTTGCGCAGTGCAGGTAGCCGCCGGGGGCGAGCTTGGCGGCGGCCAGCGCGGCGAAATCGGCCTGGACGAGACGCCGCTTGTGATGGCGCTTCTTGCGCCAGGGATCGGGAAAGAACACGTGGATGCCGGCGAGCGCGCCATCCGCGATCATGTCGCGCAGCACTTCGATGGCATCGTGGCGGACGATGCGCACGTTGCCGAGCCCGCCTTCGGCAACGAGCTTGCACAGGCTGCCCACGCCGGGGCCGTGCACTTCGATGCCGAGAAAATCGTGCTGCGCCTGCGTTGCGGCGATCTTCGCCGTGGTTTCGCCCATGCCGAAGCCGATTTCGACGATTTTCGGCGCGTGGCGGCCGAATGCGGCATCCAGGTCGAGCGGCGCGGCGCGGTAGGGCAGGCCGATGCGCGGCAGCACATCGTCCAGGTAGCGTTGTTGCGCTACCGACATGTGGCCCTGGCGCAGTACGAAGCTGCGGATGCTGCGGCTGGAGAAGCGTGCCTGCGGGTCTTCCGCTTCCGTAGCGTCCGTGGCGGTGATGTTCGTAGCCAGGTTTGCGTCCAAGCCGGTCACGAGCCGATCAACCCGGAGGCCGGCGAACTGGGATCGGCCGAATAATGTTTGCGTGGCATGCGCCCGGCGAGCCAGGCTTCGCGGCCGGCCTCCACCGCCTTTTTCATCGCACCCGCCATCAACACCGGCTTGCCGGCCTTGGCGATGGCGGTGTTCATCAGCACGCCGTCGCAGCCAAGCTCCATCGCGATGGCGGCGTCGGAGGCGGTGCCGACGCCTGCATCGACCAGTACCGGCACCTTGGCGTTGTCGATGATCAGGCGCAGATTCCACGGGTTGAGAATACCCATGCCAGACCCGATCAGCGATGCGAGCGGCATCACCGCGACGCAGCCGATCTGTTCCAGCATCTTCGCCTGGATGGGATCGTCGGAGCAATACACCATGACCTGGAAGCCTTCCTGCACCAGCGTCTCGGCCGCCTTCAATGTTTCCGGCATGTTCGGGAACAGGGTTTGCGGGTCGCCCAGCACTTCCAGCTTCACCAGCGCGTGGCCGTCCAGCAGCTCGCGCGCCAGCCGCAGCGTGCGCACGGCGTCGTCGGCGGTATAGCAGCCGGCGGTATTGGGCAGGATGGTGAAGCGCTGCGGCGGCAGCGCGTCGAGCAGATTGGGTTCGTCCGGGTTCTGGCCGATATTGGTGCGGCGAATGGCGACGGTGACGATCTCGGCGCCACTGGCGTCGATGGCCGCGCGCGTTTCGGCGAAATCCGCATACTTGCCGGTACCGACCAGCAGCCGGGAGCCATAGGATTTACCGGCGATCACCAAGGGGTCGTTCATGGGGAAGCCTGTTCAGTGTTGAATGAATCGGGGTTGTACGAGTGCGGATACCGCCTGCCTGGCGCGGCTCAGCCCCCTCCGACAGCAACGACGATCTCCACGCGGTCGCCGTCGGCCAGCACGGTATCCCCGTGGCGCGCGCGCGGTACGATCTCGCCGTTGCGCTCCACCGCCAGACGCTTTCCGGCGAGTTGCCGTTTTTCCAGCAATGCGGCAACGGAAAGCTCAGCTTCCAGCGCTTCGGGTTGGCCGTTGAGAAATATTTGGATCATAGGACGGAGAAAGAGCAGTCCCGGGTTGGCGATGTTATCACGGCGCCTAGCTCCCGACGCCTGCCCGCGTTTGACTTTTCCGCTCGAGCGAGCTAACTTCGTCCGGAACTAGCGCCGATTTGAACCACAGCTTGCGGGCGCTCAATAAATCCGGCTAAAGCGAGGGCAGCCCAGTCCGCGTTTTGGTCGACTGGGTTTTTTTATTTGCCGAATACCGATCATGATTCAACCTCATTCCGTCGGAATCGTCGCTCCGCAAACGGCTCGCTTCGATACGCCGCTACCCCTGCGCAGCGGCGGCGCGATTGCCGACTACGACCTGGTCTATGAGACCTACGGCACGCTCAACGCCGCGCGCAGCAACGCCGTGCTGGTGTGTCACGCGCTGTCCGGTTCGCATCACGTCGCCGGCACCTATGCCGATACGCCGGGCGAAGTGGGCTGGTGGGACAATCTCGTCGGCCCCGGCAAGCCGCTCGATACGCGCAAGTTCTTCGTCATCGGCGTGAACAACCTCGGCGGCTGCCATGGCTCGTCCGGCCCCGGCAGCATCAACCCGGCCACCGGCAAGCTGTGGGGCGCCGATTTTCCCTTCGTCACCGTGGAAGATTGGGTCGACGCCCAGGCGCGGCTCGCCACCCGGTTGGGCATCGAACGTTTCGCCGCCATCATCGGCGGCAGCCTCGGCGGCATGCAGGCGCTGTCATGGACGCTGCAATACCCCTCGCGCGTCGGCCACGCCGCGGTGATCGCTTCCGCCCCCAAGCTGACGGCGCAGAACATCGCGTTCAACGAAGTTGCCCGCCAGGCGATTCTCAGCGATCCCGATTTTCACGACGGCCATTACTACGAGCACGGTGTGGTGCCTGCGCGCGGGCTCAAGCTGGCGCGCATGATCGGCCACATCACCTATCTGTCCGACGATTCGATGGCGGAAAAATTCGGCCGCAGCCTGCGCCACGGCAAGGCCGTGTACAGCTACGACGCGGAATTCGAGATCGAATCCTACCTGCGTTATCAGGGCGACAAATTCGCCGGCTATTT
>JAVBSY010000029.1:0-14704 GCA_031556475.1 Azoarcus sp.
GTACCGTTATTCGGCCGACGCGGTACTGCTCGTGCTGGCATCGGACTACTACGACTCGGCTGACTACGTGAGAAACTACGATCACTTTCTGGAACTGGCCCGCTCCCATCCAACGCCTGCAAAAGAATGAATCCCCGCCGACATGGGAAAGGTTTGGAAGTCCATGACCGCAAGCACTTGGCGCCGCCCGGTAAAAACGCTCATCCGCCTGTTCCCGCTCGCGGCCGGCTGCATCCTCGCCGCATGCTCGGCGCCGCAGCCGCCCGCGCCGCAACCGCGCGCCGTGCTGGTACGCGAGATCGACACCACGACCCATGTCGCCAACACGCAAGCGTATGTCGGCGAGGTGCGCGCCCGGTTTGAAACCGACCTCGCCTTCCGCATCGGTGGCAAGATCGTGGAACGGACAGTGGATGTGGGCGCGACGGTTCGACAGGGTCAAACCCTGGCCCGGCTCGATCCGCAGGACGTGCGCCTGGCCGCCGACGCGGCCACCGCGCAGATGGCCGCGGCCGAAGCCGACGCCGCGCTCGCCCGGGTCGAAATGGCGCGCGCGGAAGGCCTCCGGGAAAAGAATTTCATCACCGGCTCCGCGCTCGACGGCCGACGCTCGGCGCTGCAGGCGGCCGAGGCGCGCCTGCGCCAGGCACGTGCGCAAGCCAATACCGCCGCCAACCAGGCCGGCTACAGCACGCTGCTCGCCGACCACGACGGCATCGTGACCGCCGTGCTGGCCGAAGCGGGACAAGTCGTCGCCGCAGGACAATCGGTACTGCGCGTCGCCCGCCCGGAAGAGCGCGAGGTGCAGATCTACGTACCGGAAACACGCATACACGGCATCGCCCCTGGCGACAGCGCACAAATCGCACTGTGGGCCGATCCTCAACATGTTTACGCCGGCATGGTGCGCGAGGTGGCGCCTGCGGCCGACACCGCGACCCGCACCTATACCGTGCGCGTGAGCGTGGCCGGCGCCGACGAAGCGCTCAAACTCGGCGCCACCGCCAACGTGTTTTTCAGCCACTCCGCCATCGGGCAGGCACTCGTGCCGCTGCCGGCGGTCAGCCGCGTCGACGCGGAAACGGTGGTATGGGTGGTGGACGAGGCGGACACGCTGCACCGCCTGCCGGTCCGGGTGGTGACCTTCCGCGAGGACGGCGCGGTACTGGGCGCGGGTTTTCCGGCGAAAGCGCGAGTCGTGGTGGCCGGCGTGCACAAGCTGGTCGAAGGCGAACGCGTGCGGCCTGTCGCCGAGGATGCACCGGTGGCGCTGGACGTGCGCCGATGAACCCTCCCTCCTCCCAGGAAAACCGCCGTTCCAGCGGCGATTTGCGCCGTTTCAACATTTCCGCGTGGGGTCTGGCGCACCCTTCGCTGGTGCTGTACTTCCTGGTCGTGCTGACGCTGATCGGGCTGTTTTCCTATACCCGTCTGGGCCAGTCGGAAGACCCGCCCTTCACCTTCAAGGTCATGGTGATCCGCACCGAATGGCCGGGTTCGACCGCGCGTGAGATCGAAGCGCAGATTACCGACAAGATCGAGAAGAAGCTCCAGGAAATCGCCGAGATCGACGTGGTGCGCAGCTATTCACGCCCGGGTGAGTCGATGGTGTTTTTCCTCGTCAAGGATTCACTGCACGCAAACGACGTACCGGACATCTGGTACCAGGTACGCAAGAAAATCGGCGACATTCGCGCCACGCTGCCCGCCGGCACGGTGGGACCGTATTTCAACGACGAATTCGGCGACACCTACGGCAACATATTCGCGCTGGTGGGCAACGGCGTTTCACAGGCGGAACTCAAACGCCATGCCGAAGCGATCCGCAGCGAACTGCTGCGCGTGCCGGACGTGGGCAAGGTGAGCTTTTTCGGCGAACAGCCGCAGCGCGTATTCGTCGAGCTTTCCAACACCAAGCTCGCCACCTTCGGCCTGCAACTGACCGACATCGCCGCCGCGCTGGCGAACCAGAACGCCAAAACCGGCGCGGGCTTCTTCGAAACCCCGGACGAACGGGTATGGCTGCGGCCATCCGGCCAGTTCGAGGACCTGGACGCGATCCGCGACACGGTGATCCGCGCGCGCGGACGCTCCTTCCGCCTCGGCGACGTGGCGGAAGTGCGGCGCGGCTACGCCGATCCACCCACCGAACGCATGCGTTTCATGGGCCAGGAGGCGCTGGGTATCGGCGTATCGATGCGAACCGGCGGCGACATCGTGCTTCTCGGCCGCCGGCTGGACGAAGCCAAGGACCGGCTGGACGCGCAGTTGCCCGTGGGCATCGCCCTCGAGCGCGTGGCCGACCAGCCGCGCGCGGTACGCGACTCCATCAGCGATTTCGTCCACGTGCTGATCGAGGCGGTCGTCATCGTCATGGTGGTCAGCCTGCTCTCTCTCGGTTTCCGCACCGGCGTGGTGGTGCTCATCATCATCCCGGTCGTGCTGGCGATCACTTTCCTGTTCATGCACCTGTTCAACATCGGGCTGCACAAAATATCGCTCGGCACCCTCATCAGGGCGCTGGGCTTGCTGGTGGACGACGCCATCATCGCGGTGGAAATGATGGCGACAAAGATGGAACAGGGCTGGGCAAGAGTGAAAGCGGCCAGCTTCGCCTACTCGTCGACCGCCATGCCGATGCTCTCCGGCACGCTGGTAACGGCGGCCGGTTTTCTGCCGATCGCCACCGCGGCCTCGACCACCGGCGAATACACGCGCTCGATCTTCCAGGTCATGGTCATCGCGCTGCTGGTGTCGTGGGTGGCCGCGGTACTGTTCGTGCCCTATCTCGGTTACTACCTGCTGCCGGATTTCGCCGCGAGCAAAGGCCAGCCCTCGCGGCTGGCCGGACTGGTCGGCCGTGTCTGGCCCGCACTCGGCCACCGCATGGCGGAGCGTGCCGCGCACGCCCGCGACCCGCACGATGAGTACGCCATCTACCACACGCCGTTCTACGTTCGCCTGCGCCGCCTGGTCGATTGGTGCGTAAGGCGGCGCTGGACGGTCATTGCCGTCACCCTGGCTTTGTTCGTCGCTTCGCTCGTGGTGTTCGGCCGCTTCGTGCCACAACAGTTTTTCCCCGATTCGACACGGCCAGAACTCCTTGTCGACCTGCGTCTGGCCGAAGGCGTTTCGCACCAGGCCACCGAGCGCGAAGTGAAACGGCTCGAAGCCTTCCTCGACAAACAGCCGGGCATCGACAACTACGTCGCCTGGCTGGGCACCGGCAGCCCGCGCTTTTACCTGCCGCTCGACCAGCAACTGACACAGACCGACCTCGCCCAATTCGTCATCCTCACCGCCGGCGTGACCGAACGAGAGGTACTGCGGCGCGAGTTGATCCGCCATTTCAGCGAACAACCGTCGGGCGTGCGGGTATCGATCAACCGCCTGGAAAACGGCCCGCCGGTCGGCTTTCCGGTCCAATACCGCGTGAGCGGCTTCGACCTGGATCAACTGCACGCCATCGGCCACCGCATCGCGGCGGTGATGCGCACCGACCCGAGCCTGTCGAACGTGCAACTGGACTGGGAAGAACCGTCGAAATCGATACGTATCCACATCGACCAGGACAAGGCACGTCTGCTCGGCGTATCCAGCCAGGATATTTCCACACTGCTCGCCACTTCGCTGCAAGGCACCCCCATCACCCAATTCCGCGAAGGCACCGAAACGATTTCGGTGGTGCTTCGCGGTGCCGAGGCGGAACGCATACGCCTGGGGCTGCTGCCTGAACTCGCGCTGCCCGCGGCCAACGGGCGCAATGTGCCGCTCACGCAGGTGGCGACGCTGGAATACGGCTTTGAGAATGGGCTGATCTGGCGGCGAAACCGCATTCCCACGGTAACGGTGCGCGCCAATCTCTACAACCTGTATGGCACGGTACAGCCAGCGGCGGTCGTGGCGCGGCTGAAACCGCAGATCGACGCCATCGCAGCCGAACTGCCGCTCGGCTTTCGCCTCGAAAACGGCGGCGCGGTGGAAGAAAGCGCCAAGGGCGGCACCTCGGTTGCCGCCGGCATACCGTTGTTCGTCCTTACCGTATTGACGGTGCTGATGCTGCAACTGCAAAACTTTTCGCGCACGATGATGGTCGTGCTGACCGCCCCGCTGGGCATGATCGGCGTTACCGTCTTCCTGCTTGCGTTCGACAAGCCCTTCGGCTTCGTCGCCATGCTCGGCACCATCGCGCTGTCCGGCATGATCATGCGCAATTCGGTGATCCTGGTGGACCAGATCCGCCAGGACATCGATGGCGGGCGTTCGACATGGGATGCGATCGTCGAATCCTCCGTGCGCCGTTTCCGCCCGATCATGCTCACCGCGGCAGCGGCCATCCTGGCGATGATTCCATTGTCGCGCAGCGCTTTCTTCGGCCCGATGGCGGTAGCGATCATGGGCGGGCTGACGGTGGCGACGCTGCTGACGGTGCTGTTTCTGCCCGCGCTTTACGCCGCGTGGTACCGGGTAAAATCGAACGACCTGGATAACGCGGGCGTGACGGCGAGTTGAGCCTGTCACCAAGCGGTAACTGCGCTAAAATGCGTAGGTTTTTGCCAAATTCACCGCCATCGGATGGCGGCTGACAGACGAACCGGGAGTCGCTGATGAACTTCGAGAAAGCACGCTTCAACATGGTCGAGCAGCAAATCCGCCCCTGGGAGGTGCTGGATCAGGACGTGCTCGATCTGCTGATGACGGTCAAGCGCGAGGAATTCGTTCCGCCGGAAGCACGCGCCCTTGCCTTTGCCGACATCGAGATCCCGCTCGGTCATGGGCAGGTGATGCTCAAGCCGGTCATCGAAGGCAAGGTCATGCAGGCGCTGCAAGTGCGTCGCTCCGATTCCGTACTCGAAATCGGCACCGGCTCGGGCTATTTCGCCGCACTGCTGGCCGCACGCGCCGAATGGGTGCGCACCGTGGATATCGAACCCACGCTGGTCAAGTTCGCCAGCGACAACCTCGCGCGCGGCGGCGTCGAAAACGTCATCGTCGAAGACGGCGACGCGGCGCAGGGCTGGCCGGGGCGTGACCCCTACGACGTCATCGTCGTCTCCGGCGGCGTGCCGGCCGTGCCGCCCGCGCTGCTCGACCAGCTCAAGGTCGGCGGCCGCCTGTTCGCTTTCGTCGGCACCGCGCCAGTCATGAAAGCGCGGCTCATCACCTGCGAGGGCGAAGGCCGCTTCCGCACCGAAGACGTCTTCGAGACTGTCGTGCCGATGCTCAAGAACACTGCGCGGGACAACGCTTTCCGTTTCTGACCGCCACCCGGCGCAAAGGTCGTGTCGATCGTGGGAAAAGAAGAAATGAAGCGAGCGTTGGTGGCGGCACTGGTCGCCTTGGCCTCCACCGCCGCGTGGCCGGCCGACCTGCTGCAGATCTACCAGGACGCGCTCGACAACGACGCCAAGTTCGCCGCCGCCCGCGCCCAATACGAGGCCGGGCAGGAAAAGGTCGTGCAAGGCCGCGCCGGCCTACTGCCGCAGATCGGCGGATCGGCCAACACCATCTGGAACGACTCGCGGGTACGCGCCAACGAAGTAGATGCGACCATTCACCGCAACTACAACAGCAACGGCTATACCGTGCAACTCACCCAACCGCTGTTTCGCTGGCAGAACTGGGTGCAGTACAAGCAGGGCGAACTGCAAACGGCACAGGCGGAAAGCCTGTTCGGCCAAGCCCGGCAGGATCTCATCCTGCGCGTGGCCGACGCCTACTTCAACGTGCTCAACGCCCAGGACGCGCTCGAAGCCGTCGTCCAGTTGCGCGTCGCCGCCGCCGAGCAGCACGAAATCGCGCGCAAGAGCTTCGAGGTCGGCACGGTCACGATCACCGACGTCTATGAGGCCCAATCCCGCTTCGATCTGGCCTCGGCGCGCGAAATCACCGCGCGCAACGACCTCGTCGTATCCCGCGAAACGCTTGCCCAGATCATCGGCAAGGAACCGGAAGCGCTCGCCGGCCTGCGCCCCGGTGTGGAATTGCAGCGCCCGCAGCCGGACGAAATCGCCGCCTGGGCGATAGCGGCCGAACAAGGCAACTATGCCGTGCAGGCACAACAATTGGCGCGCGAGATCGCCGTGCGCGAAGTCGAACGCGCGCGCGCGGGGCACCTGCCGACTGTCGACCTGGTCGCCAACTACGGCCTGAACAACAACCCCTCGCTCTCCACGGACCGCACCGAAGGCACCACCGTGGGCTTGCAGCTCAACGTACCGTTTTATCAAGGCGGCGCCATTTCATCGCAGACACGGGAAGCCGCCGCGCTGAAAAACAAGGCCGATTCCGACCTCGAAGATGCCCGCCGCACTGCCGCGCTGGCCGCGCGCCAGTCCTACCTGGGCGTTACCAGCGGCATGGCGCAGGTCAAGGCGCTGGAAGCCGCACGGACCTCCTCCACATCCGCACTGGAAGCGAACAAACTCGGCTACGAAGTCGGCGTGCGCATCAACATCGACGTACTCAACGCCCAGAGCCAGCTCGCCGACACGCTGCAACAGCTCGCTCGCTCGCGCTACGACACGCTGATCGCCCAACTGCGGCTGAAAGCCGCCGCCGGCACGCTGACGGAAGAAGACGTCCGCCTCATCAACGCGCTGCTGGTACAGCCGGGCTGATCCTGCCGGAAAACCCGCCCGCTCAAGCGGCGGGTTGTTTCGCCTTGCGAAAAACCAGGCGATTGAGCACGAAAGTAACGGGAATGGTGACAGCGACCGCCGCCAGGGGCGCAAATGCTGCGGGCCCCGCGAAAAGCTCGACCCACGTGTACACCACGGCCAGGCCAAGAAGATATTGCAGCAGGTAGATGGCGCAGACGAAAATCAGGCCAAAGCGCCCGCCCGTCGTGCGGAACACGTAGAAGCGGTACGCCAGATAGGCAATAACGATACCGGATGCATAGGCCAACGTATAGCTCACCCGGTATGAAAAAACGTTGAGCAGGGCCAGATAGACCACGTAAGACGCAGCGGTATTTCCCGCCCCGGAAAGCAGGAAGCGAAAAAACGTGGCGCCCCAGCGGCTCTCCCCGGTTCGCATGTTTTATGCGTGCCTTGTCTGTCGAATACGAATCTGAATGCCTGCGACATGAATGCCGGGACGCGGAAGAAGCCGCGCCCTGGCATGCCGCAACCTAGCGCGCGCCGTAATACTCCCGGTACCACTGCACGAACCGGCCCACGCCGACGCTCACACCGGTTGCCGGCGCGAATCCGACCCATGCATCCAGTTCGGCGGTATTGGCATAGGTTGCGGGCACATCGCCGTCCTGCAGCGGTAGAAAGTTCTTTTCCGCCGTCTTGCCCAGCGCTTGCTCGATGGCTTCGATAAACGCCATCAACTCGACGGGGTTGTTGTTGCCGATGTTGAAGATGCGATACGGCGCGCTGCTGCGCGCCGGGTCGGGATTGTGCGAATCGAAAGCGGGATCGGGCGCCGCCACGCGATCCAGCGTGCGCAACACGCCCTCGACGATATCGTCGATGTAAGTGAAATCGCGCCTCATCTTGCCGTGGTTGAAAACATCGATCGGCCGGTTCTCGAGCATGGCCTTGGTGAACAGGAACAACGCCATGTCCGGCCGGCCCCACGGACCATATACGGTGAAAAAGCGCAGGCCCGTCGTCGGCAGGCCATAGAGATGGCTGTAGGTATGCGCCATCAGCTCATTGGCTTTCTTCGTCGCGGCATAAAGGCTGACCGGGTGATCGACGCTGTCGTGCTCGGAAAACGGCATGTTGGTATTGCCGCCATAAACGCTGGAACTGCTGGCGTAGACGAGGTGCTGCACCTTGCCGTGCCGGCAGCCTTCGAGAATATTGGTGAAGCCGACAATGTTGCTGTCGATGTAGGCATGCGGATTCTGCAGGGAATAGCGCACGCCGGCCTGGGCGGCGAGGTGGATGACGCGGTCGAATTTCTCCGTGGCGAACAAGCGTTCCATGCCGGCTCGGTCGGCCACGTCCATGCGCACGAAACGGAAACCCGCATGCGGTTCGAGCCGGGCAAGGCGGTTTTCCTTCAGCCGGGGATCGTAATAATCGTTGAGATTGTCGAGGCCGACGACTTCGTCCCCGCGCGCCAGCAGGCGCTCGGAAGTATGCATGCCGATGAAACCGGCCGCGCCGGTAACGAGAATTTTCATGACCAAGCCATCACAGAAGGCGAAGGGCCGCATTATCCCACAGGAGCATTCCCTGAACCGGGTGACATTCCTCACATGATCCACCATGGAACAAGGCGAAACCGGGCGGCATCGCTATACTTTCAGCCGCCCGTACCCACGCCGGCCCATTAATGCTGATCCGCCCACTTCTCGTCCGCCTACCCTACTCCCTGCTCTGGCTGCTCGCCCTGCCCTTCGTCCTGCTGCGCCTGATCTGGCGCGCGCGCCGGCAACCCGCCTATCTCCGGCATCTCGGCGAACGTTTCGGCCGCTTCGGCATACGCGCGCCGGGGAAAACCATCTGGATACACGCCGTCTCGGTCGGCGAAACACGCGCGGCCGAGCCGCTGGTACGTGCGCTGCTCGCCCGCCGGCCGGAGCATGCCATCGTGCTCACCCATATGACGCCGACCGGGCGTGAAACGTCGAAAGCGCTGTTCGCCGGCGAATCGCGCGTACTGCGCGTCTATCTGCCTTACGACCTCGGCTTTCTCGCCAGGCGTTTCCTGCGCCACTTCCGTCCGGATTTCGGCGTCATCATGGAAACGGAACTGTGGCCCAACCTGCTCGCGGCCTGCCAGCGCGGCAAGCTCCCCGTCATTCTCGCCAACGCCCGCCTGTCGGAACGTTCCGCCCGCCGCTACGCCCGTTTGCCCATCCTGACCCGGATCACCCTCGGCGCACTATCGGCCGTCGGCGCGCAAACCCCCGCCGACGCCACTCGCCTCATCAAACTCGGCGCGCAGCGGACGCACATCACCGGCAACATCAAGTTCGATGTCGTACCGCCACCGGCACAACTCGAACTCGGCGCACATTTCCGCGAAACATTCGGCAAGCGCAAGGTCGTGCTCGCCGCAAGCACGCGCGAAGGCGAGGAGGCGTTGATTCTCGACGCCTTCGCCACCCTTGCGCCAGCGGATGTACTGCTCATGCTGGTACCGCGCCACCCGCAGCGCTTCGACGAAATCGCGGCGCTGATCCGCGCGCGGGGACTGGCGCTGCAACGCCGCTCGGAGGACACCGGGAGCGCCATCGACACGCAAACCCGCGTCTGGCTGGGGGATTCGATGGGTGAAATGTTCGCCTACTACCACGCTGCGGACGTGGCGCTGATCGGCGGCAGTTGGCTGCCCTTCGGCAGCCAGAACCCGATCGAGGCCTGCGCCGTCGGCACGCCGGCCATTCTCGGCCCGCACGTCTTCAATTTTCAGCAGGTCACCGATATGGCAAGCGCGGCAGGCGCTGCGCTGCGGGCGGAAGACGTGGCACAGGCAATACAGCTCGCACTGGATCTCCTCGGCGACGAGGCCGGACGCACACGCATGTCCGCCGCAGGGCAGGCTTTCATTGCCGCACATCGCGGCGCCACGGAACGCACGATGACGCTGATCGATACGCTGACCGGCGAGCGCGCATCGATTTAACGCAAAACCGCCGAAAGTCTGCTCGAAGCCCTCCATAACAGTGCCGGAGGACGAACCGCGGACGAACGTTCGACGACGGCCGACACGTCCATGCGGCAGCTACCCGGCGGCCAGCATGAAACGCAACACCGCGCCCTTGCCCTCCACCGGAACCAGCTCTATGTCGTTGCCGTGCAATTGCAGGATGCGATTCACGATGACCAGCCCCAGTCCACCGCTTTCACGCACCATGTCGGCACCGCGCCGAAAAGCGGAAGCGCGGGTAAACAGGCCCGCGCGCAGCGCAGCCGGAATACCCAGGCCCGTATCGCTGACTTCGACCTGCACCGTGCCGGCCCGGCGGCGTGCATCGATGGCGATGCGCGTTCCGGTCGGGTTGTGACGTATCGCGTTGTCCAGCAGGTTGGCCAGAACACGCTCGATCATGCCCAGATCGGCACGCACGGCAGGCAAATCCGGCGCAATCTCCGCAGACAACGACTGCTGGCGCGCTTCGGCCGCCAACTCGAATTTCTGCAGCACATCCTGCACCAGATCGGGCAGCGAAAAACTTTCCATTTCCGGCTGAATCAGGCCCGACTCCAACCGGGCCAGCTCGAAGAGCTCCTGTGCCAGACGACCGACCTTGCTGCTCTGGCTCAGAGCCGTGTCCAGATAACGCTGGCGCTCGGCGGGGCTCAAGGTTTCCGCTTTCAGGCGCAACATTTCGAGATAACCATGCAGGGAAGTCAGCGGTGTGCGCAGATCGTGGGAGATGTTGGCGACGAGTTCCCGCCGCTGCTGGTCCTGGCGGGCCAATTCCTGCCATTGCTCGCCGATGCGCCGCCCCATGTGGGCAAAAGCCGAATGCAGTATCGCAATTTCGTTGCGCTGCGTTTCCGGCGCCGTTTCCACCGGCAGGGCGGCCGCCTGTATACCATCCGCATCGAAATCCCGGACTGCTCTTGTGAGTTCGCGCAGGGGGCGCGTTATCAGTTGGAAGGCGACCAGGCCCATCACCAGCCCCAGCAAGGCCACGAGGGCCGTTGCCCATAGTGTCGTGCGCAGCGCCGAATCGGTGCCGTGCCGGTTAGCCAGGGTATCGCGGTCTTCGCCCTGGAGGATGACGTACACGTAGCCAGCAGGCCGACCGCCAAGCTGTACGGGCGCGGCGCTGAAAACCTTGCGATCGCTGGCGTGGCGCGGATCGTCGCCCTGCACGGGCAGGGATGCGCCCGCCAACAATTTGCGAATCGGGGCCAGATCCACCCGCGCTCGCTGGATACGTCCGGGAGGGGCTGCATCGCCCACGATCCGGCCGTCATTATCCAGCAAGTAAACTTCGACGGACGGGTTGACCGCCATCAGCTTGTCGAACAGGTCGTGAATCGCATCCGGCCGCCAGCCACTGGCATCCATGAGCTGCGCGGTGCCGGCGATATGCGCGGCCAGGTCGATGGACAGTTGTTGCGTCACCGCCTGCTCGTGGCGTGCGCCGGATTCGATTTGCAGCCATATCGAGATCGCGCTGCAAGCCAGCAGCAGTACGGCAAACACGACGGACAGGCGTTGTGTCAACGTGAGTCGGCGCATCACTTTTCTCCGACGGCGGCAGGTTCCGCCGCGAACTTGTAGCCGCGTCCCCATACAGTGAGGATTCGTTTCGGCTCGGCCGGGTTGGTTTCGATCTTTGTACGCAGCCGGTTGATATGCGTATTCACGGTGTGCTCGTAGCCATCGTGGCTGTAGCCCCACACCTCGTTGAGCAGATCGAGCCGCGAGAACACTCGGTCGGGGTGGCGCGCGAAGAAATACAGCAGGTCGAACTCACGTGGGGTGAGGTCCAGCGGTTTGCCATCCAGCGCGGCGGAACGCGCGATTGGATCGAGCATCAGCCCGTGGCTCTCCAGATGCCCCGCATCCAGGCGGGCATTGCGCGCCAACGCGTCGGCGCGCCGCAGCAGCGCCTTCACGCGCGCCACCAGCTCCAGCATGGAAAAGGGCTTTGCCAGATAGTCGTCAGCGCCCAACTCCAGGCCCAGGATGCGGTGTACCTCGCTCGACCGCGCGCTGGTGATGATGATGGGAACATAGCGGGCCATGGCGCGCGCGCGCTTGCAAATCTCCAGTCCGTCGATGCCCGGCAGCATCAGATCGAGCACCAGGATGTCCCACGTTCCCTCGCCGAGCATGCGCATGCCGGCATGACCATCGGCCGCGTGCTCGACCGTATGGCCTTCGTCACGTAAATGCATGCACAGCAATTCGGAAATGTGAGCGTCGTCCTCAACGATCAGGACGCGCTTGGACCGTTCCATGAGGGCTCCGGGACAGAGTCTGAAGCGACATTTTCCCAAAGAATGAAGCGCCAAGTATCACGTTTTATTGAACTTTGCGTGAGGACTTCGGGATGGCTTGCGCGAAACAATGAACGCCGACAAAAACCCTGGCCTTTCCGTCCCACCCATGTCCACGCTCTCCGCCACCGCTCAAGACGCAGCCCCGCCAAGCGACGGGGCGACCATTCATCCACGCTGGCTGCGGGTCACGCATTGGCTCAACGCCCTGGCCGTGATCGTGATGACCGCCAGCGGCTGGCGCATCTACAACGCCGCGCCGTTCATCGATATCTCCTTCCCCAAAGCGGTGACACTGGGCGGATGGCTCGGCGGCGCATTGCAGTGGCATTTTGCCGGCATGTGGCTTCTGGTGGGTAACGGGTTGGTGTATCTGGCGCTGAACCTGTTCAGCGGACGCTTGCAGCGGCGGTTCTTCCCCCTGTCCGCGCGCGGCGTTCTGCACGATGCCCGATCCGCGCTACACGGCCGCCTGGCACATGACGATCCGCGCCACTACAACCAGGTCCAGCGCCTGGCTTACCTGTTTGCCATCATCGACATGGCCATTCTGGTGCTGTCCGGTCTGGTGCTGTGGAAATCCGTGCAGTTCGGCCTCTTGCGCGAGTTGCTGGGCGGCTATGAAGCCGCGCGCAGGATTCATTTCATCGCCATGGCGCTGCTGACTGGATTTATGGCCGTGCATCTGGCGATGGTGGCGCTGGTACCGCGCACGCTGCTCGCCATGGTTCGCGGACGTTGAAGAGGAAACCGACATGCGCATCGACCGACGCCCGATGAACCTGCCCGCCGAGCCCTCCGCCAGCTTGCCGGACACCGGATTGATTCTCAAGGATGCCCGCAAATTGCTGGCGCCGCGCATCGACTCGCCTTCGCGCCGCGGCTTTCTGCGTACCCTGACCCTGGGTGGCGTGGCCATGCTGTCGGGCTGCGCGCTGAACGACGACAAGGATGTGGAAAACGCGCTTTCGGCGATCTCCCGCCTCAATGACCGGGTGCAGGGCCTGATCTTCGACCCCGGCGCGCTCGCGCCGACCTATCCCGAATCGATGATCACACGGCCCTTTCCATTCAATGCGTTCTATGACGTGTACAAAGCACCCGCTGTGGACGAAACCGGCTATGTGCTGGAAGTCACCGGCATGGTGGCCGACAAGCGCACCTGGCGGCTGGACGAATTGCGCGCCATGGCACAGACCGATCAGATCACGCGGCACATCTGCGTGGAAGGATGGAGCGCGATCGGCCGCTGGGGCGGTGTGCGCCTTGCCGATTTCCTCAAGCGCGTGGGCGCGGATCCGAGCGCCAGATATGTAGGCTTCAAGTGCGCCGACGATTACTACACCAGCATCGACATGCCTTCGGCCCTGCATCCGCAGACCGTACTGGCGCTGACTTATGACGGAGAGGTGCTGCCGCGCGAATACGGCTTTCCGATGAAGCTGCGCATCCCCACCAAGCTCGGTTACAAGAACCCCAAACACATCCAGGCCATCTTTGTCACCAACAACTACCCCGGCGGCTACTGGGAAGACCAGGGCTACAACTGGTTCGGTGGTAGCTGATGCGCGTGTGGCATCTCCCTTTGTTTTTTCAAACTGCGCGGCATCCGCTGCGCTTTATCAACCTGTGAACGTCAAGGAGTACTTCCATGAAAATTTTGACCGCAACCGCTCTTTCCCTTGGCCTGGCTTTGGGCACTGCCAGCGCTTTTGCTGCCGACGAAATGGGCAAGGACGCCATGCAGCGCAGCGGCATGGCCCAGGATGCCATGAAGAAAGACGGTATGGCCAAGGATGCGATGGGCAACGACGGCATGAAGAAAGACAGCATGGCCAAGGACGGCATGAAAAGCACCGCCAAGGACGCCATGCCCAAGGATGGCATGGCCAAGGATGCGATGGGCAACGACGGTATGAAGAAATAATGCCTTGAGTGCCCTGCCCCTGGAATCAGGGGCAGGGAGGCAAAACCGGCTCTATCCGCGCTTTTCAGAAATCCGACGTCGCGGAATCACTGGCAGACCTGGCTGCACGCACAACACCCTTTTCAACACGGGCAACGCCCCGCCGGCCGGTCGGCGCTGGGAAAGCGCGCTTCCAGGCAATAGCGGTAGAACGCTTCGCGCGTCAGCGGCGTGGCGTCGGGGTGAACCGAGCGCATGTGGTCCAGGTAATACTCGTAGTCGTGAATGCCAACGACGAGGCGGCAGGTCTGCACCACTTTTTTCGCCACGTCCCTGAGGCCCACAAGCCAGTTGGAACCGAGGCTGTAGCGCTCGAATTCGGCTTCCGGCATGGGAACGGCATTCGGTCCCTGCTCGCGAACGCCGGCAATGTAGCGGGCGTAGGCGGCGTCCAGGTCGTTCAGATCGTCCGCACCGGCCGGGGCCGTATCGGCCCCGGCGCGGCGGGTTCCTCCGGTCAGGTAGGAAAGGTCAAGCATGAGCCACCGCCTCGCGGTAGACCGGCGGCGCTTCGTTCACAGTCGGCGTACGGCTGGCAAGCGCCCTGCGAATGTTGAAGTAGGCCGCAACCACCATGGTGACCGCGACGATCATGAAGAAGCCGCACAGCACGGCATTGACCTGATTGTTGAAGGCGACGCGGGCCATTTCCTCGACGGTCTTGGCCGGCGCAAGCACGGTACCCTGCGCGGCGGCTTCGTTGAAGCGGTTGGCAAGCGCGAGGAAACCGACCTTCGGATTGTCGCTGAAAATCTTCAGCCAGCCCGCGGTCATCGACGTGATGAACAGCCAGGCCGTGGGCAGGATG
>JAVBSY010000023.1:0-4599 GCA_031556475.1 Azoarcus sp.
GGTGTAGCCCGGCGCCATCAGCACTTCGACGAACTGCCCGCTCACGGCTTCGGCCGCCGCCGTGTCGAGCGGCCGGTTGAAGGCGATGATGCCGCCGAAGGCGGAGGTCGGGTCGGTCTTGAAGGCCTTGGAGTAGGCTTCGAGCGCGTCGGTGCCCACGGCCACGCCACAGGGGTTGGCGTGCTTGACGATCACGCATGCGGGGGTGTCGAAGCTCTTGACGCATTCCCAGGCCGCGTCGGCGTCGGCGATGTTGTTGTACGAGAGTTCCTTGCCCTGCAACTGCTTCGCGGTGACGAGCGAGCCTGGCGCGGGATGGAGGTCGCGGTAGAAGGCGGCCTGCTGGTGCGGGTTTTCGCCGTAGCGCAGATCCTGCAGTTTGACGAAACGGCCGTTGGCCTGCGCGGGGAAGGGGGTGCGCGTGCCGTCTTCCTGTAGCGACGAAAGGTAGTCGCTGATGGCCGCGTCGTAGTTGCTGATGCGGTTGAAGGCGGCGACGGCGAAGGCGAACTTCGTCTTGTCGCTGAGCTTGCCGTGTTCGCGCAGTTCGGCCAGTGCGAGCGGGTACTGCGCGGCGTCGGTGAGCACGCCTACGTCTTTCCAGTTCTTGGCGGCGCTGCGCACCATTGCGGGGCCGCCGATGTCGATGTTCTCGATTGCGTCTTCGAGCGTACAGCCGGGCTTGGCGACGGTGGCCTCGAAGGGGTAGAGGTTGACGATCAGCAGGTCGATGGTTTCGATGCCGTGCTCGGCGAGCGCGGCCATGTGCGCGGGTGTGTCGCGCCGGGCGAGCAGGCCGCCGTGCACTTTCGGGTGCAGGGTTTTCACGCGGCCGTCGAGCATTTCGGGAAAGCCGGTGTGGTCGGAAACGTCGGTGACGGTGAGTCCGGCTTCGCGCAGCAGGCTGGCGGTGCCGCCGGTGGACAGTAGCTTGACGCCGAGGGCGGCCAGCTCGCGGGCGAATTCGACGATGCCGTGCTTGTCGGAAACGCTGATCAGGGCTTGGGTGACGTTCATCTTCGGTCCATGCGAAAAAAAAGCGTCAGAGACGCAGGAATGGAACAAATGGGGGCCGCCGGCGGCGCCCCGGGTGCTTGGTCTTTACAGCAGTTCGTGTTTACAGCAATTCGTAGTCGGTGAGCTTGCGTCTGAGCGTGTTGCGGTTGATGCCCAGCATTTCCGCCGCCACGGTCTGGTTGCCCTTGGCTTGCCGGAGGACGAATTCCAGCATCGGGCGTTCGACGTTGCGTATCACCATGTCGTAAATGGCGGCGGGTTTCGCACCGTCGAGGTCGAGAAAGTATTGGTTGAGCGTGCGGAAAACGGAATCGGCGATTTCGTTTGGGCAGTTCATGCGGCAAGTTCCTGAATCTGGTCTGCGGCATCGGCCTGATAGCGCAGGCGCGGGCCGGTATCGGCCAGACGGCCGAAGAATTCGTCCACCGCGCCGAGTTGGCTGTCGATGTCCGGCAGTTGGTTCATGGCGAAACGGAAGGCGGCCGAGCCGACCAGCCCCTTGGTGTACCAGGAGATGTGCTTGCGCGCGACGCGCACGCCCGTCTCCTCGCCGTAGAAAGCGTACAGATCGGCCAGGTGTTCGCGGCATATCCGGTGGATTTCGGCCACCAGCGGCGGCGGTAGTTCCTCTCCGGTGGCGAGGAAGTGCTCCGTTTCGCGGAAAATCCACGGCTTGCCCTGGGCGGCGCGGCCGATCATGACGCCGTCGGCGCCGGTGTAGTCGAGTACCTCCTTGGCTTTGCGCGGCGTGGTGATGTCGCCGTTGGCGATCACCGGGATTTTTACCTGCGTTTTCACCAGCGCGATGGTGTCGTATTCGGCCTGCCCGGTGTATTGGTCCGCGCGCGTGCGGCCATGGATGGCGATGGCGCGGATGCCGGATTCCTCGGCGATGCGGGCGATCGTGGGGGCGTTCTTGTTGTCGCGGTTCCAGCCGGTGCGGAATTTGAGCGTCACCGGCGTGTTCGGCACTGCGCGCACGACGGTGTCGAGAATGCGTGCGACCAGCGCTTCGTCCTGCATCAGCGCCGAGCCGGCCATGACGTTGCAGACTTTCTTTGCCGGACAGCCCATGTTGATGTCGATGATCTGCGCCCCCCGGTCGGCGTTGTAGCGCGCGGCCTCGGCCATCATTGCCGGATCGGCGCCGGCGATCTGCACGGAGATCGGGTCGGTTTCGCCTTCGTGGTTGGCGCGCCGCCGGGTTTTCGCGCTGCCGTAGAGCAGGGAATTGGAGGTAACCATTTCCGATACGGCGATGCCCGCCCCCAGTTTTTTGCATAACTGGCGGAAGGGCCGATCCGTCACCCCCGCCATAGGGGCGACAAAAAGATTGTTGCGCAGGGGAAAGCCGACAAACTGCATGGGCGCGGGGCGTCCGAAAGAAGGGGGCATTCTACCTCATTGGGGGTGGGCGGCGCGACGGTAAACCGGGAAAAACCGTGCTGCGGAAGTGTAACGTTGCCGGGTGAGCGGCTGACGCCGCTACCTTTTTCCCCATTCGTATCCGCCGCGATGGCCGGGGGCTGTCCGTGAAACGCTGGCGCCGCATCCGGCAAGCGGTTGGCGCGCCCGGTCTTCGCGCGGTATTTCTTCGCGCGGCATTGGCATGGCGTTTGTATGGCGCTGGCGCGCGTTCAGTGCGTGAGGCCCAGCGAACCGCCCCAGAAGTGAGAAACGCCGGCACGCCAGGCGGTCGCGTCCAGATAACCTTGGGACTGCGCGTTGATGAAGTCGATCATCCTGGCAAGAATCAGCAAGGGGTCGGTTCCCGCTGTTCTCTGCGCTTCGTAGGCCGCACGCCGCCGCGTGTCGATTTCCAGTGCTTCCGCGTTGAAGTCGTTTATGTATTCATCATCGACGACTACCCCGGTCGCCAGTAGTTTTGTCGCGAATCCGGCCTCTGCGATATTGCTCGTATCCCAGGCTATCGTGCTCAGCATGTAGGCTATGTCCCGAGCGACCCTCGCGGCCTCTGCCCGATCGGCGCTGACTTCGCTGATCAGTTCTTCCTGAGCGTCGGTTCTCATTCTTGCCAAAATGCTTTCTTCCGCCGCGAGCGCCTTGCCGACACTGGATAGTGTGACCAGGAAAGAAGGGAGGGCCGCGGCGGTATTGCGCGCCGGTTCGGTGCCCATGATCTTTGCCAACGAGCCGAGCGGTGCGATTGGGCTGAAGGCGTAATAGGCTGGTATGCCGGCGTTCGCCTGAATGTTCATGTGCGCCCCCGTCGGGAAGAGGAAACCGCCGCCAGACGCGAGCGCCAGGGAGGCGCATCGGGTTCTGGCCGTGCGGAAGCATGTCTACTCAGTCAACTTATAGACTACATAGGACGGAGTGAACGACCCGCCGGGCTGGTGCGGTCGCGCCCAGGCAGATCGGAGGCAAGGGAGAGCGAGGGGGCGCGTAAAACGATAGGGGTGCCGATTGCCGCGCCTGCCGTCGCATAGGGTGTTTTTTGCCGCCTTTGATGGTGGCTTTGAGAGCGGCCAGGGCGAGCGGTTCGCCATGATCGAAACGCATGCCGAGGATTTGCCCGGATCGGGTAGATGCCGCGAGGGGATGGGCGCCTTGTGCCTGCTTCGGCTGTAGATCCGTATCAGGGCCAGGCGCGCGCGCCGAACATCATGCGCCGGGCGACGAAATGGCGCAGCGGTGGGAAGAGGTCGAGGGCGAGCAGCCCGGCGCCGCGGGCGTGGTGCAGCAGCGGCGTGTCGGTGGCGAAGAGCCGCGCCAGCAGGTCGGTGAAGCGGATGGTGCCGAAGCGGTCGAGGCCGCGTGTGCGTGCGTAGGCGGCGAGCAGGGCGGGGGCGCCGGGATCGCCGGTGTTGTGGGTTTCGTGGCGGTCGAGCAGCGTTTCGGCCAGCGCCCACACGTCGCGCAGCGCGAGGTTGAAGCCTTGGCCGGCTACCGGGTGCAGCGTCTGCGCGGCGTTGCCGAGCCACACGGTGCGCGGGCCGACTGGCTGGCGGCGGTAGCGCAGCAGCAGCGGGTAGCGCAGGCGGTCGGTAACGGCGCCAAGGCGCGCGCGCGGGCCGATGATGGCCTGGATGCGGGCGAGGTAGGTGTCGTCGTCCAACGCCAGGAGTTCATCGGCGCGCGCAGGTGGAACGACGTGCACCACGGCGTAGCTCGAGGCGCCGTGGGGCAGCAGCGCGAGCGGGCCGTCGGCGGTGAAGCGTTCGAACGCGGTGTGGTGGTGGCCGGGGGTGTGGCTGCCGGGCGCGGGGGCGATCCGCACATGGCTGATGAGGGCGTGTTGGCCGTAGTTGTGTTCGACGATGTCGGGGTCACTGGCCCGCATCGCGCCTTCGGCGCAGGCGGCGAGCCGGGCGGCGTGCGTCGTGCGCTCGCCGTCGGGGTGGCGCAGTTCGAAGCCGATGGTGCCGGTGTCCGGGGCGGGGTGGTGTGCGGGGAGGGTGACTTCGGTCCGGTCGAGCACGCGAATGCCGGCTGCGTCGGCTGCCCGGCGCAGGGCGGCGGCCAGCGCGCCGGCACTGGCGACGTAGCCGAGCGCGGGAATGCCGTGGTCGGCGGCGTGCAGCAGGGTGCGGCCGAAGCCGTTGCGCTGCGAGATGTGGA